>CALAQS010000313.1 GCA_937888435.1 uncultured Acidobacteriota bacterium
GATTTACTGCTTTCGGATCGTTCGTGCCGCGCAGGCCCCCGACACGCGCCCATACGCGATCTCTTCCCAGCCGGGTACGTACGCCGACATCAAGCTCTTGAAGAGCCGTCCGTGATTCGGCACGGCCAGGTGCAGTACTTCATGGGCAACTACGTACTCTCGGAAGAGCTCCGGTTGTTCGAGGAGGCTCTGGCTGAAGGTCAGCGTGCCGACCGTCGAGCAGGAAGCCCATTTTCTTCGCATTGACTGGATTCGGACGCGACGCGGCCGGACGCCAACTCGCGTAGCCCATGACTGGACTCGCTCTTTCAGCTCTTGTCGACGCCGGATGGCGCGTGTTCGCGTGCCCGTTCTGGAACTCATCCTCGGGCTCTCATGACGGCGTCCGCCACCTTCACCATGCGTTCCGTTCCGACCGCGGGCATCAGCTCCTTATAGAGTTCCGCCTTCAGAGCACGAAGCTGGGCGGCGCTGTCCCCGAATTCGGGAAACTTAGAGAAAACGGCATCCAGCCGCTCGGCCAGCGGCTTCAGTTTCTTCTCCTCCACCTCGGAGAGCTTGAGCGCCTGATAGAGGGAGAACGAGCCCGGCGAAAGACTGAGGCTCTGACGTTCGGCCTGGACGTCTAGGTACTCCCGAACGAGCTTCTCCAGCTCTGCAAGCGCCGCCTCGGTCGTTTCGCGTCGATCGGCCAGCCCTTCCAGGATCGATTCGGCTCGATCCCCGAGCGGAATCAAGAACGGCTGCTGAACTGATTCGGCGGCGATCGTCGTGGTGAGGCTTCGGCCGAGGTTGATGACGCGCGTAACGGATTTATCCTTGCTGTCACGTTTCAATGCGGCGAGTGCTTCTTCATCGATGCGAACCAGAGGAAGCGTGCCCGTGAAGCCGTAGGCCGAAACGCTCTCTCGAACGACTCTCCCGGTTCGCTCGGCCAGGTCGCGAATGGGGCTAGTGCTCGGCGCGAAAGCCAGCCGGATGAGAGCGCTCAGCTTGGCGAGCGCCAGGTGCTCGCCAAGGAAGGGCCTGAGGAACGGATCCGGCGACAGGATGCCGTGGAGATCGTGAACCTCGGCAAAGAAGTGATTGAACGCGTCCCGACGAGCCGGATCGGCGAAGAACTCGATGGCCCGCTCGACAAGCTTGTCGTCGGGCGCGCCGCCCGTCAGCTCGAGATACGGCACCGCCGGGCCCTTCATCAGGCGCTCGAACGTCTGCCGGAGGATGTCGACGTTCTGGATGACGCTCGCGACCTCGTCAGAGTCGAACGAGAGGGCCTTCTCGAGATTCGCGAAGATGCCGACGAAGTCCACGACGAAGCCGCACGGTTTGCGGGTCCCCTGGGCGTCCTCGTAAGGTCTATTGACGCGGGCGATCGCCTGGAGCAGCGTGTGATCGCGCATCGGCTTGTCGAGGTAGAGGCAGTAGAGAACCGGCGCATCAAAGCCGGTCAAGAGCTTCTCCGTCACGATGAGGATCTTCGGGAGCTTGTCTGACCGAACGAAGCTCTGGCGGAGTCGCTTCTCGGCCGCCTCGTCGAGGTGAAACTTTGCGAGAAGCTCTTCGTCGTTGTGGCCCGCAGAGAAGACGACGGCCGATTGTTCCGAGGGCAGGGAACGGTCGAGGGCCTTCTTGTAGAGGGCGCAGGCCTCCCGGTCCACCCCGACGAGGAAAGCCTTATAACCCTTTGGTTCGACGCTCTCCTTGAAGTGATGCGCGACGAACTGCGCCACCTTGTCGACGCGATCGTCGGCCTTGAGGAACGTCTTGAGGCTGACCGCCCGGTCGAGAATCCGGTTCAGCTCTTCGATGTCGCTAATCCCTTCGGCGTCCTTGAGATCCAGGAACTTTGTCTCCAGCTCTTCCTTAGGAACACGAAGTTCATTCGGTGCGAGCGTGTAGTGAAGTGGCAGCGTCGTGCCGTCCTCGATCGACTCCGCGATCGAGTACTTGTCGAGGTAGCCGCGCGGCGCATCGTCGACGCCAAACGTCTTGAACGTCCCGGCTCCGTGGGCGGTACGGTCGATCGGGGTTCCCGTGAAGCCGAGGAACGTGGCGTTCGGAAGCGCAGCGACAAGGTAGTTCCCCAGATCGCCGCCCGTGCTCCGATGTGCTTCATCGACGAGCACGAAGATGTTGTCGCGATCCGAAAGGCCGCCGGGAACGCCGTCGAACTTGTGGATCATCGAGACAATGAGGCCGCGGAATCCACTCTCCAGTAACTGCTTCACGTGTACCTTGGATCGGGCCTCCTGAAAGTCCAGGCCGTACCCACTCAGTTCCCTGAAGAGCTGCCCTTCAAGCTCGGTCCGGTCGACGAGCATCAGGACCGTCGGCTTCTCATTCCGGAAGGCGGGGTGATGGAGAAGCTGCTCGGCCGCCGCCATCATTGTGAACGTCTTCCCGGACCCCTGCGTGTGCCAGACGAGTCCGTGCGACTTTTCGGGATCGAGCGCACGTTCGACGACTCGCTCCACCGCGCGGGTCTGATGCTGGCGAAGGATGATCTTCTTGAGCTCGTCGTCGCGCCTGTAGAAGATAATCCAGTCGCTCAGGACTTTGAGGAAGCGTTCCCGGCTGAAGAAGCGCTTTACTTTCCGTTCGAAGTTCGCCTTCTCCTCGTCCTTCCAGTTGAAAAGCGCCTTCGCATCGAGGCTCCAAGTCACCCCGTAAGCGAAGTCGAGAATCTGCGTGATGTTGAAGACCTGCACCGGAACCACAAGCTCGGGCGTCTCCCGGTGATATCGCCGGACTTGGCGGAGACCGATGTCGACAGCATCCTTTTTGGTTGCGGCCTTCGTCTCGACGAGCGCTACGGGGATGCCGTTCACGACGAACATCACGTCCGCGCGGTTCGCGTGCTGCCCGTTCGTGTAGCGCCACTCCTTCGTCACGTGGAACAGGTTGTTCGACGGATGTTCGAAGTCGATCAGCGTCACGTTTCGCTGCTGCTTCTGCGATTCGACGAAAACCGTCCTCTCCCCGCGAAGCCACGCAAGCGCCTCGAAGTTGCCCTCGATGCTCGTGCGCAGGCTCTCCAGCTTCCGGATGATTTCGTCAACGTTGGCCGGGGTAACGATGCCGGGATTCAGCTCGAGGAGTTTCGCCCGAAGCGTCTTGAGCAGGAACATCCCGCTCTCGCCGCCGCGCTCAGTGATCGCCTCGGAGGGGTCAAGCACCCTCCAGCCAATCTCCTCTCCGTATAGGAGGATGGGATCCTGAACTGCTTCCCTTTCAGCGCCGAGCTTAGACACGAGGCGCCTCCTCCGGTCCGAAGGGCCGCGCCCGAAGCGCGCCAGTGGTGAGAGACCTAAGACAAACTGCATAGACGTCACGCAAGAGGGCCAGACGGTGCTCGGCGCCCTCAATCCGCGCGTCAAGTCGAATGAGCGTATCTGCAATCGGCGCCTGATCAGGCGGCGGGGGGACGGGTATTGGTACGGAGGAGAGAATCCTCGTGTTGATATTGGGCATGATCGTGCCGGCGGCATGTGTCTTCAGGTACGCCTGCACCGCGTTGTGGTCTAGCGCGTACGAAAGAAATTTCGGGTCAACAGTCTCCGGCGCTGGGCGGACGAGCAGGCAGCCCGTCCCGACAAGCCATCCCGCTTCGAGCTCGCTTACATAAGCGTGCCTTCCGACATCTCCCCTTCGGCTAAAGAGAATGTCTCCCACTTGGAGGCGGTGGCGGAGAAGCCGTGTCGCGTCCAATTCCGCGACTCGAGGGATTAGAGTTCGGACAATGCGCCCATTCGCGATGTGCGTCGGATTCACGATCGGCACACCGCTCTCCACATAATCCGACGAGTGCAGCTGACTCCCGAAGGGGCCTGTCTGAATTGTGCCGAGCGGTTCTGAGCACAGCCTGCCGAGTGTCACCACACTCCACGACCTCGGAATCGGGCCGATTTCCGTCTCTACGGCATCTTCGTTTTGGAGCCCAAGGAGAAACAGCCTAGCCATAGTGCCGGCTTTGAGATCCCGCAATGCCCTGAGTCGCGCCGTTTCCAAGCCGACCGCCGTCTGGAGTTTCGAGAGAATGAAGACCACGGCGCCCTGTTCGTGAATCTCCGGTACCGGGACGGGGAGGCTCTTTAGACGTGCGCTGGAGAGATTCGGGATCGTAGTCCTGTTACCGATGCCCTCGAAGAGACCTAACTGAAGAAAGGCCGCCTGAAGCCAGTACATGACGAAGAGTGGGTCGATTTCATCGGTCTTCCGGCGTAGCCGGTGTATGTGGTTTTGATAGAGGCATCCTGACACCTCGCCTCGCCAGACTGCCGTGCGACCAATCTCTCCGCCTTCGCAGACGAGGAGGTCCAGATCCTGGAGTGTCAACTTAGAAGCTTCAGTGTCGTCGAAGCTCATCGTGTCGACGTCCCCGAGGTCGAGCCTTCCCCAGAGCACGTTTCGAGTGCGGAGGAATGGGCGGCGCGAAGCGCCACCACGAGCTTCCGGAGAGAGCGCCTTCCCTTGCTGTACGTCGAAGAGGCTGCCGAGCGTCTCGGGCCGCCAATCGTCAGGCAGGCTCTCGAAAGTGAAGTCTGTGCTCACGGTGCCGCCCTAGATGCTGTCCCAGATGTTCGAAATCGTTTTGCAGGCGGCCTCGATGTCGCTCTTCATCCGTGAGCCCGCGCGCGCACCTCGATGTTCCTTCCCGCGCTGCACGTCGAGGTAGAGGACGCCCGCCGCGGGCAAGGGGAACCCTGCCGCGTGGACAGCTTCGAACATCAGCTGAGAGATGACCTTGACCTCGGTCTCCGACGGCGCATCGACGCCGAACTCGAGCTTGATCACCTTCTCGTTCCGCCCCTCATGCACGTGAAGATCGGGAACGACGGAAATTCGGATGTCGCCGAAGGTGAGAGGCGCCTTGATTCCCGGCAGAATCTCAAAGGGTCGCATCGCGAAGTTCGCCTCGTATGCCCGAAGGCCCCGCACGTTATGGCGGAGCCTCGTCCGACTCTGTCCCTCCAGGTAACCCGCAAGCGCCTCCAGTCGGGCGGCCTCGTCAAGAAGCCACGTCGAATCACCCCCGCGCCTGTGGTGTGCTTCGACAACGTCCTTGGCTTCGCGGTAGTAGGTCCGCACCGCCCGGGCTTCGTCTTCTGTCGGGTACTTGTAGCGCCGGATGATCGCCCGCTGCT
>CALAQS010000314.1 GCA_937888435.1 uncultured Acidobacteriota bacterium
CTCGGTGCGGCCGTCCCGCTTCTGTTCTTCGCGCGCCTGCCCCGCCCTTCTTCCCTTTCTAAGAAATTTTCCTCTTCCTCTTCGTCTTCCTCTTCCCCCTCGTCCCCCTTGCGCGACGTTCTCGCGACGATCCGCTCCCTCCCCTCGACGCCCTCTCTCCTCTGGTTTCTCGTCTCGAACTTCCTCTACATCGACGTCATCCACACGATCCAGATCCAGATGTCGACATACTCGCGCTACGCCGTTGGCCTGAACGACGCTCAGGTGCAGATCCTCCTTCTCGTCGCGACGGCCGTGGCGATCCTGGGCGGCCTCCTGTACGGCCTCCTCTGCCAGCGCGTGACGATCCGCACGGCGACGCTCGTGGCGCTCGGTAACTGGGTGCTGGTCTTCGCCCTCGCGCTCCTCGTGCGCGATCCGAAGGCCTTCACGGTCGTCGGCGTTCTCGCGGGCATCGGTCTCGGCGGCATCAAGGTGACGGGCAGGCTCGGGCTCATCGCCCTCGTCCCGAAAGAGCGCATGACCGAGTTCTTCGGCTTTTTCACGCTCGCCGGCGAAGCCGCCTCCGTGCTGGGGCCGTTCCTCTGGGCGGCGACCCTCACACTCTTCCCGGACAAGAGCCCTACCGGCTACCGCGCCGGGATCTCCGTGCTCTTCGTCGTCCTCGTCTTCGCGATCGGCGCTTTCCTCAGGGTGCGGTTCCCAAGGGCCGAACAGGATCAGGAAAGATTTCTTGGAAGGTGAAGAGAAAGAGGGCGGGGAGTTGTCGGCCTCTTTGGTGGGTGCCGTACCGGCTGTGCGGGGCGATCGCGAACCGGGTGCCGGGAGCCTCGGAGCAGCGCGATCAGATCGCTCTCTACAAGCTCGCCGCGGGAGTCGTGCTCTTCCCTCTCACGTACGCCCTCGTCGCCGAGTGCGACCGGCTGGCCGGCGCCTTTCGCCGCGCAGCGGATAATCGGTCCGCGTGACGTCGAAGACGGAAGAAACCGCGGCCCGCTGCGAGCGCGCATCGGACCTGCTCGCCGCGGCGGGACTTCTGTGCGTGCTCCTGTTCCACCTCGTGCCGGCGCTGTTCGCCGCCTTCCTCGCGCACATGCTCCTGCACGGCGTCGCGCGACGCCTTCGGGGCAGACGCGTGTCGCACGGGGTCGCGCGCGCTCTCGCCGCGTCGCTGCTCGGCCTGGCGGCGGCCGGCATCGTGGCAGGAGCCGCGCTTTTGCTTCACGGCTTCGTGCGGGGCCGGCTTGGCGACCTGCCCGGGCTGCTGGCCTCGGTCGGGGTGACGCTGCGGAAGCTTCTCGCGTCCCTGGAAGGGCTCGGCCTTTCGCTTCCCGGGCCCTCCGGCGATGAGGCGGCGAAGACGGAATGGCTCGCGAAGCACGCGGCGGAGCTGCGGCACGCGGGCGTGATCGGCCTCCGCGGCCTCGTGCACGTCCTCGTGGGCGCCGTCGTCGGCGTCCTCGTTTTCTTCCGGGCGCCCGGGAACGTCGAGGCGCCGCTCGGCGCGGCTCTCGTGAGGCGGATCGCGCGCTTCGACGTCGCGTTCCGGTCGGTCGCGAAGGCGCAGATCGAGATCTCCGCCGTGAACACGGCCCTGACGGCGCTCTATCTGCTCCTCGCGCTTCCCCTCTTCGGGGTCCATGTGCCGCTCGCCGGCACCCTGGTGGCGCTGACGTTCATTTGCGGCCTCCTGCCCATCATCGGCAACCTCATTTCCAACGCGTTCGTCGTGCTCCTGTCCCTCGGCGTCTCGCCATGGGCGGCCGTTTCGTCGGTCGTCTTCCTCGTCGTCATCCACAAGCTGGAGTACTTCCTGAACGCGAAGATCGTGGGCGCGCGGATCGGCGCCGCTGTCTGGGAGACGCTCGCCGCGATGATGCTCTTCGACGCCGTGTTCGGCGTGCCGGGCCTCATTCTCGCGCCCGTCGTCTATGCATGGACGAAGGCGGAGCTCGTGGACCGCGGGCTGGTGTAGCCTCCCGCGCCGTGACCACCGTGACCGCGCCCGCCGTTCCCGTCCCGCTCCTCGACCTGAAGAAGCAGTACGCGACGATCCGCGAGGAGATTCTTCGTGTGACGGCCGACGTCTACGAGAGCCAGCATTTCATCCTCGGCCCGCGCGTCGAGGCCTTCGAGAAGGCGGTCGCCTCGTACGTCGGGGCCAGACACGCGATCGGCATGTCCTCGGGCACCGACGCGCAGCTCTCCGTCATGATGGCGCTCGGCGTCGGGCCGGGCGACGACGTCGTGACGTCGCCCTATACGTTCTTCTCGACGGCCGGCGCCATCGCGCGCCTCGGCGCTCGGGCGGTTTTCGTCGACATCGAGCCGGAGACGTTCAACCTCGACCCTTCGAAGCTCGAGAGTGCGATCACCTCGAGGGCGAAGCTCATCCAGCCCGTGCATCTCTACGGCCAGTGCGCCGACATGGATCCGATCCGGGACGTCGCGAGGCGGAAAGGGGTCCCGGTTCTCGAGGACGCCTGTCAGTCGCTCGGCGCCGGGTACAAGGGCGTGAAGGCGGGCGCGCTCGGCGAATTCGGCGCCTTCTCGTTCTTTCCCTCCAAGAATCTCGGCGGGTTCGGCGACGGCGGCATGGTGACGACACAGGACGACGCCTTCGCGGCGAAGCTCCGCGCGATGCGCATGCACGGCGAGACGAGCCGCTACCACCACAAGTTCGTGGGCGGCAACTTCCGTCTCGACGCGCTGCAGGCCGCGATCCTGCACGTGAAGCTGCCGCACCTCGACGGGTGGGCACGCGCGAGGCGCGCGAACGCGGCCGAAATCGAGGCGCTGTATCTCGCGGCGGGCGGGCGCCCCTACGAAGCGGGCGGGCTCCTTTTTCCCCGGGAGGCCGCGGGCCGCGAGCACGTCTTCAACCAGTTCGTCGTGCGCGTCGGAAAGGGCCGGCGCAACGCGTTGAAGAAACTCCTCGACGAGCGGCAGATCGGAAACGCGATTTACTACCCGGTGCCGCTGCACCTGCAGGAGTGTTTCGCCTCCCTCGGGGGCCGCCCGGGGGACTGCCCGGAGGCCGAAAAAGCGGCGAACGAGACGCTCGCGCTCCCGGTTTTCCCCGAGCTCACGGCTGAGCAGAAGAGTGCGCTCGCAACGACCCTCGCCTCCTTCTCGCGCGAGCTGTAAGGGTCGGCGAACCTCCCTCCAGGCGAACCGGGAAGGAGATCAAAGCGATCTAAAATGGCCTTTAATCCATTTTAGATAAGTCTTTTACGCAGAATCTATAGATCCACTTGACAGATTTGTCCGCAAGAGCTATGTTTCTGGCACTCACCGGCTCCGACTGCTAACAAGCGTCCGGCGAGAACAACCAGAGATTTCAAGCAAGGGCTGCCGGCGGGTAACTCGCCTCGCGCGGCGTCCCGAGGAACCGAAAGGAGCGTCCCATGAAAGTTCGTCCCCTCTATGACCGGATTCTCGTCAAGCGCATCGAGGCCAAGGAGCAGGTGCGCGGCGGAATCATCATCCCCGACACCGCCAAGGAGAAACCGATGGAGGCCAAGGTCGAGGCCGTCGGCGAAGGCAAGTTCGACGACAACGGCAAGCGGATTCCGCTCGACGTGAAGAAAGGCGACCGCATCCTGATCGGCAAGTACGCCGGCACCGAAATCAAGATCGAAGACGTAGAGCTCCTCATCCTCCGCGAGGACGAAGTGCTCGCGATCGTCGAGACGAAGTAAGGGGTAAATGAAATGGCTG
>CALAQS010000315.1 GCA_937888435.1 uncultured Acidobacteriota bacterium
TCCTCGCGGCGCTGCCGGATCCTCCGCGCCTCGACGTCGACCCGCAGAACCTGCTCTAGCGGCGCCGGATCTCGAGGACGAGATAGGGATTCAGCGCCGTGCCGGCGAGCCACCTGAAGCCGGGCGCCGACATCAGCGCGTAAAACGCCTTCATCGGGGAGCGGAACAGGCATCCGTACCAGTGGCCGCTCACCTGGTTGAATCGCAGCCGGCGATTCGGCGAACGGACCGAGAGGCGGCAAGCCGGCTCGAGGAGTTTTGGGAGCGAATCGATCTCCTTCATGGTCGGCAGAAATCCTTCGGAAGGTGAATGCCACCGCGCGCCCCCGGCACTGGGGCCGTGCCAGAAGTCGATCGGGAACGCGCCGTTCGGAAAATCGAGGTAAAGGACTCCGCCGGGCGCGAGCACGCGGACGAGGCCTTCCAGGAAAGCGGCGCGCTGCGCGTCCCTGGCGGGAAGTGGAGAAACCTGGTAGAGGCCGGGTCCACCGCGCTCGGTCACGCCGACGTGCTCGACGACTCCAGACGAGATTACGGCGTCGAAGAAGCCGTCGAGGAAGGGAAGGCGCAGCGCGTCCGCGACGACGAGCCGCTCGCGGTACGTTCGGGACCGCCATTGCCAACTTGCGAAATGCCGAGAGGTCGTGTCCCCACGCTTCGAAGCCCGCCTCCGAGAGGAGGTCGACCGCCTCGCCGTTCCCGCAGCCCGAGTCGAGGACGCGCCGCGCGCCCGTCGCGCGCAGGATCGGCAGGTAGTAATCCTCGATGCGGCTCCCCGCGTTTTCGTTCTCGAATCCGCGACGAGCCTCCTCGGACAGGGACTCGGGGTCGGCGTGGTCGACGAAGTACCGCCCCTCGGCGAAGTCCGCGATACCGTCGTCGACTGGGAACTTCTTGCCGCACACCACGCAGACCAGCGCGCACGGCGACCGGCCGAGCGCGCCGCGGCATGCCGGACACACCAGGCTGGGAACGCCCTCGCCGGACCCCTTTTCCATTCGCAGAAGTCTCTCCCCGGAGCTTGCCCCGGGAGAGCCGCGCTGTCGAGCGACCTCCCGGCCCCTCTGCTACAGTCTCCCCGTGGCGAACGAGGCTCAGTTCGAAGAGCCGATCCAGCGCGTGCGGCGGCGGCTCGAGGAGTTGAAGAGCTTCGCGGACAGCCCCGCGCGCGATCGCGAGGTCGAGAAGCTCGAAGACAAGCTCCAGAAGGTCTCCCGCGAGATCTACGAGAACCTCACGCCATGGCAGAAGACCCTCGTCGCGCGGCACCCGAACCGGCCGTTCACGCTCGACTACGTGCGCATCCTCATCCGGGATTTCGTGGAATGGCACGGCGACCGATCCTTCGCGGACGATCCGGCGATCGTCGCGGGCTTCGGGTTTCTCGGGGCGCGCGCGGTGGCCGTGATCGGGCACCAGAAGGGCCGCGACACGCGCGAGAAAATCCGGCGCAACTTCGGGATGCCTCGCCCCGAAGGCTACCGCAAGGCTCTCCGGGTGATGAAGCTCGCCGAGAAGTTCGGTAAGCCCGTCCTCTCGTTCATCGACACGCCGGGCGCCTTCCCCGGCCTCGAAAGCGAGGAGCGGGGGGTCGCGGAGGCCATCGCCCGGAATCTCCTCGAGATGTCGGCGCTTCGCGTCCCGATCGTGGCGACCGTCATCGGCGAGGGCGGCTCCGGCGGAGCGCTGGGGATCGGAATCGGCGACGTCGTCCTCATGCTCGAGCACTCGGTCTACTCCGTGATCTCGCCCGAGGGCTGCGCCGCGATTCTCTGGAAGGACCAGGCGCGCGCCAAGGAGGCCGCTGAAGCGATGCGACTGACGGCGGCGGACTGCAAGGCGCTGGGCGTCATCGACGAGGTGCTGCCCGAGCCTCCGGGCGGGGCGCACGCGGACCCCGTCGCGACCATCGATACCGTCGGCCGGGCGATCGACGGACGGCTGGAACGCCTCGTGCTCCTGCCCGTCGAGGCGCTCCTCGAGGCGCGCTATGCAAAGTTCCGCGCCATGGGGGCCTGGGAGAGCGCGTGAACGCCTGGGCGCGCACGCCGCGTCTCGTGCGGCGCCAACTTCGGCCCCAGCATCCCGACGCGGCGGGTCGTCTCTCCCGGGAGCTCGGCCTGCCCGCGGCTCTCGCGCGCGTCCTGGCCGCGCGCGGGTTCGAGGACATGGAGGCCGCGCGCACACACCTCACTCCCGCGTCGGACGCGCTTCACGACCCGTTCGCGATGGCGGGCCTGTCCGCCGCCGTGGAGCGCCTCGCCTCGACGGCCCGACGCGGCGGGCGTGTCGTCGTCTTCGGCGATTACGACTGCGACGGCGTGGGCGCGCTCGCGATCCTCACGACCGCCCTCGGAAAGCTGGGCGCCGACGTGCGCCCGTTCATCCCGCATCGGCTGCACGACGGCTACGGCCTTCGCGCCCCGACGCTCCGGCGGGCGCTCGAGCAGCACGATCCGGAAGGAATCGTGACGGTTGACTGCGGCATCACGGCCGTGGAGACCGTGGCCGAGGCCACGGGCCGCGGCGTCTACGTCGTCGTCACCGATCATCACCTGCCTCCGGCCGCGCTGCCGGAAGGCGCGGTGCTCGTGGACCCGAAGCTGCCGGGCTGCGGTTACCCGTTCAAGGAGCTGTGCGGCGCCGGTCTCGCATGGAAGCTGGCCGAAGCCCTCTTCATTCATTCCGGCGAGCGCGTCGGAATCGACGCCTCCGCGCGCCGCCGCTGGCTCGCCTCTCTCGCGAAGATCGCGGCGATCTCGACCGTGGCCGACATGGTGCCGCTCACGGGAGAGAACCGCGTCCTCGTCTCGTGGGGTCTTTCGGGCCTCGCGGATCCGCGCGCTCCCGGGCTCGCCGCGCTCCTCAGGCGCGCCGGCGTTCCCGCCGGGCGCGCTCCCTCGACGCGCGAGGTCGCCTTCCGCATCGCGCCCCGCCTGAACGCCATGGGGCGCCTCGACCACGCGGCGCGGGCTTTCGAGCTGCTCACGACCTCGGATGCCGCCCGGGCCGAGGTTCTCGCCGACGAGATCGAAGCCGCGAACGACGAACGGCGCGAAGTGCAGAAGCGCGTCGTCGACGCCGTTCTCGCGCGACTTTCGGGTTGTTTCGACCCGGCTCGCGACGCGATCGTCGTGGAAGCGGGAGACGCGGCCGACGGCTGGCACCGCGGCGTGCTCGGGATTGCCGCCTCGCGCGTCGCGAAGGAGCTGGCGCGTCCCGTGCTTCTCCTCGCCCGCGAAGGGGACGTCGTGTCGGGCAGCGGGCGAACGCACGGAAAGACGCCGCTCTTTACGCGGCTCGCACCCGTGGCAAGGCGCTACACGTCCGAGTTCGGAGGTCACGCCGCCGCGCTCGGCCTCACGCTCCCGGCGGCGTCCTTCGAGGCTTTTCGCGACGATCTGCGCGCGGCTTTCGCCGCGGCACGAGACGAAGAGGAGTGGGCCGAAGAGCTGCTCGTCGATACCGAGGTGGAGGCGCCCGAAGTGGACGACTCCCTCGCGCGCGCGCTGGAACGGCTCGAACCGCACGGGCAGGAGAATCCGAAGCCTCTCCTCCGTTTCCGCGGACTGGAATGGGACGGCCGCGGGCGGGCCGTGGGCGAGCGGGGGCTGCGCCTCTCGCTCTCGTCGAACGGGACGCGCCTGGAGGCCGTGGGCTGGACGCTCGCCGACATTCCGCCTGCCGCCCGCGCCGGGCGCGTGGACGTGGCCGGAAATCTCGCGATCGACTCCTACACGGGACGGCCCGCACTCACGGTCGTCGACCTCGTGCCGGCGGCACCGTGATGCCCCGCCGGCAGGTCGCGCGGGCGGGGGTCGCGGCCGTCGCCGCGGCGTTCACGCTCCTCGTTCTTCTCTCGTACCGCAAGCCCGGCGCCCGCACGGAGGGCGCCCGCGACCCCGTGGCCGAGACGCTGCTCCGCGAGGCCGGAGGAAAGCGCGACACGATGCGCTTCCGGGACTTCCAGTACGACGAGACCCGCGCGTCCGAAGGCCGTTACCGCGTGCGCGCCTCCGAGGCGGTGAAGTTCGAGGAGAAGGGAGAAAAGCTCTTTCGCCTCAAGGACGTCGTCTTCGAGTCGCAGGAGGGCCCTCGCGCCCAGGTCGTGTCGGTGCGGGCGCCGCGCGCGGAGCTCGTCGAGGGATCGCGCGCCTTCCGCGTCTTCGACGACGTGAGGATCGAGGGCGAGGAGACGAGCGTGAGCGCGTCTTCGTTCCGGTACGAGCCCGCGCTGCGCGTCCTCGCTTCGGAAGGCCCCGTTTCCGCGCTCCGCGCCGGCCTCGTCGCGCGAGCCGCCTCGGGCCGGCTCGACGTTCGCGACGGGCAGCTCGTCCTCGACGGAGACTCGCGCCTGCGCGGGCGCGGGGAGGGCGGCCACGCCTTCGACCTCGCCGCCCCGCACGTCGTCGTCTCGCGCGAAGGGACGATGGAGGCGACGGGCGGCGCCGTCCTGAAGACGGACCGCTTCGTTCTCCGAAGTGAGACCGTGTCCCGGCTCGAGGAGGCGGACGGGAGCCGCCTGAAGGCGACGGTGAACGCGTTCCTTCTCGTGCTCCGCGACGAAAACCAGTTGCCGGCGGCGCTCACGGCGCAGGGAGACGTTCTCGAGATGAAGGTCGACGCGTCCGGGCAGCCCGCCACCCTCGCGGCGGAAGGCCGCGGGGACGTTCTGGCCCGGCTCGATCTCGGGCCCTCGGCCGAAGCGGGAGCTCGCCGCGCCCGCGCGCCCCGCTTCACGGGGCGATTCGAGAAGGGGCGATTTCGCGAGCTCACCGTGCCCGAGCACCTCGATGCCGCCGAAACGAACCGCGCCGGAGGACCGCCCGGGTCCGGGCTGCGGACGCTCGCGGCGGGCTTCGCGCGCGTCGTCTTCCAGGACGACGGGCGTTCGATCGAGACGGCGACGTTCGAGAACGGGGTGGAAGCGGCGGACGGCACGCGAGCGGTCCTGAAGGCGCCGCACGGCACACTGCGCGGGCGCGACGAGACCGCCGTCTTTTCCGGCGAGCCGGACGCTCCCGCCCGCTACCGCGACGAACGCAGCGCGATTGCGGCGCGCACGCTCTCGTGGAGCGCCCGCGAGGAACGCCTGGACGCGGCCGGAGCGGTGAAGGCGTCGTACCTGCCCGGCGCCGGACGGCCCGGCTTCCTGGGCGGCGACGGGAAGAGCCCTTTCTTTTCGGAGTCCGAGACCTTGCTCCTCCTGAGCCGCGCCTCGAAGCTCATCCTGGGCGGCTCGGTCCGCGCGTGGCAGAACGAGAACGTCTTGCGTTGCGGGAGCCTCGAGGTGGACGACGCGGCGAAGACGCTGCGGGCCGAGCAGAAGGTGCAGGCTTTCTTCCGGCGCGAGACGGCTCCTGTGAAAGGCACTCGGCCGCCGCCCGGCGGACGCGCGAGCGAGACCGTCAACGCGACGGGCGATGTCCTCATGCACCGCGAGGAGGATCGCTCCGTCCGTCTCGAGGGGCATGCGACGATGACGTCCGGAAGCTGGACGATGAGCTCCGACGTCACGGACATCCGCCTCGCGCCGGACCGCACCATCGAGTATACGGAGGCGCGGGGCGCCGTCGTCGTGGTGGACCGCGCGCAGCACCGGCGAGGTGAGGGCACCAAGGCGATCTGGCGGCCCCTGACCGAGGCCGTCACGCTCGAGGGCTCGCCTGCGACCGCGCTGGACGGAAAGGGAAACCGCTCGACGGGCGCCGTCCTGACGTTCCGGCAGGGGCGCTCCCAGGTGGACGTGGAAACGGACACGTCGGTGCCGACCGAAACGATCCTCAAGCCGGAGGGCTCGTGAGCGCGCCCGGGCCGGTCCTCGACGTGCGGAGCCTCTCCAAGGCCTACCAGGGCCGCACGGTCGTCAACGGCGTCTCGATCCTCGTCACGGCGGGAGAAGTCGTGGGTCTCCTTGGCCCGAACGGAGCGGGAAAGACGACGACGTTCTCGATCGTCGTCGGGCTCGTCGAGCCTGATGCGGGCTCCGTCCTCCTCGACGGGCAGGACATCACGGCGCTGCCGATGTACCGCAGGGCGAGGCGCGGCCTCGGCTATCTGCCGCAGGAAGCGTCCATTTTCCGGAAGATGACCGCCCTCGAGAACCTGCTCGCGATCCTCGAGACGCTTCCCGGGGATCGCACGGCGCGCGAGGAGACCGCGCGAAGCCTTCTCGACCGCTTCAATCTCTCGCACCTCGCCCATGCGGTGGCCGACACGCTTTCGGGAGGAGAACGGCGCCGGCTCGAGATCGCCCGCGCTCTTACGCTGTCGCCCCGCTTCATGCTTCTCGACGAGCCGTTCGCCGGCATCGACCCGATCACCGTGCTCGACGTCCAGCGCGTGATCCGGGACCTCGCGGCCGCCGGGATCGGAGTCCTCATCACGGACCACAACGTGCGTGACACGCTCGCGATCGTGGACCGCGGCTACATCATCCACACCGGCGCCATTTTCCGGGCGGGCTCTCCCGCCGAGCTCTCCTCGGACCCCGAAGTGCGCCGTGTCTATCTCGGCGAACGCTTCCGGCTCGACTGAGCCCCGAGGCGCGGCGCTAGAATCGACATGGCCCCCGGCTGACGGGGAGCTCCGGAAAAACATTGGGACTCGAACAAAAACTCTCGCTGAGGCTCTCGCAGCGGCTCGTCATGACGCCGACGTTGCAGCAGGCCATCAAGCTGCTGCAGATGACGCGCCTCGAGCTGCAGGACGTCGTGAACCAGGAGCTCGTCTCGAACCCGGTGCTCGAGGAGCAGGACCCCGAGAACCCCGGCACTCCTGACGACGATTCCGGCGCCGCCGAGACGCGTGAGCGGGAGCTCGCCGAGACGCCGGGCGCGGGGCCCGGGAGCGCCGACGCCGGGCCCGAGGAGGCCGAGGGCGCGCCGGAGCCCGCCGCCGCGGGCGCTCCCGAGGCGCTCGCTCCCGAACCGGTCGTCGAGGCCCCGTCCGAGACCCTGCAGGACGCGCTCGGCGACATCGATCTCGAAGCGTACTTCGGCGACTACATGGATTCGACCGCGACGGCGCCACGGATGAATGAGCAGGCCGAGGAGTTCTCGCTCGAGAATCGGGCCGACGCGCCGCCCGGCCTGGAGGCGCACCTCACGGAACAGCTCGGCGTCTCGGACGCGCCTCCCGGCGTGAGGGAGGCCTGCGGGTTCCTGATCGGGAACGTGGACCCGGACGGGTGCTTGAGGGTGACGCTCGACGAGGTGTGCGGTGCGGTGCCCTGCTCGATGGAGACGGCCGAGAAGGCCCTCGCGTTCCTCCAGTCGTTCGATCCGTGCGGCGTCGGCGGACGCGATCTCGCAGAGATCCTTCTCCTGCAGGCGCGGGCGGCAAACATCGCGACGCCCCTTCTCGTGGAGCTCGTCACGCACCGCTTCGCGGAGCTCGGCTCGAAGCCCGCAGCTCTTCTCGCCCGGCAGATGAACGTGCCGGTGGAGGAAATTCAGCGGGCGCTGGACTGGATCCGAAGCCTCGACCCGAAGCCCGGACGCGCGTACGACTCGTCCCGGACGATCTACGTGGAGCCCGATGTGGCCGTCGTGAAGGTCGAAGACGAGTACGTCGTCCTGTTCAACGACGACGGACTGCCGCGGCTGCGCGTGTCGGCTCTTTACCGGCGCATGCTGCTCGCGCGGGACGGCGCCCTCGACGGGGAAGGGAAGAGCTACCTGAGGGAGAAGATGCGCGCCGCGCAATGGCTTCTGAAGAGCCTCGACCAGAGAAAGCGCACGATCGTGCGCGTCGCCGAGTCGATCGTGAAAAAGCAGCACGAGTTCTTCGACTATGGAGTGGCCTACCTCAAACCGCTCGTCCTCCGCGACGTCGCCGAGGACATAGGCATGCACGAGTCGACCGTTTCGCGCGTCGTGTCGAACAAGTGGATGGCGACGCCGCGCGGCCTCGTCCCGATGAAGTTCTTCTTCCACTCGGCGATCGCCTCGTCGATGGGGGAGGACGTGTCCTCCCTCGCCGTGAAGGGCAAGATCCGGAGCCTCGTCGAAGCGGAGGACCCCGCGCATCCGCTCTCGGACGCGCGCCTCGCCGAGCTGCTCTTACGCGACGGGATTCGCATCGCGCGCCGCACCGTGGCGAAGTATCGTGAGGAGCTGCGCATTCCCGCGAGCTCGATCCGCCGCGTCGGCGAGCCTCTGCCAGCGGCCGAGGTGCACGAGGCGGATCCCGAGCGGGCCGATGAGCCGCACGCGGACGGCCCCGAGGAGGAATCATGAAGACGACGTTCACGGCCCGGCACATCCGGCTCCACCCGCGCCTGCGCGAGATCGTCCAGACGAAGCTCGCGAAGCTCGAGCGCGTGCTGCCGGGTCGCGCGGAGGCGCGCGTCGTCGTGACGGGAGGGCGCCAGGACGTGGGGGTCGAGGTCACCGTCGTCGGACGCCGCGGCACGTTCACCGCCACGGCGCGCGCAGCGGACCAGCCGAGCGCCGCGCAGGACGTCATGGATCGGGTCGCCGCTCAGGTGGTCAAGACGAACACGAAGGTGAAGGGCGTGAAAAAGCGTACGCCGTCCGCGGTGCGGAGCCCCGCGGTCTGGCCTGCCGATCAGCCGGCAGAGCCCAGGACGGCCGTTGAGCCGCGGCGCGAGACGTTTTCCCCCCGCGCGATGTTCGAGGAAGATGCCCTCGCCGCCTTCGCCGCCTCGCGTCGCGAGGTCCTCGTTTTCCGCGATCCGACCTTCGACAACGCCCTGCGTTTTCTGTACCGCCGCCGCGACGGAACCCTCGGCCTGGTCGTCCCGGAGTAGATGATGCAGGACCAGACCGGAACGAAGCCTCCACTGCACGCGGGCGACTTGCAGGCGACCGCCCTTGCGTCCCTCGGCCTCAGGCTGGTAGCAGGACACAAGGGTCTCGAGCGGCCCATTGACTGGCCGCGCGTGCAGAAGCCCGGCCTCGCGATCGCGGGCTTCACGCCCTACGTGAAGCCGAATCGCGTCCAGATCCTCGGTGAGAGCGAATTCGCCTTCCTGAAGACTCTTCCCGCGGGCATCGCTCGCGAGCGCCTCGATGCCTTCACGGCGCTTCCGATTCCCTGTGTCGTGGTCACGAAGGGAATCGACCCGGGGCCGGTTCTCACGGGCCTCTGCCGCCGGCGCCGCGTCCCGCTCTTCGTGACGTCGCGCATGACGAGCATCGTCATCGAAGGCCTCACCGCGTTTCTCGAGGAGTCGCTCGCGCCGCGCGCGACTCTCCACGGCACCCTCCTCGAGGTCGGCGGCCTCGGGACGCTCCTCCTCGGCGAGTCGGGCGTCGGCAAAAGCGAGTGCGCCCTCGCCCTCGTCCAGCGCGGGCACCGGCTCGTGGCGGACGACCTCGTCGTCGTCCAGCGCTTCCCGAACGACGTCCTCATCGGATCCTCCTCCGGGCTCATCCGCCATCACATGGAGCTGCGCGGCCTCGGCATCGTGAACGTTCCGATGCTTTTCGGCGTCGCGGCCGTCCTCGAGAGGCACACCGTCGAGTTCGTCATTCAGCTGACCGACTGGGATTCGCAGCAGAAGATCGACCGCCTTGGGCTGGACGAGGAGTTCGAGGACATCCTCGGAGTCGCCGTGCCGCGCGTGAGGATGCCGGTCGCGACGGGGCGCGACGTCGCCCTCCTCGTGGAAATCGCGGCCCGAAACCATCTCCTCAAGCGGCGCGGGTTCAACGCGGCGCGCGAGATCGCCGCGAAGGTGCACGACGAGATCGCGCGGAAATCCGCGTCCGATCGCTTCACCGTCGCGCGGCGGGCCCGGCGCAAGCTCTCCGCCCGCGAGAGGGCGCGGTGACGGGAAACGGGACGCGCCTCGTCGTCGCAACGGGACTGTCCGGCTCCGGGAAGTCCTTCGTCGCTCACGCGCTCGAAGACATCGGCTACACGACGGTCGACAATCTGCCGCTCTCGCTGCTCGAGGAGTTTGCCGGAGAAGTCGCCGCGGGCCGCATGCCGCGGCGGAAGAATGCCGTCATTCTCGACGTGCGCAATCCGGACTTCGCGGAGCATTTCCCGGGGCTCCTGGAGAAGCTTCGCCAGCGGCTCCCGATCACGGTCCTCTTCCTCGACTGCGAGGACCGCGCGCTCCTGAGCCGCTTCTCGGCCACGCGCAGACCGCATCCGCTCGCGGACGGGCGCTCTCTCGGCGAGGCGGTCGCATTCGAGAGACGCCTCCTGGCCGAGGTGAAGATGAGATCCGATCTCGTGATCGATACGACGGCGATGACGGTGCACGAGCTGCGGGCCGCGGTTGCGCAGCACTTCCGCGAGCCCGGAGATCCCGGTGTTCTCGCGGTGTCGCTCGTCTCGTTCGGCTTCAAGCACGGGCACCCCGCCGCTCTCGACCTCTGCTTCGACGTGCGCTTCCTCGCGAATCCGCACTTCGAGGCGCGCCTCAGACCCCGAACGGGACGCGACCCGGAGGTCGCGAAATTCATCGAAGCGGGAGCGCAGACCGAACCTTTCTACTCACACCTCAAGGAGTTCCTCGCGTTCTGCCTTCCGAACTACCGCCGCGAGAACCGCGCCTATCTCACGATCGGCATCGGATGCACGGGAGGCCGGCACCGTTCGGTCTACGTCGCCGAGCGCCTCGCGTGCGATCTCGCCACGATGGGCTATCCGGTGCGGGTCTCGCACAGGGACGAGGCGCTCGACTGAACATGACGATGCCCGCCGGCCCCTTCGTGGGCCTCCTCCTTCTGTCGCACGGACCGCTCGCAAACGCGCTGCGCGAGACGGTGCACATGCTCGAGCCCGACGAGCCCGACGAGCTTGGCGCCCTGTCGCTCGCCTGGGACGAGTCGCCCGAGTCGGCGAGCCGGCGCCTCGAGAAGGCGATTTCCGAGGTCAACCGCGGGAAAGGCGTCGTGTTGCTGACGGACATGTTCGGCGGCACTCCGTCGAACCTGGCGCTCGCGTTTCTCGAGCCGGGAGCGATCGAGATCGTCTCGGGCATCAACCTTCCCATGGTCGTGAAGGCGCGTGCCCTCGCGCGCGAGGGCAAGAGCCCGCGCGAGATCGCGCACACGCTCGTCGAGCGCGGCCGCCGCGCCATTGTGGCGGCCGCCGAGCTTGTGGACGGCCCTTACGGAGGGCCACACCGGTGAAGGAGGCGACCCTCACGCTCAAGAACCGGCTCGGCCTGCACGCGCGCGCCGCCGCGAAGCTCGTCCACGCCGCTTCCTCGTTCGACGCGAAAGTCTCCCTCACGCGGGACGGCGAGGAAGTGGACGGCAAGAGCATCCTGGGCCTTCTGCTTCTCGCGGCCGGCAAGGGCACGCCGCTCCTCGTGCGCGTGGAGGGAAGCGACGAGGAACAGGCTCTCGCCGCCCTCCGCGACCTCGTGGAACGGAAGTTCGACGAGGCGGACTGACCCGCGCGTAAAATGACTAGGTGAAGCGTCAACTTTCGCTGACCGGAATCCCCGTGTCCCCCGGCGTTGCCGTCGGGCGTGCCGTGCTCTGGGTCTCGCGAGAGGATTCCTCGCCGAAGAGGACTCTCGAGCCGGAGGAGATCGAGCCCGAGATCGAGCGGTTCCGCCGGGCGGCCGAGTCCGCGGCCCATGAGATCGAGTCCACGGCCCGGCACGTGAAAGAGAGCCTCGGCGCCGAGTACGCCGGGATCTTCCAGGCGCACGCCCTGTTCCTGAAGGACCGCACCTTTCTCGGTCCGATCGAGCGCCGGATCGTGCATGAGAAAGTCAATGCCGAGTGGGCGGTCGCCGAAACGACTGCCGACCTCTCGGCGCGCTTCCGGAGCCTGCCGGACGAGGATTTCGCGGATCGCGGAGCCGATATCGACGACGTCGCGCGCATCCTGAAAAAGCATCTCGGCGGCGAAGAGTACTCACGCTTGAGGATGGAGGACCTCGCAGGAGAGGCGATCGTCCTCGTGGCGGACGAGCTCACGCCGTCCGACGCCGTGCGCATCCCCCGCGACCGCGTCGTGGGCTTCGTGACCGAGCGCGGCGGCCGCACGTCCCACGCCGCGATCCTCGCGCGTTCCTTCGGCATTCCCGCGGTGGTCGGCGTGCCGCAGCTCCTCGCGGAAATCGGGGAGGGTGACCGCATCGTGGTCGACGGCCGGGACGGACTCGTCTGGCGCGAGCCTTCCGAGAGCGTCGTCGCGTTGTTCCGGGAGCGCCGCGACCAGGAGGCCCGCCACGAGAAGTCGCTCAAGGAGCGCAGCCACGACGGCATCACTCGCACGCACGACGGCGCCGAGGTCTTCGTGCGCGCGAACATCGAGCTCTTGAACGAGGTCAGCGACGTTCTGGAATACGGGGCCGACGGGGTCGGCCTCTTCCGGTCGGAGTTTCTCTACCTTTCCAAGGAAGGCGACGAGTTCCCTTCCGAAGAAGAACAGTCTCTCGCGTACCGCCAAGTCCTCGAGGGGCTCGCGCCCCGCCCCGTCGTGATTCGGACGTACGACCTCGGCGGCAAGAAAGGCGCCCGCCATCTCGTCGGGTCCGACGAGGTCAATCCGGTCCTCGGACTCCGCGGCGTGCGCCTGTGCTTCGCGCGGCCGGAGATGTTTTCCACGCAACTCCGGGCCCTGCTGGCCGCCGCCGCTTCGGGCAACCTCCGTCTCCTCGTCCCGATGGTCTCGGGCGTCGAGGAGATCCGCCGCGTGCGGATTCTCCTGAAGAAGGCCCGAGAGGACGTGCTCGAGCGGGGCATCGCCGTTCCCGACGACATCCCGCTCGGCGCGATGATCGAGGTCCCTTCGGCCGCGATGACCGCCGATCTGCTCGCACCCGAGGTGGACTTTCTCTCTCTCGGGACGAACGACCTCATCCAGTACACGCTCGCCGTGGACCGTGCGAACGAGACGGTCTCGGACCTGTTCCGGCCGACACATCCCGCGGTGCTGCGCCTCGTGGCGCGCGTCGCCGACGCGGCCCGGATCGCCGAGAAGCCGCTCTCCGTGTGCGGCGAGATGGCGGCAGACCCCGCGCTCGTCCTGCTGTTTCTCGGCCTCGGGATTCGCGAATTTTCGATGGGGCCGCGCACGGTCCCGGCGGTGAAGGAATTCTTGCGCGGGGTTTCCACTCGGGACGCCGAGCGCGTCGCGCGCGCCGCGCTCTCGATGTCGACCGCGGATGAAGTCTCGTCGTTCCTCGCGCAAGAGCTGCGCGACCTCGCCACGGTAGGGGCATGATCAGGCCTTTGGGGGCCGGCCGGCCGCGGATCGTCCCGAAGCCGTGGGGAGAGGAGCGCATCTTCGCCGAGACCGGGCGCTACGCCGGCAAGCTGATCCTGATCCGGGCGGGAGAGTCGCTCTCGTACCAGTACCACAATCGCAAGGAAGAGACGGTTCACGTCCTCGAGGGAATCCTCGGACTCGAGGTCGAGAGGGCCGGGGAAAAGGCCGATCTCCACCTCGGTGCCGGAGAGAGCTTTCACTTGGACCCCGGGACGCGGCACCGGATGTATGCGGGTGAAGCCGACTGCCTCGTCGTCGAGGTCTCGACGCCGGAGCTCGACGACGTGGTCCGGCTCGCGGACCGCTACGGCCGGGAAGGAACATCGAGGCCATGAATGGAAGGACCCGTGAGGCGCTGATCTCGCTCGCGGCCATCGCGTCCCTCGCTCTGGCGGCCAGCGCCGCGCAGGAGCCCGCGTTGTCCGGCCTGACCCCGGAGCCCACCCCGGCGTCCGCGACGTCGCTCACCCCGGTCCCGACTTCGACCGCGCCGGTCCTCTCCGGAGGCAAGCCCCAGACCTCGGGAACCGGACGCTCGCTCGCGGACGCGGTGAGGCTCTCCAAGGAAGCGCGCAAGGATCAGCCGCCGAAAAAATCCCTCGGAACCATAACGAACGACAACCTGAGAAAGGGCGGCTCCCCAACGCCGACTCCCAAGGGCGCAGCCGGCAAGAGTCCTCCGGGCAAGGCCTCCGGAAAAGTAGCCTCTACGGCGGTTCCGTCGCCGAGCGCGCCTTACGTGGCTCGCGACGAGAAGGGGCGAAGCGAAGACGACTGGAGAAGCATCGTGGATCGTTCGAAAGCGGCCGTTTCGAACGGCGAGTTGCGGGTGCGTGAACTGGAGACGAAGGCGAAGCAGCTCGAGAACGACTTCTACGCGATGAGCGACGGCAACAGGCGCGACGCCGTCGTCAAGCCTGCATGGGACAAGGCGCGCGAAGATCTCGCGAAGGCGCGTCAGGAGCTCGAGGACGCGCGCAAGGCCTTCGAGGACCTCTCCGAGGAGGCCCGCAAGTCGAATGCGCCTCCGGGCTGGCTGCGGTAGCGTTCCCGACGCCTGCTAAGCTCGCGAGGTGAGCGTGCGCCCGTTCCGCCGCCAGGCCCGAAGCGTCTTCGTGGAGACCTGGGGCTGCCAGATGAACGTCCTCGACGGGCGGCGCTTCGTCGGACTTCTCGCTCGCGAAGGATTCTCCGAAGCGGCGTCGCCCGAAGAAGCCGGCGTCATTCTCCTCAACACTTGCTCGGTTCGCGACAAGGCCGAGCAGAAGGTCTACGACCGCCTCGGACGCCTCGCGAGGCTGAAGCGCGAACGCCCGGATACCGTGCTCGGCGTCTGCGGCTGCGTCGCGCAGCAGGAAGGGGAGAGACTTCTCGAGCGCCTGCCGCAGGTCGACTTCGTGCTCGGAACGGGACGCATCGAGGCCCTGCCGTCGGTTCTGCGCCGCGTCGAGGAAGAGGACGACCGGCCCTGTGAGACGGGCTTCGACCCGGACGAGGTCGTCTACACGCCAGGCGCGATCGCGCGCTCGGCGCCGCACCGAGCCGCGATTACGGTCATCGAGGGCTGCAACAAGAACTGCACGTTCTGCGTCGTCCCCCGCACGCGCGGGCGCGAGCGCAATCGCCGGCTACGCGACGTCGTGGACGAGTCCCGCCGCCTGCTCGGCGAGGGGGCCCTGGAGATCGAGCTCCTCGGACAGACCGTGAACGCATTCCGTGATCCGGAGACCGGCGAGGATCTCGCGGATCTCCTTCGCGCGGTCGGCGTGCTGCCGGGGCTCCGACGCCTGCGCTTCGTGACGTCCCACCCGCGCAATTTTTCCGTCCGCCTCATCGCGGCGATGGCGGACACTCCCGCGGTCGTCCCCGCCCTGCACCTGCCGGTCCAGTCGGGCTCCGACGCGGTGTTGCGCCGAATGAAGCGCCAGTACACGCGCGCCGAGTATCTCGACCTCGTGGGGTCTCTTCGCGACACCATTCCGGACCTCGCGCTCTCGACCGACGTCATCGTGGGCTTTCCGGGCGAGACGGACGACGACTTCGCCGCAACCCTCGCGCTGCTCGAAGAGGTGAGGTTCGCCGGAGTCTTTTCTTTCACGTATTCGCCTCGCCCGCAGACAGCCGCGCTCCGATGGGAGCACGACGTCACGCCGCGAGAGGCGTCCTTTCGCCTCGCGCGCCTCATGGTGATTCAGCAGGAGATCCAGCGGCAGCTGAACCGCGAGATGGAGGGGCGCACGCTCGAGGTGCTCGTCGAGGGTCTCGACAGAAAGCGGCTCATCTGCTCCGGCCGCTCCCGCTGCAACCGCGTCGTGAACATTGCGGGGGAGTCGGCGTTGCGCCCAGGCACGCTCGTGGACGTAAGGATCGAGCGGGGATTTCCGAATTCGCTGCTCGGAAGAATA
>CALAQS010000316.1 GCA_937888435.1 uncultured Acidobacteriota bacterium
GGCGGCCCCGGTCCCGGCAGCGCCGGCGGTGGCGGCTCCTGAGACCACGGAGAAGGTCGGATGAGCGAGACTGAAAAGACCGAAGAGAAGAAGAAGAAGCAGCCCCCGGCCGCCGCGAAAGCGGCCGCCCCGAAGCAGCTTCGTATTCGGCAGGTCAAGTCGGGCATCTGCGCGCCCGTCGATCAGAAACAGACCCTCTTCGGGCTCGGCCTCCGGCGCATCCGGCACGTGGTCGTCCGCCCCGATACCCCGACGGTCCGGGGCCAGGTCCAGAAGGTCCGCCACCTCGTCGAAATCGTCGAGGGTGGCGCGGCGAGGTAACGCATGTCGCACGGACTCCACAATCTCGGGCCCCGCAAGGGCGCGACGTCGACGAAGAAGCGTATCGGCCGCGGCCCCGGCTCCGGCCTTGGCAAGACGTCGGGCAAGGGCCATAAGGGCCAGAACTCCCGCAGCGGCTATTCGCACCTGCGCGGCCACGAAGGCGGCCAGATGCCGCTTCACCGCCGCATGCCGAAGCGCGGATTCACGAATATCTTCCGCAAGGAGTGGTCGACGGTCAGCGTCGAGGCTCTGGAACGCATGTTCAAGGCGGGCGATGCCGTGACTCTCGAAGCTCTCAGAAACGCCGGCGTCAAGAAAACGAGCCAGGGCGTGAAGGTCCTCGGCTCGGGCGAGCTCAAGAAGGCGCTCGTCGTCTCCGCGCACCATTTCACGGAAGGCGCGAAGAAAAAAATCGAAGCCGCGGGCGGCCGTTGCGAGGTCGTGGCCCGGTAATGCAGATCCTCGAGTCGTTCCGCAACATCTTCGCGATCCCGGACCTGAGGAAGCGTGTGCTCTTCACGTTCGGGCTGCTCGCGATCTACCGGATCGGTTCGCACATCCCGACGCCCGGGCTGGACGCGTCCGCCCTCGAGGAGTTCTTCAAGGCGAGCGCCGGAGGCCTGCTCGGCTTCCTCGACGTGTTCTCGGGCGGCGCCCTGAGGCGCTTGTCGGTCTTCGCGCTCGGCATCACGCCTTACATCACGGCGTCGATCATCCTGCAGCTCCTGACGGTCGTCTGGCCCTACCTCGAGAAGCTCTCGAAGGAAGGGGAGATGGGGCGCCGGAAGATCACGCAGTACACGCGCTACGGCACGGTCGTCCTCTCGATCGTCCAGGGCGCCGGCATCGCGCTCTGGCTCTGGAGCCAGACGACGCCGAGCGGCCGCAACCTCGCGCTGAGGGACCCGGGATCGGATGCGGGCAAGCTCTCGTTCGTCCTCATGGCGATCCTGACGCTCACGACCGGCACGGCGTTCGTCATGTGGCTCGGCGAGCAGATAACGGAACGAGGAATAGGCAACGGGATCTCGCTGATTATCTTCGCGGGCATCGTCGCGGGCTTCCCGACCGCCGTCTTCAACTCGATCCAGCAGGTTCAGCGCGGCGGCATGTCGCTCTTCACCGGGATCATCCTCCTCGCTTTCATGATCGGCGTCGTCGCTGCGATCGTCTTCGTGGAGCGGGCCCAGCGCCGCATTCCTGTCCAGTATGCCAAGCGCGTCGTCGGCCGGAAGGTCTACGGCGGGCAGAACACGTACCTGCCGCTGCGCGTGAACACGGGCGGCGTCATCCCGATCATCTTCGCCATCTCGATCATCCAGTTTCCGCAGTACATCGCGTCCGCGATCAAGAGCGACTTCATGAAGAAGATCGCCGAGCAGCTCTCCATCGGCCAGCCGCTCTACAACCTCTTTTACGGGCTCGGGATCATCTTCTTCTGCTACTTCTACATTTCGATCATCTTCAACCCGAACGACACGGCCGAGAACATGCGCAAGTACGGCGGCTTCATTCCGGGCATCCGCCCCGGTAAGGCCACGTCGGATTACATCGACAACGTGCTGACCCGCATCACGCTCATCGGAGCCGTGTACCTCGTCGTCGTCGCGTTGATTCCCGAGTTCCTCATGATGGGCTTCAAGGTGCAGGGGATCCCGGGCATCGGGCCCTGGCTCGATACGCATCTCCCGGTCTTCGTGACGCAGGGGCTCGGCATCACGTTCTTCTTCGGCGGAACCTCCCTCCTCATCGTCGTGGGCGTCGCGATGGACACCGTCCAGCAGGTGGAGTCGCAGCTCGTGATGCGCAACTACGACGGCTTCCTGAAGAAGGGCCGCATCCGGGGGCGCCGCGGCTGACGATGCCTTCCGCCATCGTGTTCTTCGGCCCTCCCGGCTCGGGAAAGGGGACTCAGGCGTCGCGGCTCGCGGCGTCTGCCGGCATTCTCCAGATCTCGACCGGCGACCTCCTTCGGGGCCACGTGGCCCGGGGGACGGCGCTCGGCGCCATCGCGAAGCCCATCATGGAGTCGGGCGCGCTCGTGCCGGACGACCTCGTGACGCGGATGCTGAAAGAGCGTCTCGCCGGGCCCGACGCGAAGAGCGGAGCGATCTTCGACGGATACCCGCGTACGGTCGCGCAGGCGCGGTCGCTGGAGACGCTCCTGAAGGAGACCGGAGGCCGCGTCGACAACGTGCTCTTCATCGACGTGCCGGACGCCATCCTCGTCGACCGCCTGCTCAAGCGTGCGACGCTCGAAGGCCGCTCGGACGACACGAAAGAGACGATCGCCGAGCGACTCCGCGTCTACCGCGAGAAGACCGCGCCCCTCGCGGACCTGTACGCGAGTGCCGGTGTTCTCGTCACGATCGACGGGGACCGCTCCGTCGAGGCCGTCGCGGCGGACGTGGAGTCGGCCGTGGCGCGCCGCCGGGCGGTGAAGGCGTGATCACCTGCAAGGGCAAGTCCGAGCTCCTCAAGATGGAGCGTGCCGCGCGCATCGTGCAGGAGACTCTCTCCGAGTGCATCGCCGCGTGTCGCGTCGGCGTGACGACCGAGGAGATCGACCGCGTGGCCGCATCCGGCATCGCGTCGCGCGGCGGCAAGGCCGCGTTCCCGGGATACCGCGGCTATCCGAAGACGATCTGCATCTCGCTGAACGACGAGGTCGTCCACGGGATTCCGTCGTCGAAGCGCGTCCTCAAAGCGGGCGACCTCGTGGGCCTCGACCTGGGCGCCGTCGTGGAGGGCTACTTCGCGGATGCCGCGCGCACGGTCGCTCTCGAGCCCGTGGCCGAGCCGGTCCGCGAGCTGGTCGAGACGACCCACGCCGCGCTTCTCGCCGGCATCGGGGCCGTGGTGGTCGGCGGGCGCATCGGAGACGTGGGAGCGGCGGTCGAGGCCGTCGCGAAGGCTCGGAAGTACGGCGTCGTGCGCGAGTTCGTGGGGCACGGGATCGGGACGGCGCTCCACGAGGAGCCGCAGGTGCCGAATTACGGTCCGCCGGGCAAGCGCGAGATCATCCGGGAGGGCATGACGCTCGCGATCGAGCCCATGTTCAATCTCGGAGCCGCGGGCGTCACGACCGACGCCGACGGCTGGACGGTGCGCACGAAGGACGGCCGCGCGTCGGCGCACTTCGAGCACACGGTCGTCGCGACGGCGCAGGGGCCCGTCGTCCTCGGATTCGGGCGTTTTTCGGCCGGCTCGGCGCAGACGGGCGCGCCCGGCTTTCACGAGTATCCGCTTCCCGTCGCGGTCTGACGGAGGCGAGACAGAAGGTTTATGTCGAAGGAAGACGCGATCGAGGTAACCGCGACGGTCATCGAGCCGTTGCCGAACGCGATGTTCAAGGTCGAGCTGGAAAACAAGCATCGAGTGCTCGCGCACATCTCCGGGAAGATGCGAAAGCATTTCATCCGCATCCTGCCGGGAGACAAGGTCCTCGTCGAGCTTTCGCCGTACGACCTGACGCGCGGCCGCATCATCTACCGGTACAAGTGAATCGAGGTCTCGCATGAAAGTCCGCACGTCCGTCAAGAAGATCTGCAGCAAGTGCAAGGTGATCCGCCGCGCCGGCGTGGTGCGGGTCATTTGCGAGAACGTCAAGCACAAACAGCGTCAGGGCTGAAGAGGAATCCGCAATGGCACGTATCGCAGGCGTCGACCTTCCCCCGAACAAGCGCGTCGAAATCGGCCTGACCTACATCTTCGGGATCGGGCGTCCCAGCTCCGGCAAGATCCTCGAGACCGCGAAGGTCGACCGGAACACGCGCGTCAAGGACCTCTCCGAGGACGAGGTGTCCCGGATTCGCAAGACGATCCAGGACCAGTACGAGGTCGAGGGCGATCTCCGCAAGGAGACCTCCCAGGACATCAAGCGTCTCATGGAAATCGGCTGCTATCGCGGCGTGAGACACCGCCGGAACCTGCCTGTCCGCGGCCAGCGCACCCACACGAACGCCCGCACGCGGAAAGGTCCCCGCAAGGGCGCCGTGGCCGGGAAGAAGAAAGCGACGAAGAAGTAAGGAAAACACATGGCGACACCCACCGAACCTTCCGCGACTTCGAAACCGGCCGCAGCAAAGGGCAAGAAAAAAGGCCCCAAGAAGGAAAAGAAGAACATCCCGCACGCCTTCGCGACGGTGCAGGCGTCCTTCAACAACACGATCGTCTCGATCACCGATCAGCAGGGCAACGTGCTCGCATGGTCGTCGGCCGGGCGCATCGGCTTCAAGGGCTCGCGCAAGGGCACGCCCTTCGCCGCGCAGCTCGCCGCCGGCAACGCCGCGCAGATCGCGCAGGAGCACGGCGTGCGCTCGCTCGACGTCCGGGTGAACGGCCCGGGTGCCGGCCGCGAGAGCGCCATTCGCGCCCTCGCCGCCGCGGGCATCGACATCCGTTCCATCCGGGACGCGACGCCCATTCCCCACAACGGCTGCCGGCCGCGTAAGCGCAGGAGGGTCTGACCGTGGCTCGTTATCGCGAATCCGTCTGCCGGCTGTGCCGGCGTGAAGGCATGAAGCTGTTCCTCAAGGGAGACCGCTGCTTCACGAACAAGTGCGCCATCGAGCGCCGCAATTTCCCGCCCGGCCAGCACGGCAAGCGCCGGTCCAAGATCCTCGGCTACGGCATCCAGCTCCGCGAGAAGCAGAAGCTGAAGCGCTTCTACGGAGTCCTCGAGGGGCAGTTCCGGCTGACGTTCGAGGCGGCCGAGCGCATGCGCGGCGTCACGGGCGAGAACCTGCTCTCGCTTCTCGAGCGCCGTCTCGACAACGTCGTCCACCGGCTCGGCTTCTCCGGCTCGCGCGCGCAGGCGCGCCAGCTCGTCCGCCACGGGCACGTCCGCGTGAACGGGAAGAAAGTGAACATCCCGAGCTACGTCGTCGGAGCCGGCGCCGTCGTGTCTGTCAAGGAGAAGAGCAAGACGAACCCGCTGATCGCGGGAGCCGTCGAAACGGCAAAGGGCCGTGGCATCCCCGCGTGGCTCGAGCTGAACGCGTCCGAGTTCCAGGGCAAGGTCGTGACGCTTCCGAAGCGCGAGGACGTCGCCCTGCAGGTCAACGAGAAGCTCATCGTCGAGCTTTACAGCAAGTAACCGTTCGAACAGGAGCCCGCGCGCGCCGCTCAGCGGATAAGTCGCAGGGCCAGGAGTGACACATGTTGTGGAAGGGCTTTCAGCGTCCGAATCGCCTCGAGGTCGACGAAGAGAAGGGAAACTACGGCCGGTTCACGGCGCAGCCGCTCGAGCGCGGCTGGGGCACGACGGTCGGGAACGCGCTCCGGCGCGTGCTCCTCTCGTCGATCGAAGGCGCCGCGGTTACCGCCGTGAAGATCGAAGGCGTCGAGCACGAGTTCACGGCCGTGCCGGGCGTCGTCGAGGACGTCACGGACATCGTTCTCAACCTCAAGGGTCTCGCGATCCGTCTGCATGACGACGGCCCGCGGGCGCTCACGCTGGACGTGAAGACGAAGGGCGCCGTGACCGCCGACGCCTTCGAAGACGACGCGCAGCTCGAGATTCTCAATCCCGACGCGCCCGTCGCGACGCTCGCCGACGGTGGCCGCCTGCGGCTCGAAGCCACGGTCAGCAAGGGCCGCGGCTACGTGCCCGCCGACCGCAACTTCGATCCCGAGGCTCCGATCGGCACGATTCCCCTCGACTCGGCCCACTCGCCCGTCCGCCGCGTGAACTACCACGTCGAGGCGGCTCGCGTCGGCCAGGCGACGGACTACGACAAGCTCGTCATCGAGGTCTGGACGAACGGCACGATCTCGCCACGCGACGCCGTCGGCGTGGCGGCAGTCCTCCTTCGCGAACATCTCGCGATCTTCGTGAACGTGGAGACCGACGAGGCGGCGGCGACGGCCGGCGCCGAAATGCCGCAGAGCGAGCTCGACGCGCTACTCGACACGAACGTCGAGGAGCTCGAGCTGTCCGTGCGCAGCGCGAACTGCCTGAAGAACGCCGGCATCCGGACGCTTCGCGAGCTCGTCCAGAAAACCGAGAAGGACATGCTCGAGACCAAGAACTTCGGGCGCAAGAGCCTGAACGAGATCAAGGACATCCTGCGCGACAAGGGCCTCGCCTTCGGCATGAAGCTCGAGTCCCCGGCCGGCGCGGGGCGCTGAGGGTTCCATGCAGCACAATCGAGCGGGCCGGAAGCTCGGCCGAACGACGGCGCATCGCAAGGCGTTGTTCCGGAACCAGCTTTCGTCCCTCATCACCCACGAGCGCATCCAGACGACGCTGCCGAAGGCGAAGGACCTCCGGCCGCTCATCGAGAAGATGGTCACCCTGGGCAAGCGGGGAGGCCTCCACGCGCGCCGCCTCGTCCTGAAGACGATCCCCGAGGCGCCGACCGTCAAGAAGCTCTTCGAAGAGATCGCGCCGCGCTTCCAGTCGCGGGCGGGCGGTTACACCCGCATCCTGAAGCTCGGACGGCGTCCGGGCGACGGCGCCGAGATGGCGATCCTCGAGTTCATCGACTTCGACTGGGCGCACCGGCAGGCCGAGAAGAAGGTCGCGGCAAAGGCCGCCGAGGAGAAGAAGCAATCGCTCCTCGAGAAAGCGAAGAAACTCGTCTCCGGCAAGAGTGAAGGCAAGAGCGACGGCGAAAAGAGCGACAAGGCCGAGAAGAAGGCCGAGGGCGCCGAAGCCGAGGGCGAAAAAGAGAAGAAGGCGGTGCCCCCCACCGAGAAGAAGAAGGGCTACACGGCGCCGAAGGGCCCGAAGGGCTCCGGACCCCGGGGCGGCGGCACGCACGGCGGCAGCCCACGCAAGACCGGCTGATATTCATCTCGATCGGGCCCGCGTAAGCGGGTCCGATCTCTTTTCAGCTCAGCGCTTTCTCGATCTCTTGGATGAGGACCTTCGTCGAGAAAGGCTTCGTGAGGTAGCTCGACGCCCCGAGGCGCATGCCGAGGTCGCGTTCGGACGGAAGTGTGCGGGCCGTGAGCATCACGATCGGCAGGCGTGACGTCGCGGGGTTCTCCTTGAGGATCCGGCAGACGTCGAAGCCCGTGAGGCCGGGCGTGAGAGAGACGTCGAGAAGGACGAGGTCCGGAGACTCCTCGCGCACGAGGCGTAAAGCCTCCTCGCCGCTCGTCGCCTCGACTGGTTGAAGTCCCGTGAGGCGCAGCTTGAACGAGAGGATCCTGAGGATCGTGGGCTCATCGTCCACGACGAGAATCTTGCGGCCCGCGAGGCCGGGCGGAAGGCTGCTCACCGGGGCGCCATTCTACCGGGGATTCCGCCCCCGATAAGGAGCGTTTCGAGTCCGAAATGGGCCAGATGTAATCTCGCTGGCGCCCATCCGCGTCCTTCATTTGTCGCGGTGTCGCGCGCTCGGCCTGGAAGCGTCTTGCGCTGCGATCTCCAGTAAGATCAGCGAGTGTCGGAGAGGTGGATGTCGAAGAAGAAGATCGCGTGGCTCCTCGCGGCGGCCGTTCTGATCGCCGTATCGGTCGGCTGGATTCAGATGGCGAAGGCGCGATCCCGGAAACAGGTGCGCTTCGAGACGGTCAAGGTGGATCGGGGCCGCATTGTCGCGCAGGTCACCGCCACGGGCACGCTGTCGGCCATCGTCACCGTACAGGTCGGCAGCCAGGTGTCGGGCGCGATCGCAGCCCTCCATGCCGATTTCAACTCTCCCGTGAAGAAGGGAGAGCTTATCGCGAAGATCGATGACCGACTGTTCGTGGCGGCGGTGGAACAGGCGCGCGCCAATCTGGTGGCGGCCCAGGGGAACCTCGCCAAGGCGAAGGCGCAGGCGGTGGACGCGGAGCGCCAGTACCAGCGGGACGTCATCCTCGCGGCGCGGCGCCTGATCGCCGACGCCGATCGGGATACCGCGCAGGCGACCGCCGAGGCCGACAAGGCCGCGGTGGATGCCGCCGTGGGAGCCGTCGAGCAGGCGAAAGCCCAGCTCCATCAAGTGCAGGTGAATCTCGAGTACACCGACATCCGGTCGCCGAAGGACGGTACGGTGATCTCCCGGAACGTCGACGTCGGCCAGACCGTTGCGGCATCGCTGCAGGCGCCCGTCCTCTTCCTGATCGCGGAGGACCTCCGCAAGATGCAGGTGGATACGAGCGTCGCGGAGTCGGACATCGGCCGGATCAAATCCGGATCGCGCGCGACGTTTACGGTGG
>CALAQS010000317.1 GCA_937888435.1 uncultured Acidobacteriota bacterium
TCGTCATTTGGCTCGAGCTTTCCGTTGAGGACGCCCGCCACCTGCGTGTACGTGTGATCCGTGATGCCGAGGGAGATCCGGACCGGCTCGAGTGAGTCGTCGGCGAGACGTTTCCAGACGACAGCGTCCTCGCCCCGCACGCCCCGCCGATCCTCCGCGGGTGCGGCCCTAGAGCCGCCCGAGGCGGTCGACGCAGGGGCGGCATCCGACTTCACCCCGGCGTCGATCCCGTGTTTTGCATAGAGCGCACGGACGACCTCCGGGGACATCGAGGGCTTGTACCGGAGCGCGGCGTTTGGGATCTTGACGACGTCCTCGACCGTGGCGACGGGAATCGTCACGTACGCGGTCATGCCCGGGAAGAGCTTGAGATCCGGGTTCTGAAACTCGACGACGGCGTCGTACGTGACGACGTTCTGCACGGTCGTGGGATTCATCCGGACCTGGCTCACGGCACCGGTGAAGACCTCCTTCGGAAATGCGTCAACCTTAAATGTCACGGGCTGTCGCATGCGGATGCGGCCGACGTCGGACTCATCCACCTTCGCGTAGACGAGCATCTTCGTGAGGTCCTGCGCGATCGTGAAGATGGTCGGAGCCTGGAGCGAGGCGGCGACCGTCTGCCCGACGTCAACGTTTCGCGCAACGACGATTCCGTCGATCGGGGAGCGGATCACCGTGTACTCGAGGTTCGTGCGCGCCACCGCCACGGCGGCGTCCTTCTGGCTGACCTGCGCCTTCGCCTGCGTGACATTCGCCATTGCGGCGTCGACCGACGCCTTTGCGGACTCGTAGCCGGCCTTCGCCTGGTCGAGCGCCTGCTGCGTTCCGACGCCGTCCTTCACCATCGACTGGGCGCGCTCGTAGTCGGCCTTCGTCTGGTCGAGCGTCGCCCTGGCCTTTACGACGTTGGCGTCGGCGGCAAGCACGTTGGCCTTCGCGTTCTCGAGGTCGGCGACCGCCTGCTTTAACGCACCGTCGAAGAGCTGCGGGTCGATCAGGGCGACGACGTCGCCCTTCTTGACGCGAGAATTGAAGTCGGCGTTGAGCTTCGCGATGGTTCCGGAGACCTGCGAGCCGACCTGGACCATGATGACCGCGTTGACGGTACCGGTCGCGTCCACGACGTCTCGGATCTCTCCCCGCTGAACCTTGGCGGTGAGATGCGTGAGGCGATCGCCGCGGTTGAGGAGGCGCGTGCCAACCAGCACGGCGAGCGCACAGACAGCGGCGGCAAGAAGCAGCCAGAGTTTGCGCCGGCCCTGTAGAAGTTTCGGCAAGGGGGATTCAGTCACCGTGTGGACCTCACTCATAGCGAAGCGCCTCGATCGGATCGAGCCGGGAGGCCTTGCGCGCAGGGTAGTACCCGAAGAAGACCCCGACCGCGATCGAGAAGAGCGCCGCGAGAATCACCGCCTCAACCGACATCTGCATCGGCCAGCCGAGCGCACGCCCGACGAAAAACGAGCCGACGATGCCGACGAGCACTCCTGCCGCCCCGCCGACGGCGCTCAGCATCACGGACTCGCCGAGGAACTGGAGCTGAATGGCCTCCTCGGTCGCGCCCACCGCCACGCGGACGCCGATCTCGCGCGTTCGCTCCGTGACCGACACGAGCATCACGTTCATGATCCCGATTCCGCCCACGAGGAGCGAGATGGAGGCGATCGCGATGAGGAGGAGCGTCAGCGTGTGGCTCGCCTCGAGTTGCGCCTGAATCACGTCCTCGGGGTTGCGGATGTTGACGTCGTCCTCTTCCTCCGGGCGAAGGTGATGACGCTCGCGCAGAAGCGCGGCGATCTGTTGACCGGCGAGCTTGACGACGTCCTGCGAGATGGCCGAGCAGAGGATGTCGTCGAGCCAGGTAATTCCCAGGAGCTTCTTCTGGGCCGTCGAATAGGGAAGCAGAATCGTGTCGTCCTGGTCCTGGCCGGACAGCGAAAGCCCCTTCGGTGCGAGCGTCGCCACGACCTTGCACGGCAGACTCCTCACTCGGATCACCTTACCGATCGGGTCTTCGACGCCGAAAAGCTGGCGACGCACCGTTTGGCCGATGACGCAGACGTCCGCTGCCCGGTCCACGTCGTCCTGTGCGAACACAGCTCCGTGGTCGACCATCCACCGCTTGATGTCGAAGTATTCGGGCGAGACGCCGCGGAAGGTCGTGAACCAGTTCTGGTTTCCATAGATCACTTGGACGGAACCATCGACGTTCGGCGAGACGTTCTTGATCAACGGCACCTGGCTCTTAATCGCGACGGCGTCGGCGTAGATGAGCGTTTTCGTTCCGCGCGGCCCTGTCCGTACCCCGTTCACCGCACGCCCTCCCGCTTCGATCCAGACGAAGTTGTCCCCGAGGTTCTGGAGTTGTTGCTCCACGCGAGCCTGTCCGGCGTTGCCGATCGCCACGACGCAGATCACGGCCGCGATTCCGATGGTGATGCCGAGAACGGTGAGCGAGCTGCGCAGCTTGTTTCTGAGCAACGACGTGACAGATGCGCCAAAGAAAGCGGCCGAGTCCACGTGGTCGATGTTACCGGGTCCGCTTGTCCGTCAGTGAAACCCCGGCGGCAGAGGCGCCCTTCGTCGGCCGGCGACTTCGCGAGGAATCCTACCGCGCTCAACGCCGAGTCAGATCAACAGGAGGCGAGACAATCGCCGACTCTCACGAGCCGGTTCAGTTCCTCGAGCCGCTCTCGAAGGAGCGTTCCTTTCGAGCTGGCACCGAAATCGCTATTGTGACGGGCGGGTGCCCTTCTGCACATGACACACATTCCCGTCATCATCAACCACCGGGCCGGTGTCAGAGACGTCGCACGGGAAGAAGAGATCCTGGCTGCTTTCGCTTCGCACGGGATCTCTGCGGAGATCAAGAATGTCGGCGCGGACGGTGACTTCACGTCCCTCGTCCGAGGCTGCGTCACCGACCGCTGTCCCGTCGTCGTCGTCGGGGGAGGAGACGGCAGCCTTCACGCGGCCGCGGGTGTCCTGGCCGGCACGGACACCGCGCTCGGCATCCTCCCCGTCGGCACACTCAACCACCTCGCGAAGGATCTCGCGGTGCCACTCGGCGTCGAAGACGCCGTCGCCGTCATCGTCGCGGGGGTGATCCGCAACGTGGATGTTGGCGAGGCCAACGGGCAGGTCTTCATCAACAACGCGAGCCTGGGTCTATATCCTTCCGTCGTCCGTCGCCGTAAAGCGATTCAGCAGCGTCTGGGACGAAGCAAGTGGCTGGCGTTCGCGATCGCAACCCGGCGCGCGCTCCTGCGCTATCGCCTCCTCCTCGTCCGCGTGCGGATGAAGGACAACGACTATGTTCGTCGCACGCCCTTCGTCTTCATCGGAAACAATTCGTACGTAATGGATGGGTTGAATATAGGGACTCGCGCCGCGCTCGACGCGGGCGTTTTGAGCCTCTACATGGCGCGGCGCGAAAGTCCGTTCAGCCTTCTCCTTCTCGCGCTGCGCGCGCTCCTGGGGCGGCTGAGGCAAGCCAAGGACTTCGAGGAATTCACGGCCACAGAAGTCCGGATCGAGACGCGGCGCCCCCACGAGTTCGTGGGCGTGGATGGCGAGGTCGTCAGCATGGAGACGCCGATCCGCTGTCACGTCCGCCCGTTGGCTTTGCGGGTCGTCGTGCCGGCGGCCTGACATGCGTACCCTCGTTCACCTCTCGGACCTGCATTTCGGGCGCGTGGCCGATCGGACGCTGCAGCCTCTCACCACGCTCATCGAGTCTCTCCGGCCGCACGTGGTCGTGGTCTCGGGCGACCTCACACAGCGCGCCCGTCGCCGCCAGTTTCGAGAGGCGCGCGCCTTCCTGGACTCGCTCCCACGTCCCCAGATCGTCGTGCCGGGGAACCACGATGTTCCTCTCGTGAACGTGTGGAGGCGCTTCACGTCTCCCCTCGAGGGATTCCGATCCATCATCGCGCCCGACGTGGAGCCTTTCTACGTCGACCAGGAGATCGCCGTTATGGGTTTCAACACGGCCCGGTCCTTGACGTGGAAGGCTGGCCGCCTGAACGAAGAACAGCTCGAGAGGGCGCGGGGGCGGCTGGCGCCTCTGCCGTCTTCGCTCGTGAAGATCGTCGTCACGCATCATCCTTTCGACGTGCCTCCAGGAGGAGACGAAGACGACGTCGTCGGCCGATCCCGGCGGGCGATGACCGTTTTCACCTCAGCGGGCGCGGACCTTTTCCTCTCCGGCCACCTTCATGTGAGTCACACCGCACGCACGGCAGACCGGTACCCGATCGAAGGTCGCTCCGCTCTCGTGATCCACGCCGGCACGGCCACCTCGAACCGTCATCGAAGCGAGGGGAACTCCTTCAACGTCTTGCGGTTGGAAGCCGGAACTCTGGCGCTCGTCAGGTTCGACTGGAGTCCGGACCGCGGTACCTTCCTTCCGAAGCCTGAGGAACGCTATGTCCGCGGGGCTCGAGGGTGGGACGCAGCGTAACCTCGCCGAAGGAGACGTGAGTCACGTGATCGCGCTGCTGTGCTTCGGCGCCGTTTTCCTTGCGCTCTGGTTGGTGACGTTCACGTTCTTTCCGCCTCTCATGCGGGGCATCCGATCCGTTGTCGGCCGGCTCGCCCGATGGCTTCGCGCCCAGGCTCGTCTCGGACCGTGGTTCGGGCGCCTCGAGACCTGGCGTTCGTATCTCCCTCTCGTCATCGCTCTCGCGATCGGAACGCTCCTCATCGTCTGGACGGCCGACGCGTTCACCGATATCGCGGCCGCGTTGAGGGAGAAGAGCCCCACCGTCCAGCGAATCGATACTGCGGTCTATGAATGGTTCGGTTCCCGGAGGACACCCCTCGCAAGTGCCCTGTTCGTGACCGTCACGACGGCGGCGGGACCCCTCGGGATGGGAGTGCTCGTCGCCACCGTGCTCGCCGTCCTGATCGTGCGCCGCCGCTTTCGGTGGGCGGCATATCTCGCGATCACGTTCGCGGGCGGGGCACTTCTCAATCAATTACTGAAGTTTCATTTCGTGAGGCAGCGTCCCGACCTGAAGGCGGCCGTCCTCGACGCGATGGGCTATTCGTTTCCCAGCGGACACGCCATGAGCGGGACGATCATCCTCGGTGCCCTCGCGTATCTCGCGGCCCGTTCGATCCGCCAGTGGAGAAGCAAGTCCGCGGCGCTCGCCGCCCTAGCGACCCTCGCCCTCGCCATCGGGATCTCCCGGCTCTACCTCGGAGTCCACTGGGCCTCCGACGTCGGCGCCGGCTTCGCGGCGGGACTGCTCTGGGTGACTGCGACGACGACAGGTTACGAGCTCTTTCGGCAGTACCGCCTCAGCCAGGCGAGCATGGCGCAGCGCCGGGCGATGGCCTCGTGAGGTGATCCGCAGCGCGAGACGCTTCGCCCGGCGCCGTCCAGTCTCCAGCGCCCGATAGTCCCGGACCACCGCGCTCTGAGCCATCCACCCCGGGGCCCTAGGCTGCTCGAGCGCCGTCCCGGAGGATGTATACGGTGCGATTGGAGCGCCACTTCTCGACGGCCAGCGGGGTGTGGTCCCAAAGACTCGCGCGCTGAGTCATTACTCCGGGGACGCCTTCTAGGAAAAGGCCGATTACTCGAACCTAAACCGCTGTCCGGACAGAAAGACCGTCTGACGGTGCCGGATTGTGACGGAAACCGAGGGCGTGCTTCTGGTCTCTACGCTCCACAGCCCCCGGCAATTCCCATTGCATCCCTACATCAAAACAGAGAACTTCAACTCGTTCCGGCACGATCCGGCGCAGACCG
>CALAQS010000318.1 GCA_937888435.1 uncultured Acidobacteriota bacterium
GGGCTTCGAAAACAGAGAACATGGTTCGCGCAGCCGACCGAGTGCGGAGCCACTCTTATCTCCCGCGAACTTTAGAGGGCTTCGCGGTTAACAGATGCCTCGCGATCCACGTCGCGGGGTTTCGCGTCTAAAGGGCTTGTAGTCAGAAGGGTTTCCGGAAAGTGCTCCGGCGCTGGCCTGTTCTCCGTTACCGGGACTGAGAACGGCGAGCCGCGCTCGCCGAGCCGAATTCACCCCTTGCTGCGCTCTCTCGCGGCCTGAAATGTCGAGAGCGGCTGAGAGCGGTTAACAGGTCGGACGGGGCGAGGCTCCGCTGGTTAACAGGCCTGGCGCGGTGTAAGGCGTGCGACGGAACCCTCACCGCCGGAGCGGAATATTTCGCTACACTCCCCCGCATGTCGGGCGGCGAGGTCGACGAAGGCGCGCTGTTCCGCGCGCTCTTCGAGTCCGTGGCGGACGCGATCCTCGTCGTCGACGGTTCCGGACAGATCGTGCTCGCGAACGCGGCGTGCGGGTCCCTCCTCGGTTACCCCCCGACGTCGCTCCGCGGTCGGAGCGTGGAGACGCTGGTGCCGCCGCGTTTCGGCGAGCACGCCCGGCAGTGCGAGCGCTATTCCGCCCGTCCTTCCCCGCGACCCATGGGGCGCGGTCTCCAGCTGTTCGCGCGCCGTGCCGAAGGACGGGACATTCCGGTCGACATCTCCCTGAGCCCGGTCACCCTGGCGGGCCGCCAATTCGTCGCCTGCGCGATCCGCGAAGAGCACAGCCGTCTGCAGAGCCTCGACACTCTCCGCGTTCAGGCCACGGCACTCCGCTCCGCCGCGAACGGGGTCGTGATCACCGACCGCACGGGCACGATCACGTGGGTCAACCCCGCGGCGTGCTCCATCACGGGCTATTCCGCCGAGGAACTCGTTGGCCGGCACACCCGCATCCTGAAGTCCGGCCGCCACGATCAAGCGTTCTACGCCCGTCTCTGGGAGACCGTGATGCGCGGCGACCCCTGGTCTGGGACGATCGTGAACCGGCGCAAGGACGGCTCCGAATACCAGGAAGAGCAGACGATCGCCCCGGTCCTCGACGAGAACGGCGCGATCACGCACTTCATCGCCATCAAGCAGGACGTGACCGAACAGCGCCGCATCCAGGCCGAGCTCGCGGCCCGCGTGACGGAGATCGAGAGCCTGAACGGGCAGCTCCGCGAGCAGGCGGTCCGCGACCCGCTGACGGGCCTCCACAACCGCCGCTATCTCGAGGAGACGATGAAACGCGACTTCTCCCGGGCCGACCGTTCCGGCGAGTCCCTCGTGGTCGCCGTGATCGACGTGGACCACTTCAAGCGCGTCAACGACACCCACGGCCATGCGGTGGGCGATCGCGTCCTCCTGCAGCTGGCCGAGGTGCTCCTCGCCCACGTGCGGTCCTCGGACCTCGTGTGCCGCGTCGGGGGTGAGGAGTTCGTCGCCGTCATGCCTCACGCCAAGATGCGCGGCGCTTCGAAGCGCGCGGAGAAATGGAGAACGGCGTTCGCCGCACGCGCGGTCGAGGGCCGCGAGGGTGCGGCTGTAAGCTGCACCATCTCAATCGGCCTGGCGCGGTATCGCGGTGCGGGAGAGCCCTTCTCCGCCTGCCTGAGGCGCGCGGACGAGGCGCTCTACGCGGCGAAGGGCGCCGGGCGCGACCGCGTCGCCTCCGCCGAGGACGACCTGCCGGCTCGCGCCTGAAAGAAGAAGATTCGCGCACGACAGCGTCTCTGACGAACTGAAATGTCGAGAGCGGCTGAGAACGGTAAACAGGTCGGCATCGGAGAGAATCAGGCGGTTAACAGCCCTCCCTGAAGGAGCGAACGTGGACGAGAAGCCTAAAGCGTACGGCTTCCCAGAAGAGTGGCACTACTTCTGCGGCCGATTTCCGAGCTTGCAGGGAAAACTCACCGGCTTCTTTGCCTCCGCACAGAAAATCGTTTGCGAGTCTCGAGTCATTGCTGGTCCTGCTGACCGAGTCGTTTACTTCCTCGGCAACGCGTGCATCGAGGACTTCAATGAAATCCTCCAGCTTGGCTTCAACGGGTACGGCATAGGCGCGCTGAAGCTTCTTCGCGGACTGTACGAGAGGACGATCACTGAAGCCTACCTGGCGAATAAGCCGGATGCGACCGAGCGATTCCTCGACTTTGGCGACGTGCAGTTCTACCGCGCCGTCGAGAACGTGCTCCACGATTTTCCCGAGAACCCTCCGCTGACAGAGGCCCAGATCGCCGAGGTGCGCGCGTCGTTCGATCGCCTCAGGTCGCAGTTCGAAAACAAGTGTGACCGCTGCGGTCATCCCTACCCTGCAGCCTCATGGAAGAGCCATTACACGCTGGCAGAGAAGGGCAGGCCGCCGCATGTCGAAAAGGGCAAGCCCTGGCTGGACCACTTCGTTTTCCCCTACTACTACCGCCCTACACTGGAGCTCCACGCGACGCGTCAATCAATCTTCTCGCGCCTCGCAGTGACTCCGGAAGGTTTGCTGCGATTCAAGTCAGAAGCACAGAGAAAAGAGTCTGAGGACGCGATGCGCGCAGCCCACCACCTAGCGCTCGCTACTCTTGAGATTCAGAATCGATACTTCAATCAGGGCGCGACGGACGAGGTGGACTCCCGGCATGCTGACTTTCTGGAAGCGTGGGCAATTCCGGGGAGCCGCGAGGTCCAATGAGTCGGTCTCGTTCACTGCCGATGACCCGACCTCGCCCCATCCAGACGCAGAGAGCGCCCAGGAGCAGAAGAACGAGACCGGCGCCAAGGAAGTAGACGTGGTGAACGGCGAATACCCGGCGAGGTGCGAACAACCAAACGATAGCGGGATAGAGCACGGAGAAGAGACCCAAACCGAAGAGACCTGCTGCGATTGAGCGGTAGGGGCCGAGCGTCGTCTCTTTCATTTCGGCCTCCGGGAGAGGCCTAACGATATCAAGCTCAGCGGCGAGCGAAGCGAGTCTGCCTGCGACGAATCGCCGGCGTCCTTTTCGAAACCGTGTCATACGGCCTGTGGCGTGCGCACCTCCGCCAAGAACATCACGCGTGACAAGGCTCCACTTTCAGACAGTTTGATGACGGTCTCGAGATAATCTCGCTGCTTCTCGAAGCCGGCGGTGCTCCAGACCTTCTCGAGCTCAGCTCGATGCGCTTGTATGGCGGACAGTCTCCCCCTGGCGTTGTTTAGCATGCTGGCGGTCCGGTTTTCGGTCTCGATCAGCCGGAAGCCGGCCGATTCGAGCAGCCCTTCGTTCCATCCCGGAGCGACGAACTGGGTGAAGCCGTAGGGACTGCGACTCTTCACCTCTTCGCTCGAGAGGGAACCCGTTACGATTCCCGCGTCGGTAAACATAAACCGTCCGGCGGGCCGCAGGAGGCGCGCGACTTCATGGAAGAGTCTCAGTCGGTCGCGAAGATGGAGGATCACGTCCAATGACATCGCCGCATCGAACTGGCGAGGCTCGAGCGGAAGTGGCGCGTCCAGATCGGCCTCTCGAAGCGTGAACCGCGCTTCAACGCCGAGCGACGCTGCACGCGCTCGCCCGAGCCGGAGGGCCGCAGCGCTCAGCTCTACGCCTGTTCCGGAACACCCGACGCTGGCAATGACGAAGGTGAGCGGGCCGCAGGGGCCGCAGCCGAGATCCAGAAGCCGGCTGGAATGGGTGAGCCCGAGATGGCCCGTATCGCGGCGCAGCTCGTCGGCCCCGACCCAGGAGTGTTGCCCGATGTCCTCGCCGTAAGCTTCGCGCCGGATCCGGCGCATCAGCGCCGAGTCGAAGTCTCGATATAGGGCTTCGTAACGGTTCGCCGGTGGCTTGTTGGAGGCGTCCATGCAGGGTTGTGGCTGTAGGAACGATATCGTTTCAATGAAGACGAAAAAGGGCTGTCCTCGCTGACGTGGGAACCTCGGAGAAGTTACTGCGAGCGCAAAGCCGTCAAGGGGCCGGAATACGAACGGCGGTACTTGGCCTCGGCACCGTCGCGTACACCCCGAACCCTGTCGGCCGCGTGCATCCCGGAGTCGGGCACGCGCGCATCGCTGACGCGCCCAGCGGCGCCTGGACGAACGAACGGCACGACCCGCAGTAGTAATTCGTCCGCAGGGGCTCGAATGCACCTCGGATCCAGGCGGGCTGATCAACGTGGCCGGTGCTCACAGAAGTCGCGCCTTACCGCTTGGCCGGCTCGATCACATCGACCACGAGTCCGAGCACCTCGCCGAGAATTTCACGAGTCGGGAGGCACAGACGGAATCCGCCCGGATCCTTCTTCTTCGCCTCCTCCGTGAGGGCAGGATCTTCTGCGAGGCAGCGAAGGATCGGACGGTGATCCCGATTCGCTTCAGCGTCGTGCCATGACCTTGCGCCCCGAGCTCCTCGCGCTTCTGCGCGACGAGAGCTTTGAGTGTCTTGAAAGGATCGAGACCGACGAGCTCGGGGACGACGAGGAGATCTGGCGGGTAGGTCTGCATGCTCGTTCCCTCACGACTCGAAGAGCTGAGATCCTATCCTGAGGGTTCGCCCCCCCGCCGCTGGGAGAGCGGCAAGCCTAGACTCTCGGGCAGGACGTAACCGCCATGTGGAATGACAGGACGCGGGCATACCGGGAGGCGGAGAAGGCGGGGGCGTGAGCAACGTCGAGCGGGCGGCCCTCATCGGCGCCATAGCCTTCCTCTGCTTTTTGGTCGCGGGCCTCGCAATGTTCGTCCAGTGGCTCATTCGGCGAGCCCTCGCCTCGCGCGGGAAGCCCGAGTAGACCGATGAGTCTCTCGTCGTTCCGCTCGCTCCTCTACCGCCTGGCACGGCTCCTCGGCGACGTGAATGCCGTGGAGAAGGGCAAGGTCCCGCAGCGCGTCGAGCGGCGCGTGGTCGGGAAGGTGTTCGGGCGGATCCTCGGAAAGCTGTTCCGATGAGCGGGGAGTTGGGGATGACGATCCTCGGAAACCCGGCGACCGCCGCCGTTGTCCAGATCGCAGTGCTCGCGGTCCTCGCATGGACGCTGCACGTGCTGATTGGATACGCGAAGGACTCGCGGGCGCGGCCGACGCTCATTTCTTCGGGCTCCCGTCGAGGATCTCTCGAAGAATCCTCACCATCGCTTCGCGTCGTGACGCCAGCCCCCATTCGCTTTCCCCGCCGTCCCGCACCTCAAGACGCTTGATGAGACTCGCTCGATCCTCGTCGGACAGCACGCTAAGGCGCCGCTCTATTCGCACGCAGATTGCCTCCTTCTCGACCGCATCGCTCGACGTCACGAACTCGCGGGCATCCTGCCAGCAGAGTTCGAAGAGTTCGTCTTCGCCCGCGTCCGACATCGTCTTCATGGATTCACCCGCGCATGTGGGTTGAGCCTATCAGGGCTCTTCACCCCTACGCTCACGGATGGCGTTCCATTTCTTTGGAGGAGTGTCCCCGAGAAGGAGCGGCGCGGCGGGAGAGTCGATCTCAACGTCGCGCCGCGGGAGCAGATACCCACCGCCGTCTCCGGCCGCTTGATGCGGTCGGGCCATCGCGCCACGAGGGCTGGTGGCTCGGTGGGGGAAGGGCGACATCCTGTCACAGGACAGGCGGCGTGGTTACTGTAAGCCTAGACTCTCAGGCAGGGAGCATCCGCCATGGGCGCGAATAGGACGCGGGCGTACCGGAAGGCGGAAGAGGCGAGGGCGTGAGCGGAGAGAAGCCGCACGTGCAGCTCATCCGGTCTCTCGGATGGGAGTCCGACAAGATCCTCGAAGCGGCACGCGGGATGACAAGCGAAGAGATTCGCGACGTGCTGCCGTTTGTCGCGGCCACCGGGTCGGCGGGCGCGAGGATGGACGCTGCGCGCGAGGCGCGCACGGGGTTACTCCGGGAAAGGGAGTCGCTCCGGCTGGAGTCGAGCCTCGGCGCGACGACGAAGGCAGTCCTCGACGCGAGGGACGAGATCGAGAAGACGCGGGCCTCCGTCGAGGCGGCGCGCGTCAGCGTCGAGGGCACCGGCGATGAGGTAAAGGCTCTTAACGCATCGTCCTCGAGAACCGCGTGGATCGCGATCGCGATTTCCATCGCCGCGCTTCTCGTGGCGCTTCTCGTGGCGCTTCTCAAGAAGTAGAGGGCGCCGTGAGCATCAACAAGGTCCGCGGCCTCTTGTACCGCCTCGCCCGGCTCCTTGGCGACGTGAACGCCGTAGAGAAGGGCAAGGTCCCGCAGCGCGTCGAGCGGCGCATCGTCGGGCGCGCGTTCGGGCGAATCCTCGGGAGGCTGTTTCGGTGAAGGAGGAACGCTGCACCTCGTGCAACGCCCGGATTTTCTGGACTGAAACGGTCCTCGACAGAGTGCGGATACCGCTCGATGCGACGCCTGTTCCTGACGGACGGTTTAGGCTCGACGAGACGTACAACCCGCCTCGCGCGGACTACGCGAAGGCTGGCGACCCGCCGGGCGATCGGTTCAACAGCCACTTTGTAACCTGCAAAAAGAAGGGCGAGAAATGAGGCGCCTCCTCGGCTTCCCGTTCCTCGCCGGATTCGCTGTGGCGCGGAGGGAACCTGAAAGACTTCTCCCGTGAACATCGCCGACACGATCGACGGGGCCAAGCGAGCCATGCCCCTGTTCTCGCTGACGTGGTGCCGATGAAATCGGGCCACAGCAAGGCGAGCGTGTTCGTCGTTCAGAACGACGATGCACCCGTGAGAAACTACTCGCGCGGAAGGGAGGATCTCATGGGACGGATCGTGCACACATCCCGAATCCACATCACTCGCGAGAAAGGCCCGACCCGAAAGGCCCTGATCGAGGGTTTCTCGGAACCCGTCTACTACGGCGTCCACGGCGGGATCAAGAGTTTCTACAAGGTCGAGCCCGACAAGGAGCACGCCGCGACGCTCGATCACATCGTCGGCGCCGTCGCCGGTTGAATGATGGGGACACTGGCCACGGTGCTGGCCGGAAGCAAGATCCCTACGTTCTCGGACCGCTACCGCGCGGACGTCGAGGGAGACATCGAGGACGTCGACGGCGTCCTGAAGATCACGAGGATCCGGGTCGCGTACACGCTCTCGGTCCCGCTAGGCAAGACCGCGGACGCCCGCGAGGCGCTCAGGACGTACATCACTCGATGTCCCGCCGCCATGAGCGTGAGGGGCTGCATCGAGATTATCGACTCGGCGCAGATCAGCGAGCTCCCGGCTTGAAGGACCACGACCGGGCAGCAACGGTAAGGCGCGAAGCCTCTTACCCCGCGACGGTTAGCACGAGCCGGTTCGACCGGCGTCTTCCGACTTCGAGCTGCCGGTAGTCCCGGACCACCGCGCTCTGAGACATCAGCCCGGGGAGCCTTCTAGGAAAAGGCCGATTACTCGAACCTAAACCGCCGTCCGGACGGAATGCCCGTCTACGGAGCGGGATTGAGAAAGCAACCGAGAGCGACTTTGGTTTCTACGCGCCGGAGACCTCCGGCAATTCCCATTGCGCCCCTACACATGCCTTAAGAAGCCAGGACTGCCGCCTCGCGGCGGCCGGAAAGAGCGCATGAAAGGCCCCCGCCGGGCCAGAATGCCCGTCTAGGGGCCGGGTCAAAATACCTCGGCCGCACCGAGAAAGAGACAGAATGGCGCCGGTTTCACGCCCCACAGGCCCCCGGCAATTCCCATTGCGCCCCTACAGCTGCTGCCGAAAGCCGGAGCGACGCAGGAGCGTAGGCTGTAGGCAGTCAGCTGCAAGGCATTGTTAGGCAGGCTTGTCAATCTCGGCGGGCCTCTGTCAGTCGTGGATCAGCGAAGGTTCATTCGCGGATCGCTCTGGCCTGGTCGAAGTAAGTGTAACGCGTGCCACCTCGGGTGAGGATCTTCGTCCTCAGCTCGACGGAGTACATCGTCAGG
>CALAQS010000319.1 GCA_937888435.1 uncultured Acidobacteriota bacterium
CCCGGCGGCGCCATGTCGTTCGTGAACTGGATTCTCGGCATCATCCTCGTCTACACCGCGCTCTTCGGCATCGGCAAGATCGTGTTCGGGCAGCTCTGGACAGGCTTCGAGCTGCTCGACGTCGCGGCCGTGTGCTTCATCCTCATCATGTGGAGCCTGAAGCGGCAGGAGAGGACGGAGGAGGCGTAGCGGACCGGCTCAGGCGGCGCGCGTCGCCCCGCTCGCCGCGTCCGAGGCGGGGATGAGGCTCATCGCGCGCTCGGCGAGCGCCGTGATCGTGAGCGAGGGGTTCACGCCCGGGTTCGCCGAAATCGCCGAGCCGTCGATGACGTAGAGGCCCTCGTAGCCGAAGACGCGGTGGCGGTCGTCGATGACGCCGCTTTCCGCCGACGTTCCCATGCAGCAGCCGCCGAGGATATGCGCGGTCGTCGGGATACCGAGGAGCGTCTCGGTCGCGAGGCTCTCCGTGTAGCCGTCGAGCTTTTTCTCCACGCGGCGCGCGAGCTCGGTGGCCTCCGGAACCCACGCCTTCGCCTGCGGGCCGCTGCCGGTCCCCGTCGTCAGGCCGCGCCGGAAAAGTGTCCGGATGCCGCGGCCGAGCGTCATGCGGAGCGTCCCCTCGGACGTTCTCATGTAAAGAAGAATCATCGTGTACTTCGCCCAGTCCGGCACGAACGCCGCCTTGAGCGTGGCCCATGGCCTCTTCAGGAACATCGCGCCGGCGTTCAAGAGGCGCGTGCCGACGGTGTCGCCCGGCGCATGCGGCATAGCGAGCGGGCGGAAGAAGCCCGAGCCCGCGGGATACCGCACGGGCTCGAGGTGCGAGTGCGCATCCGTCTGCAGGATCGAGCCGATCGCGATCCCCTCCGACAGGTCCACGTCGCGCCGCTCGGTTACGACGCCCATGAGGACTTCCGAATTCGTGCGCACGAAATCGCCGAGCTTCTCCGAGATCTTCGGAAGGCCGGCGGGGCTTTCCTTCAGCTTGAGAAGAAGCTCCACCGTGCCGAGGACGCCTCCTGCGAAGACGACGTTCTTGGCCGTGAACCTCCGCGTTCTTCGCAGGATCGGAAACGGCGAGCGGCCGGCGCGCGCCGTGATCGCATAGCCGCCGCTTTCGAGCGGCCGTACCCACGTGACCTCCGTGTCGGCCTCGACTTTCGCGCCGCGCTTCTCGGCCAGCCAGAGGTAGTTCTTGTCGAGCGTGTTCTTCGCTTCGTGCCGGCAGCCGACCATGCAGCCGCCGCAGCGCGTGCAGCCAGAGCGCTCCGGCCCTTCGCCGCCGAAGTAGGGATCGGGCACCTTCACATCAGGCTCCCCGAAGAAAACGGCGACGTCCGTGGGCGACCAGCCGTCCTCCCGGCCGATGTCCTTCCCCACCTCGCGGAGAACCTCGTCGGGCAGCGTCGTGAACGGCACGCGCGTGGCGCCCAGCATTCGTTTGGCGGTGGCGTAGTGGGGCGTGAGCTCGAGCTTCCAATCGGCAAGACCTCCCCAGGACGGCGCGGAGAAGAACTCGTCGGCCGGGACGGGGAGCGTGTTCGCGTAGACGAGCGATCCGCCGCCGACGCCGACTCCCGAGAGAGCCGTGACGTGCGGGAGGAATGTCATCTTGAAGATCCCGCGGCAGCCCGCCGAAGGCAGCCAGAGCCACCGCTTCACGTTCCAGTTCGACTTCGGGAAGTCGGAAGAGGCGAAGCGCGTGCCCTTTTCGAGGACGAGGACGCGATAGCCCTTCTCCGCGAGACGCAGCGCGCTCACGCTCCCGCCGAACCCGGAGCCGACGATCACGGTGTCGGCGTCGAAGGCGTCTTCCACGCGGCGAGTCTACCGTCCCGTCCGTTCTTCCACCGCCGGATCGTCGCGGGATGCGTGCTACGCTGAGGACGCATACGGAGGCCGCATGCGCAGGTTTCTGATCTTCGCCGCTGCGATCGCTCTCGCCGTGTGGTTCTACCGAAAGGAACATAAGGACGCCGCTCTGGCCCCGTCCGCCGGAGCCGCGACGTCTCCCGGCCCGGGCTGCCTGATGGCCGCCGAGGGCGCGAACAGCTCTCTGGCCGAGGCGACTCGTCTCCTCCTCTCGATGCCGGTCGACTCCTCGAAATGGGGCGACGCCGAGAGCCGCGTCTCCTCCGCGATCTCCAGCGCCGAGTCAGCGTGCTCGGGCGGCACGACGGAGGCCGAGCGCACGGGCATGGAAGACGCACGGGAGGCGCTTACTCTCATGCGCGCGACGCTCTCCGAAGGCACGCACGCCGCCCTCGGCGCGGGAGGCTTCCAGGGTGCGATGCGGCAGGAAGCCATCGACAACCGGCTGTCCGCCGCGCGCGGGAAGTTCGGCCTCCGTTAGGTCTCAGTCCACGTACTTGTAGCCCGTGCCCGTGTCGAAGACGACGACGCGCTCGCCGCGGTCGACCTTTCCCGCCGCCACGAGCTTCTTGACTGCCTCCCACGCGGCACCGCCCTCGGGTGCGGCGAAGAGGCCCTCCGAGGACGCCAGCTCGTTGACGCCGCGTCGCATCTCGTCGTCCGTAACGGTCAGGGCTTCGCCCTTCGACGCGCGCAAGATCTTCAGGATCAGGTAATCCGCGTAGGCTTTCGGGACGCGCAGGCCCGACGCGTACGTGTGCGCGTGCTCGAATCTCACCGAGACGTCCTTTCCTTCCGCGAAGGCCTTCGGGATCGGCGCGCAGCCCTCCGCCTGCACGGAGACCATGCGCGGGCGCGCGGAGCCGATCCACCCGAGGCGCTCCATCTCGCCGAACGCCTTCCACATCCCGATGAGGCCCGTGCCGCCGCCCGTCGGGTAGACGACGACGTCGGGCAGCGTCCAGCCGAAGTCCTCGGCCAGCTCGTAGCCCATCGTCTTCTTGCCCTCGACGCGGTACGGCTCCTTGAGCGTGGACACGTCGAACCAGCCTTCCGCGTCCTTCTTCTGCGCGACCATCCGGCCACAGTCGTCGATGAGGCCGTCCACGAGCGTCACGTACGCGCCATACGCCTCACACTCGATCCTGAAGACCTTCGGCGTATCGGCCGGCATGAAGACGTGACACTCGAGACCCGCGGCTGCCGCGTACGCGGCGGCGGCGCCGCCCGCGTTGCCCGCGGTCGGGAGCGCGAGCTTCCGGGCGCCGAGCGCCTTCGCCATCGTGACGGCCGCGCCGAGCCCGCGCGCCTTGAAAGAGCCTGTCGGGTTGCCCGCCTCCTCCTTGACGTAGAGCCGCGGCATCGCGTTCTTCGCCCCGAGGCGCTTCGCGTGGAGGAGCGGCGTCCCGCCCTCGCCCAGAGACACGATCTCCTCGGGCCAGCGCGCGGGCATCAGCTCGTGCCAGCGCCAGATCGTGCGCGGGCGCCCGGCCGTATCGTCTTTCGAGAGCGCGGCCGCCGAGTATTCCGCGAAGAGCGCGCCGCCGCAGCCGGCCCTCGTGCAGACGTTGAGAAGCTTTCCCGCGTCCTCGAGCGCTCCGCACTTCGTGCAGGACAGGTGCGTCAGAAAGGAAAACGGCACGGCTCTACTGGTCGACGATTCCGAGCGCCTTCCCCGTCGCGCAGTCGATCCTGAGAAGATGGCGGGAATCGACGCCGTACGTCGAATTGATCTCGTACTGCTGGCCGAGCACCTGGTAGTCGCCCGTGCCGTTCTTCGAGCGCACGAGGTTCAGGGTCGTGCCATCCCGCGGATCCAGCATCGGGTTCCGGCAGCGCTCACCCGGATTCGGCTCCTCCTTCTGGGCGAGCCCGGTCCCGGCGACCATGAAGTGGTCGGGCAGGTTTTTCGCTTCGGCCACGACCGGCCCCTCCATCGAGCCGTGAGCGGACGCGCAGCCCGCGAGCGCGATGAGCGCCCAGGCGGCGGCGAGAGCTCCGGTGACCCTCGGGAGAGATGTCCTTCGCACGGGAGAACACTAGCAGAGACGCGTGCTGGCCGTTCACCGCGTCTCGGTCACTTTTCGGATGCCGCGCGGGCGGTCGGGGTCGAGTCCCCGGATGAGCGCTGCGTGGTATGCGAGGAGCTGTCCGGGAATCACCGAGACGATCGGCGCGAGAAGCTCCGGGACCTCGGGCACGGGAATCGCCCCCTCTCCGCGCGGGCCGATCCGGATCACCGGGCTCCCGCGACGCGCTAGGTCCCGGCCGACGGCGCGCATCTCGGCCTCGGGGCGCGTCCCGGGAGGCGACACGAGGATGACGGGAAGGTCTCTCTCGGCCATCGCGATCGGGCCGTGCTGGAAATCGGCGGCCGAAAAAGGCTCGGCGAGCAGGAGCGCGAGCTCCTTCAGCTTCAGCGCGATCTCGAACGCCGTCGAGTAGTGCACGCCTCGCGCGAGGACGACGGCCCTCTCCGCGTGCACGAGCCTCTGCGCGGCGCGGCGCGCGGCGGGCTCGGAAGACAGGGCCTTTCCCATGGCGTCCGGCACGGCCGCGAGCGCGTCGAGCTCCTTTCTCCGCCGCGCGAACGACAGGACGAGGAGCGCGACGGCCGCGAGCTCGGCCGTGTAGGTCTTCGTCGCCGCGACGCTTCGCTCCGAGCCCGCGTGCAGCGGCAGCACGTCGTCCGCTGCGCGCGCGAGCGGGCTCTCGGGGTCGTTCACGATCGCGAGCGTCGGCGACCCTTGGCGGCGCGCGGCCGCGATCGTCTCGACGATGTCCGGCGAGCGCCCGGACTGGGAGATGCCGATGACGAGCGCGCCCTTGAGCCGCGGCGGCACGCCATAAAGGGTGACGAGGGACGGTGCCGCGAGCGCGACGGGGAGACGCGAGGAAAGCCCGAACGCGTACTGCACGTACCGGGCCGCGTTGTCCGACGTGCCGCGTGCCGCGACGAGGACGAACGGGATGTCCGCGCGGCGCCAGAGAGCGGCGAGCGCCGCCGCGTTACGGCGCTCCCGCGCGAGAAGTCGCGCGACGGCCTCGGGCTGCTCGAGGATTTCGCCGTGCAGAACGGAATCCACGCCGTCTTCGGACATCGTGCGATGCTAGCAGCGAGTTGTTCGCGTTCTCGACATGGCGATTTCTGCGCCCGCGCCCCGTCCCCTGCCCTGTGATAATCGCGCGGTGAAACCCATCCGGCACGCCCTCGCCCTCGCTTTCGCCCTGGCCCCTGTCGCTCTTGCCCAGGCTCCCCCACCGGTCGCCTGGGCGTTCGCCGTTTCGGGAGACTCTCGCGATTGCGGCGATCTCGTGGTACCCAAGATCGCGAGGGTAATCGAGAGCGCGGCCGCCGGCCCGCCCGCGGAGCTCTACTGGCACCTCGGGGATTTCCGGCGGATGTATGACATCGATTGCGACATCCTGAAGCGCCGGCACCCCTCTTACGACTGCAAGAACCGGCCGCCGGACCAGCTCGACCGCTTCGAGATGGCCGAATACGTCGACACGGCGTGGGACGACTTCATCGAGCGGCAGCTCGGAAGCTTCAAGAAGACGCCCGTGCTCCTTTCGATCGGTAACCACGAGCTCTACGGGAGGACTCGCGACGATTATCGGAGGGCCTTTCGCAAGTGGCTGCTGCAATCTCCAATTCACGAGCAGCGCGTTCTCGACTCTTCGCGTAACAACGTCTCTCCGGAGGGGAGTACGTTTTACCGGGTCGTCCGCAAAGGCGTCGACTTCATCTCCCTGGACAACGCAGACGACGCCGGCTTCTCGCCGGAGCAGCTCGCCTGGCTCGCGCGCGTCCTTGCCGCGGACGCCGCGGACGACTCCGTGAAAACGATCGTCGCCGGCATGCACGCCGCGCTTCCCTATAGCACGTCGCGCGGCCATGCCATGGACGCGACCTGCGCGGGACTGTGCTCGGGCCAGCAGGCCTACGATCTCCTCTTCCGCGCGCAGAACCTCGCGGCGCCGCCCGAGAAGCGCAAGCACGTTTACGTCCTGGCGAGCCACTCGCATTATTTCCTGGAGAACATCTACGACACGCCCGAGCATCGCGGACAAGTGCTGCCTGGCTGGATCATCGGGACCGCGGGCGCGCAGCAATACCGCGAGACGATCCAGTACGGCTACACCAGGATGGAGGTCCTCTCGGACGGCACGCTCACGGCTCGTTTCCAGGAGGTCGGCGCCGACACGCCGCCGCTGGCGTCGGGCCCGGGCGCGAAAGAGCTGACGGATTTCTGCTTCCACGTCAACAAAAGGCCGCCGGGCAACGACGCGTTCCGAGGCGACTGTGCCTGCGGCGCGGCCCCCCAATGAAGCCGCCGCCGCGCCTTCTCAGCGGACCGCTTCGTAACCGCCGCTCAGCCCCTCACGCGAAAGCACGAGCTGCCAGACGTCGTTGTACCGCGCGCGGAACGACCCCGCGCAGGCGCGCAGGTAGTACGACCACAGGCGGTAGAAGCGGTCCGTGTATCGCCCCTGGAGCCGGTCCCAGCCGGCGCGAAAGTTCGAGAACCAGGCCATCAACGTGGGCTCGTAGTGCGGCCCGATGTTCTGCCAGTCCTCGATGACGAAGCGGTTCTCGAGCGCCGCCGCGATCTGAGCCATCGAAGGAACGAGACTGTTCGGGAAGATGTACTTCTCGATCCACGGGTCGCACGAGACGGCGGACAGCCGGGTTCCGATCGTGTGGAGGACGAACAGGCCGCCCGGGGCGAGACACCGGCGCGCCACGTCGAAAAACGTCCGATAGTGCCGGTGCCCGACGTGCTCGAACATGCCGACCGACACGATCGCGTCGAAGGTTCCGGCGAGGTCGCGATAGTCCTGAAGGAGAAGCTGCACGGGCAGCCCGGCGGTCCGCAAACGTCCCAGCTCGATCTGCTCCTTGGAAACGGTGATGCCGACGACTGAAACTCCGTAGCGCTCCGCCGCAAAGGCCGCGAGAGAACCCCAGCCGCAGCCGATGTCGAGGACGCGCATTCCCGGCTTCAGGGCCGCCTTGCGACAGACGAGGTCCAGCTTCGCCTCCTGCGCCTCGTCCAGATTGCGGGCGCCGGCCCAGTACCCGCAGCTGTACGTCATGCGCCGGTCGAGCATCGTCTCGTAGAGGTCGTTGCCGAGATCGTAGTGGCGCTCGCCGATTTCGAATGCGCTCGACCGGCGCCCCCGGTTCGTCAGCCGCGCGAGGACGATTCGCAGGAGATCGCGCCAGACCCGCACCTTTTGTGGCACGCCCGACGAGAGGAGACGGCAGAAGAACGTCTCGAGCTCCTCGCAATCCCACCAGCCGTCGACGTAGCTCTCCCCGAGACCGAGCGAGCCTTTCGCGAGGACGCGGCCGTAGAAGCGTTCGTCGTGGACCTTGGGGTCCCACGGCGCGTCTCCACCGAACGTGAGACCCGACGGCGCGAAGAGGTCCTGGAGAACGACTCTGCTTTCGGACACGCGTGACTCCGTCTGTCCGGTCCTAGCGTCCGGCGGCCATGGCGCCGCGCGGAGGATCGATGCCGAGGGCACGCGCCGCGCGGGAGGCGACCTCGAGAATGGACACGGTCGCGGGGCGCGACGGCTCGATCCCCGGGCCGATCGCCGCGAACGCGGCATCGAGAACGGGGTCCGCGTTGCGGTAGCCGTGGCCCCCGCGGTTGCTCGGAACCGAGAAGACGGATGCCTTGGAGTGCGCGAATTCGATGCCCGGACGGAGCAGGACGACGACATCGCCCGACCGCGGGTTGTCGAGCTCGAGCGGGGCGAGCGCCTCGCGGGGCACGATCGCGTCGACGAGGTTCCCGGGCAGCGCCGAGAGGCCCGCGAGGTCTTGGACGAGCTCCGCCGATGCCTCGGCGCGCGCTGCGGGCGCGAGGGCGGGGTCGACGTAAACGTGCGCGATCCCGCTCGACGCGCAGATCTGCGCGGCACGCGGGCCGCCCGGGGCCGGGGCCTTGCGCGCGATCGTCCAGCCCTTTTCCTCGAGATACCGCTCGAGATCGACCGACTTCTCGAGCGGGACCATGCCGTGGTCGCTGAGGATGAGGAGCGAGTCGCGCACCGAGAGGGACGCGAGCATGGCGGCGACGCAGCGGTCGGCGGTCTGGAAGGCGCGCGTGACGGCCTCGGCCGAGCCGCCGCGGGGTCCGGGCTCGAAGTGGTGCTCGATCTCGTCCACGAGAGGCTGGTACGCGACGAGGAGGTCCCAGCGCTCGTTCCGGATCGTGAAGACGATCGCCCGCGTGAGGTATTCGGCGAGGCGCTGGGCCTGCTCCTCGCCGGCGGCGTCGCCCTCCTCTGGCGAGCCCGCATGTAGAACCGCCGCATCCGGCGGCCCCGGCCAGCCTCCGAGCGCCGCCTCGAACCGGGCGCGGAAGTCCGCGGGATAGGCGGGTACGGCGAAGAAGCCGCCCACGTACACGACGACGCGCGCGAGCGTCGGCTCCAGCGTGACGACGCGGCACCATGCCGTGAAGGGTCCGCCCTCGCCCGGGGCCTGGACCGCAAACCAGCCGAGGTGCTTGACCGGCGCCGCGGTCCCGTCCTCTCGCGCGACGATCAGAGTGTCGTAGTCGACGACGCCGTCGTCCGTCGTGTCGCGCGCGAGAAGGTCGAGGCGCGCCGTGCGGCCGCCCGGAGCCGCCACGTCGACGGTCGCTTTCCGGACCGGGGAGAACGAGGCCGCGTCCGTTATGCCGACGCCGGTCCAACGCTCGCGGTCGAGCGTCACGAAGGCCGATTCCTTCGCCGGCCGGTCGGGCCAGGTCAGGCCGAAGTCGCCGCGCCGCCGCGCGTCCGTCCCGTCCGCGCCCGGATAGAGGAGCACCCCGACGCGGCGGCCCTGCCGGTGCGCGGCCTCCCAGAGCGTCTCGGTCTCGATGGGCGCGAGAAAACCCGTCGTCGCGGCGCCGAAGGGGCTGCCGGGCTCACGGAAGTGGTTCGCGACGATCCCGTTCCGCGCTGGCGGCGCGCCCGTGATCGCGGCGATGTGGGCTGCGGGCGTCAGGGACGGCGTGACATCCACGGCGCGCCCGGCGAGGAGGCCGCGCTCCGCGATCGCCGAGAAGCCGCCGGCCGTCAGCTTCCCTTGCGACAGCAGCTCGTTCAGCCTCACGCCGCCGAGGCCGTCGAACGAGATGACCACCGTGCGTCCTGCGGGCCCGGGCGGCGCCGACGCGCACCGCTGGAGCGCGACGACGCCGAGAACGAACGCGGCGGCGACACCCGGGCGAATCAGGAAGCGTCTGGTCAAGTGTGTAGAGATTGCCACGGAACTCGGCCTTTGGCGACGGCGGGGCTGATTCCGGCGCACGGCTCCGTCGCCGCCTCGAGCTCGAGCGAGTCGCCGGTCATCGGCCTACGCGCCGCGAGAGTGCACGACGATCGCCGAGATGTTGTCCGGGCCTCCCCCGTCGTTCGCGGCATCGATCAGGCGCCGCACGGCCCGTTCTGGAGGGTCTTCGGCGAGCGTCGCCTCGATCACTCGATCCTCGACCACACCGTGCAGGCCGTCCGTGCAGAGAAGGAGGGTCCGTTGGGCGGCCCACGAGACTTCGAAGACGTCGGGCGCGAAGTCTTCCTTCGTGCCGAGCGCGCGCGTCAGCACGTTGCGGAGAGGCGCGCGCCGGGCCTCCTGCGCCGTTATCAGTCCCAGCCGGACTTGCTCGGTGACGAATGAATGATCTTGGGTGATCTGGTTGTGGCGTCGCACCTTGCCGACGTCGGTGAGGCTCGCGAAGGTCAGCCCCGGAACGACGGCTTCAGCGGGAGCGCTCATGCGGGGCTCACGACGCGCGACGCCGGGACCCGTTCACGAACGCCGCCTTCCCGGGGAAGCGCGCCCGCGTACCGAGCGCCTCCTCGATCCTCAGCAGCCGGTTGTACTTCGCGATCCGCTCGCTCCGGCATCCGGAACCGGTCTTGAGATGTCCGGCACCGACGGCGACGGTGAAATCGGCGATCGTGGTGTCCTCCGTCTCGCCGGAACGATGCGACACGAAGATGCCGTAGCCCGCGCGCCGGGCCACCGCGATCGCCTCGAGCGTTTCGGTGATCGTGCCGATCTGGTTGAGCTTGATGAGAACGGAGTTCGCCACGCCCTCCTTCACGCCGCGGGCGATGATCTCCGGGTTCGTACAGAAGATGTCGTCGCCGACGAGCTCGACCTTCCGTCCGAGCCTTTCCGTCAGGCGCTTCCAGCCGCCCCAGTCGTTCTCGGCGAGCCCGTCCTCGAGGAGGACGATCGGATACCGGGAGATCCAGTCCTCCCACAGGGAGGTCATCTCGTCGGAGGTCTTCGAGTCGCCGCCCGACTTCGTGAATCGGTAGAGCCCATCTTCATAGAACTCGCTCGCGGCCGGGTCGAGTGCGAGCGAGATGTGCCGGCCCGGCGAGTACCCGGCCGCCTGGATCGCCTCGAGAATGACCTCGATCGCCTCCTCGTTCGACCTGAGGCGGGGCGCAAAGCCGCCCTCGTCCCCGACCGCGGTTGCGTACCCACGCTTTGTCAGAACGCGCTTCAACGCGTGGAACGTCTCGACGCCCATGCGCAGGCTGTCGGCAAACGTCTTCGCTCCGTGCGGGGCGATCATGAATTCCTGGAAATCGACGTTGTTGTCGGCGTGGCGGCCGCCGTTGATGACGTTCATGCACGGGACGGGCAGCATGCGGGCCTCGCGTCCGCCCAGATACCGAAACAGCGGCTGCTTCTTCGAGGCCGCCGCGGCCTTCGCGACCGCGACGGAGACTCCGAGGATCGCGTTGGCGCCGAGTCGCGCCTTGTTGGGCGTGCCGTCGAGATCGATCATTCGCCGGTCGATCTCCGCCTGTTCGAGGGCGTTCCTGCCTCGCAACCTCGGCGCGATGACCTCGTTGACGTTCGCGACGGCCTTGCGGACTCCCTTGCCACCGTACCTCTTCGACTTCACGTCGCGGAGCTCGACGGCCTCACGCTCTCCGGTGGAGGCGCCCGAGGGTACGATCGCCGAGCCGCAAGAGCCGTCCCTCAGCTCGACCTCGACCTCGACGGTGGGATTCCCGCGCGAGTCGAGGACTTCGCGGGCGTGGATGCGACGGATGTTCGACATGACTCTCTCCTTCATGAAACGGCGATGACCGGTGATGGGCGCGTCCGCTGGGACGCGAGGGTGAGTGCGCCTGCGAGCTGGAAGGCCGCCGCGACGAAGAACCCCGGCGCTTCCGTGGCCGGGAAGGCGGCCCAAAGCATGCCAACGAGGCCGCTGGAAATGAAGTCGCCGACCCCGTTGGCTGCCGCAAGCGCTCCGAGACCCGTCCCGCGGACGGCTTCAGGAAGGAGCTGGACCGCGTAGGCCTTCTCGGCGACTTCCTCGCACGCGATGTAAGTCCCCGAGCAGATGAAGAGGAACGCGAGCGCGAGCGGCGTCGCCGGCAGCAGCGCGAAGCCCGCGGTCGTCGCGGCGGCGAACAGGTATCCGGCGATGAGCACCGGCCGGCGGCCGACGCGGTCCGTCAGCGCGCCGATCGGAAACGCCGCCGCGGAGCTGACCGCGTTGTGGAGCACATAGAGGGCGATCGCGAGCGTGCCGGCCTTCCAGGAGAAGACGCTGCCGGTGAGGTGCTGCGTCGCGTAGAGGATGAGCAACGTCCGCGAGAAGTCTCCGGACCCGAAGAGGAGGATCGCGGCGAGATACCGGTGGAACGGCTTGCCCGTTCCGCGAAGGCTGCCGAGAAACGATCGCGCGCGCCCCGGGCGGAGGGCCGCCGGCCTCTCGCGGACGAGAAGCACGATTGAAAGAAAGGCCAGAAGACCGGGGACGAGCGAGGCGAACATGACGTGCCGCGCCTCGACACCCCGTGCGAGCAGGGCGACGGCCACGAGCGGGCCGATGACGGCGCCGAGAGCGTCGCCCGCGCGCTCCATGCCGAAAGCCTTCCCGGTCGTCGCGGGTGTCGTGGCCTCCGCCATCAGAACATCGCGCGGCGCCGAACGGCTGCCGCGCCCGATCCACGCGGCCACGCGGCAGCCGAGAACCTGCGCCCAGCTCGTGCAGAGACCGATGGCGGCGACCCCGAGGGCCGTGACGAGATAGCCAATCGAGGCCAGAGGCTTTCTCCGGTTCACCCGATCCGTCATCACGCCGCCCCAGAGCTTCGCGAGCGCGGACAGGCCGTCGGCGCTGCCTTCGATCCACCCGAGGGCCGCGGGGCCCGCTCCGAGCGCCAGGAGCAGGGCGGGCAGGACTGCCGTGCCGAGCTCGTGCGACACGTCGTTGAAGAGGCTCGCGAGGGCGATGCCCAAGGTGGACCGGTT
>CALAQS010000320.1 GCA_937888435.1 uncultured Acidobacteriota bacterium
GGTCGGTCTGCTCTATGTCCTCGGCGCCGCTTCGGCCGGGCGGGGGGTGCCGGGTCTCGCCATCGGTTCGGTCCTGAGGGGCGCCGGGCTCCTCTCGGTGCTGCTCGGCGGGTGGTTTCTCTTGCGCCCGCTCTGGCTCGCGTTGGCTTCGTGGGCCAAAGAAGCGGCCGGCGAATTCACGGTTCATTTCGAAGGGGTGCTCGCGGCGCGCCCGCGCTGGCCGATCCTCCTGCTCAGCTTCATCGGGCTCTACGCGGAAATCATGTTGATCCGCTGGCAGTCGAGCCTGTTTCAGGTTTTCGCATTCTTCAAGAACATCAGCCTCCTCTCCTGTTTCCTAGGCCTGGGACTGGGATTGGCGCTCAAAGACAGGAAGAGCCTTCTCCTCCCGCTCGTGCCGCTGGGTCTGGCGCTCCAGATCATTCCGCTGCATTTGCTGCAGGGGACCCTCGGTCTGAACAGCCCGATCAGCGAAGAGCAGCTCATGGGGCTTTCAGGCGTCAAGAGCCCGTTCGAGCTCGCGTACGTGCTGCTCTTCCTGTCCGGAATCTTTCTGGTGACCGCGTTCACGCTCGCTCCCGTCGGACAGACTCTTGCCTGGGCCATGGACCGCCTGGAACCGCTTCCGGGCTATGGCCTGAACCTGGCGGGGAGTCTCGCGGGAGTGCTGGCGTTCGGCTTTCTCTCGGAGCTCTGGACGCCCCCGGCCGTCTGGATGACCGGGCTGCTCCTGTCGCTCTCTCTGCTGATGGGTGCGTGGCGTCCCCTCCTCCTCGTGTGCGTACCGGGCTTCACGCTGCTCGCCGTGCTTTCCTATCCGCTACCGGATTTCCTGCGCTTCGGCGGCCGTCTTGGAGTGCCAGTCGAGCAACAGATCCTCTACACCCCGTATCAGATCGTCAGCTGGACGTCCTCGAAAATGCCGTTCACCCTGAACGTCAACCACGTGTACTACCAGCGGATATTCGACCTTTCGGGAACCTCGGCTTCGGATGTCCTCGGGCCCCGTCTGCCCGCCCGGCATTACAACCTTCCGTTCCGGCTGCGGGAGAATTCGAAGAGCGTTCTCGTGATGGGAGCGGGGACGGGTAACGACGTCGCCGCCGCGCTTCGGAACGGAGCCGAGTTGGTCGATGCCGTGGAGATCGACCCCGCGATCCTCTCGCTTGGCCGAAAATTCCATCCCGAGCACCCGTACTCCGACCCGCGCGTAAATGCGATCACCGACGACGCGCGATCGTTCCTTCGGAATACGGATCGTCGCTACGACCTGGTCCTTTTCGGCCTTCTGGACTCCCATACGATGCTCGGGTCGAACTCCCAAGTCAGGCTGGACAGTTTCATGTATACGGTCGAGGCCTTCAGGGACGCTCGGGCACATCTCAAGCCGGACGGAATGGTCGTCCTCAGCTTCGCCGTGCTCACGCGCCAGCTCGGCGGAAAGCTGTTCCGGATGCTCGATGAGGCATTCGATGGCCAGCCTCCTCTCGTCTTTCTGACCGAATACGACTTCGGCACCGTCTTCGTATCAGGAGCGACGTCCGGCATCCGGAATCCCGAAGAGCTCGCGTCCCTGCGGATAAAACGCTACGGCGAGATCTCTCCGGATGTCGACGTCTCCACCGACGACTGGCCTTTCTTCTACATGGCCCATCGGCGGTACCCGCTGTCGAGTATCGCCCTCGTCGCGTGTCTCCTCGCCACAACGCTCCTCGCGATGCGCGTCGCATTGCCGGGGCAAACCGTCCTCGACCCGCATTTTTTCCTGCTCGGCGCCGGCTTCATGCTCGTCGAGACGAAAGGGATCACGGAGCTGGGTCTCGCTCTGGGAAACACCTCCCGCGTGCTGCTCGCCGTCATCTCCGGTGTGCTCCTCATGGCTTACATCGCCAACCTCCTGGCGGAGCATTCGCGGCTCTCTTTCCGGAAGTTCGCATATGCGGGGCTGGCGATCAGCCTCCTCGCCGGTTACTTCTTCAGCCCAGGTCGTCTCGCCCTCTCGCACTCCCTGGGCATCTCCGTCTCGACGACCCTGCTCGTCATCCCCGTCCTGTTCAGCGGGCTCGTTTTCTCGATCTCGCTGCGCGAGCGCGGCAGAGTGGCCGGCCCGCTCGCTTCAAATCTCTTCGGCGCGATCGTCGGCGGGCTTCTCGAGTACAACTCCATGTACTTCGGCTTTCGCGTCCTCTACCTGTTCGCGCTGGGTATCTACGCGCTCTCCGCGCTCGCGCTGATGAAGCGGAGCTGACATGGGGACATAGAATTCAGCAATGCGGAAATGCACAATCTCGCGGGATTCCGACTCAGGAAGTGGTACCTCGACGCCGTTTCCGGCGATGGGGAAGTCTTCGTCGGGTACCAGGCCCGGCTCGAGTTCCGCCAACTTTCGGTCCAGGGCGCGAGCTTTCTGCTCTCACCGCAACGGGGGAGTGGGCGAGGCGCATCGACGTGGACGCGGGCGCCCTCGCCGGAGAGCGGCAGTTCAGGAATCCGTTGGTCCGTCCCACGCCTTGGAGTCCGTGGGACGTGGACCGCTACGGGCGCCGCAATCCCACGGAGGCTCTTTCACTCGAACGAGGGGATGGTGGACTGGAAGGGTGTGGACTATTTCTTGAGAAGGTCCCGAATCTCGGTGAGGAGCTGCTGATCTATCGTGGGTCCGGCCGGGGCAAGGGCGGGTGCCTCCCCCCGGAGGCGGTTTGCCTGCTTCACGACGAGGAAGATCACGAAACCCACGATCAAAAAGTCGAGGACGGC
>CALAQS010000321.1 GCA_937888435.1 uncultured Acidobacteriota bacterium
CCCCCGGTCATCTCAGCTGCAGCCGCTCGTCGCGCCGCAGTTCAGGCATTTGTAGCAGGCGCCGCTGCGCACCATGAGGCTGCCGCACTCATGGCAGCTCGGTGCGTCGGCGCTGTTCTCGAACGTGAGCTTGCTCGCGTGCGCGGGCGCCGGAACGGCGAACCCGATGGCCCGCGGCTCGGCCGCCTCGGCGGCCGCGGGGGCCTCCGCCTTCGCGCTCGCGAGCGCCTGAAGCGCGGTGCTGACGGCGAGGACGGGGCCGGCCGTGGCCTCCGCGACGGGCGTCGACGTCCCTCGATTCTTGAAGTCGGCCGGCGCCGTGGCGGGGCTTCTCTCCTCGCGCGAGATGACGCCCGCCTTCTCCTTGAGGTCCGCCGTCAGGAATTTCGAGGCGAGCCAGCGGAACAGGTAGTCGACGAGGCTCTTCGCGATCGGGATCTCGGGGTTCTTCGTGTAGCCGGATGGCTCGAAGCGCATGTGGCTGAACTTCTCGACGAGCGCCTCCAGCGGTACCCCGTACTGCAAGGTCAGCGAGATGGCGGTCGCGAACGAGTCCATGAGACCGGAGATCGTGGAACCTTCCTTCGCCATCGTGAGGAAGATCTCGCCCGGCGTGCCGTCCTCGTACAGCCCCACCGTGATGTAGCCCTCGTGGCCCCCGACGGAGAACTTGTGCGTGATCGCCCGGCGCTCGTCGGGAAGCTTGTGCCGGCGCGGGGTGCCGTCGGGCGCCACCGGGGCGGCGGCCGGGGTTCCGGTGCCCGCCGCGCTTGCCCTGAGGCCGCGATGCCCCTTCACGGCGTCGTCGTTCTTGCTCGCCGCCGTGTTCAACGGCTGCGTGCGCTTGCAGCCGTCGCGGTAGATCGCGATGGCTTTCAGCCCCAGCTTCCAGCCCTGCATGTAGACGTCCGCGATCTCCTCGACCGTCGCGTCGTTCGGCATGTTCACGGTCTTGCTGATCGCGCCCGAGAGGAAGGGCTGCACCGCGGACATCATCCGCACGTGACCCATCGGGGCGATCGAGCGCGTGCCGCCGAGCGCCTTGAACGCGCAGTCGAAGACCGGCAGGTGCTGGCTCTTCAGCCCCGGCGAGCCCTCGATCGTGCCCTTCTCGTCGATGAAGCTCACGATCGCGTGCATCTCGGCGTCCGAGTAGCCGAGGCGGGTGAGCGCATGCGGGACGGTCTGGTTGACGATCTTGATCGTTCCGCCGCCGACGAGCTTCTTGTACTTGACGAGCGCGAGATCGGGCTCCACGCCGGTGGTGTCGCAGTCCATCATGAAGCCGATCGTGCCCGTGGGCGCGAGAACCGTGGCCTGCGCGTTCCTAAAGCCGTGCTGCCGCCCCGACTCGAGCGTCAGGTCCCACACCGCGAGCTGCGCCTCGTGAAGGTCCTTCGGAACGCCGCTCTTCTCGACGGCATAGGCGGCATCGCGATGCATGGAGATGACCTCGAGGAACGCATCGCGGTTCGGCGGATAGGCCCCGAAGGGCCCCATCTCGGCGGCGATCTTCGCGGACGTGAGGTAAGCCTGCCCGTGCATGAGGCTCGTGACGGCGGCCGCGTAGTGGCGGCCCTCTTCGCTGTCATAGGGGAGGCCGTTGAACATGAGAAGCGCGCCGAGGTTCGCGTAGCCGAGGCCGATCGGGCGGAACGCATGCGAATTCTTCTCGATCGCGGGCGTCGGATACGAGGCCTCGCCGACGAGCATCTCCTGCGCCGCGAAAACGACGTCCACGGCGTGCCGAAATTTCTCGATCTCGAAGCCCCCGTCCTCGCGCGCGAACTTCATGAGGTTCAGGGAGGCCAGGTTGCAGGCCGAGTCGTCGATGAACATGTATTCCGAGCATGGGTTCGACGCGTTGATGCGGTGCGTCGCCTTACACGGGTTCCACGCGTTGATGAGCGTGTCGTACTGCATCCCGGGGTCGCCGCACACCCACGCCGACTCGGCCATCTTCATGAGCAGCGCCTTCGCGTCGAACGTCCCCATGGGCTCGCCCGTCGTGACGGCCTTCGTCGTGTGCGTGCCGCCCGCCTCGACGGCGCGCATGAACTCGTCCGTCACGCGTACGGAGTGGTTCGCGTTCTGGAACGCGATGTTGGCGTAGACCTCGCCGTTGAACGAGCCGTCCCAGCCGGAGTCGATGAGGTCCCAGGCTTTCTTCTCTTCCCGTTCCTTGCACAGGATGAATTCCTCGACGTCCGGGTGGTCGACGTTGAGGATGACCATTTTCGCCGCGCGGCGCGTCTTGCCGCCCGACTTGATCGCGCCCGCGAAGCTGTCGAAGCCCTTCATGAAGGAGACGGGGCCGGATGCGATGCCGCCGGAGGAGAGCGACTCGGTCGACGAGCGAAGCGAGGAAAGGTTCGAGCCCGTGCCCGACCCGAACTTGAAGAGCATGCCTTCCGTCTTGGCGAGATCGAGGATCGAAGACATCGAGTCGCCGACCGAGTTGATGAAGCAGGCCGACGCCTGGGGTTTCGGCTCGACGCCGACGTTGAACCAGACGGGCGAGTTGAAGCTCGCGGCCTGGTTCACGAGGATGTGGGCGAGCTCGTCCGAGAACGTGTCCCGGTCGGCTGCGGTGCGGAAGTACCCGTTCTTCTGCCCGAAGCCGGTGATCGTGTCCACGACGCGGCCGATGAGCTGCTTGACCGACCGCTCGCGCTGCGGCGTCCCCAGTTTCCCGGAGAAGTACTTCTGCGCGACGATGTTCGTCGCCGTCATCGACCACGCCTTCGGGACCTCGACGTCCTTCTGCTCGAAGAAAACCTCGCCCTTCTCGTTCGTGATCGCCGCCGTGCGGAGCTCCCATTCCAGCGCGTCGAAGGGGGGTGTGACGCCGTCGGTGAAGAGCCGTCGGAAGGTGAGGCCGCTGAGGCCGGTTCGGGCGCGGCGTGAAGCTGCCGCTCTCTCCGCCGGGGCTCCTGCCGCTGCGGGGCGCGTCTCTCGTCCGTTCGAGGTGCTCATGGGTGAGAAGGCCTCCCTTTTCCCGTCTTCCTTCCGCGCGAAGACGAAACCACCCCTTCTGCCAGCAGCCTGGCCTTTTTTCGCTTTCTTCCGCGCTCTCCGCGTGGTCTCGCGTCCGGCGTATGGGGCTGTCTCACAAGGTAATTCCCGCCTCGCCCTTTTTCAAGGGGAAAAACGCTACCAATAGTGTTTTTATATTCCCTAGCCACTAGATAGTGGGGGTGACGGCCTCCCTCGCCGGGTCGTCCAGTGTAGGTGATCCGGTTTGACTTCGAACGCCCCGGACCCCAAGATTCGTTCTCAACGAGCGGCGTCTCGCCGCAGGAGGGTATCCATGTCCAGCGTCACCGAGACCGCGGCCACACAGGCCACGTCGCCGTCCGTCTTCATCCTCAACGTCACCGACCGCGCGGTCGACAAGGTCAAGGATTTCGCCGCGAAAACGCCGGACGCCGCGGGCAAGGCCTTGCGCGTCTTCATCCAGGGCGGCGGCTGCTCGGGCTTTCAGTACGGCTTCACCTTCGACGAGAAGCGCCCGACCGACCACGTCCTCGCCGTGCACGACATCGAGGTCATCGTCGACCCCCAGAGCGCGCTGAAACTGCACGGTTCCACGGTCGACTTCATCGAGGACATGCGCGGCGCCGGCTTCTCGGTGGAGAACCCGAACGCGACCGGCGGGAGCTGCGGCTGCGGGAAGAGCTTCAGCTGACGCGTTCGCCGTCCGTCCTCCGGATCGTCTTCCTCACCGTCTTCATCGATCTTCTCGGCTTCGGGATCGTGATCCCGTTGCTGCCGCTGTACGCCGAGAAGTACCACCCGTCCCCGCTCGCATTCGGGCTCCTCATGTCGAGCTACTCGGCGATGCAGTTCCTGTGCGCGCCGGTTCTCGGGCGCCTCTCGGACCGCTTCGGCCGGCGTCCGGTCCTCCTCTTTTCCCTCGCGGGCACCGTCGTCGGCTACCTTCTGTTCGCGTTCGCGCGCTCGCTGCCGGTGCTCTTCGCGTCCCGCCTGCTCGACGGAGCCACCGGCGGAAACATCGGCACCGCCCACGCCGTCATCGCCGATACGACGAGCCCGGAGGAACGCGCCCGCGGCATGGGCCTCGTCGGGATGGCCTTCGGCCTCGGGTTCATTTTCGGGCCCGCCATCGCGGGTTTCACGGTCGGTCTCGGCGCGAGCGCCCCCGGCCTCGCGGCGGCGTCGCTCTCGTTCACCGCGTTCGTCTGGGCCTTCCTCAAGCTGCCCGAGACGCGCCCCGAAGGCGGCGCCCGCGCGCGCGTCGGTGTGTTCTCGTTCACGGCGCTCGCGCGCGCGTTCCGCCGGCCGGAAATCGGCGCTCTCATGCTTCTCTCGCTCGTGACGACGACGGCCTTCGCGATGTTCGAGTCCACGTTCGCGCAGTTCGTGTCCGTGCGCCTCGGGGCCGGCGCGTCGACTGTCGCGTGGTTCTTCGTGTTCATCGGCGTGTGCTCGGCTCTCGTGCAGGGCGTGCTCGTGCGGCGTCTCGTGGCGCGCGTCGGGGAAGCGCGTCTCGTCGTTTTCGGGGCCGTGCTCCTCATCTCGGGCTTCGTAGGCCTGAGGGCCGCGGACTCGGTTCCGGTCCTTCTCCTCGCGATCGCCGTGATCGCTCTCGGGATCGGCATCACGACGCCGACGCTTTCGTCGCTCGTCAGCCGGCGCTCGGCCGCAGGGGAGCAGGGGGAGATCCTCGGGGCGTACCAGTCGATGGGCTCTTTGGGCCGCGTCTTCGGGCCGTTCGGAAGCGAGAACGTGTATTTCAGGATCGGGCCCGACTGGCCGCACTGGGCCGCGGCCGCCCTCGAGGCCGCCGCACTCGGGCTTTCCGCGACGGGCCTCCTGAGAGAGAATGGCCGGGCCTCGCGAGCACCGGGCGCGGGCACCCTCACATGACGCCTCTGGCCGAGACCGCCTACACCCTGGCGCGCGATTGCGAGGCAATCCGCATTCCGAGCGGAGAGCCCGTCACCTTGTCGGCGGGCACGTCCGTCTATCTCACGCAGTCTCTGGGAGGCACGTTCACCGTGCAGGCCCCGGCGCTCGGCGGCCTTTTCCGGATCGCCGGGAGCGACGCCGACGCCCTTGGGCTCGCACCCCTCGCCGGGGACGCGGCGGGACGCCCCGCGGCGTCCGGGCCCGTGGACGAAGCGGCCGTGTGGGACCGCCTGCGCACCGTGTACGACCCCGAGATTCCGGTGAACATCGTGGACCTCGGCCTCGTGTACGACCTTCGCATCCTTCCTGCGGCGGCCGCCGGGGAGCGCGTCGAGGTGAAGATGACGCTCACCGCGCCCGGCTGCGGCATGGGCGGCGCGATCGCCGCCGACGCGCAGGCGAAGATCGCGTCGGTGCCCGGCGTCGCGGAAGCGGAAGTCATGATCGTGTGGGACCCGCCCTGGAGCGCGGAGATGATGACGCCCGAGGGAAAGCGGCTTTTGGGGATCGCCTGACTCTCTACTGAAGTCTCACCCTTCCCGCAAAACCTTCCTCATAGCCGTGGAAGAACTCGAGGGACTCCTCGGGCCACTTCCAGCAGTAATAGCCCGCGCCCGAGTCGAAATCCACGAGCCACGGCCCTTTCACCTCGATCCCCAGCTCCTCGATCCCGTTCGCCCACGCGGCGAGCGTTTCGGCCACGGCCCTCTCGGCCCGCGCCTCGCCGGCCCCGGGCCCGCCGTCCGAAGGGATCGCCAGGTGCGAAAGCGCCTCGACCGCCCGCCGGGTCCGCTCTCGCACCTCGGGCAGGAGAGCACGGGCTTCCTCGAACGTGAACGTCTTCCGCGGGGTCTCGCTCATCTCGCCGAGGATAACGCGGCCTAGCCCTATGATCCCCCTGGTGAAAGCGCTCGCGACTGGCGAGAAGGAAGTCGAGGCAGGGGCTGTCCGCCTCCGCCGCGAGATCCACGCCCGGCCGGAGACCGCGTTCGAGGAGATCGAGACGGCACGCCTCGTCGCGGATCGCATGCGCGCGCGCTCTCTCGCCGTGCGCACGGGCGTCGGGAGGACGGGCGTAGCGGCCGTCCTCGACACGGGGCGGCCCGGAAAGACGGTCCTCCTAAGGGCCGACATGGACGCGCTTCCCGTCGTCGAGAAGACCGGCCTGGCCTTCGCCGCGACGAACGGGAAAATGCACGCGTGCGGGCACGACGGACACGTGGCGGCGCTGGACGCGGCGGCGGACCTTCTGATTCTCGACCCGCCCGCGAAGGGACACGTCGTCTTCGCGTTCCAGCCGGGAGAGGAAGGCGCCGGCGGCGCGCAGGCCATGATCGCCGACGGCGTCCTCGACGATCCCCGCCCCGACGCGGTCTTCGGCGTACACCTCTGGACGGCACTGCCGCTCGGCCAGGTTGGAGTCGCGCCCGACGCCATGATGGCCGCCGTGGACGAGTTCCTCATCGACGTCACGAGTCCCGGCGGCCATGCGGCCTCGCCCCACGAGACGCGCGACACGATCGTGGCTGCCGCTCACGTCGTCACCGCGCTCCAGACGATCGTCGCGCGGCGGCTCTCGCCGCTCTTGCCGGCGGTCGTCTCCGTGACGTCGATGCACGGCGGCTCGGCGTTCAACATCCTGCCCGCGTCGGTGACGCTCCGCGGCACGTGCCGGTCCTTCGACGCCGAAGTCGCCGATCGCCTTCCGTCCCTCGTCCGCGAGGTCGCGGAACACGCGGCGCGATCGCTCGGGTGCGAAGCGAGGACGGTGTACCGGAAGATCAACCCCGCGGTCGTGAACGACCCGCACGAAACCGAGCGCGTTCGGCGCGTGGCGGAGGCGCTCTCGCCGCGCGCGTCCCCGGCGCGCGTCACGGCATCCTGCCGGACGATGGGCGGCGAGGATTTCAGCGAGTTCCTCCTGCGCGTCCCGGGCGCGTTCGCGTTCGTCGGCGCGGCGCCGGCCACCTTTCCGCGGGGCCCGCACCACGCGCCCGACTTCGACTTCGACGAGCGCGCCCTGCCGCACGCAGCGCTCCTTCTCGCGGGCTTCGCGCGCGACGTTCTCGCCGACTGAGGCCTCGAGCGCTGACGCGTGGCCGCCGCCCTCGTCCTCTACGGCGCCGCCGTCCTCCTCGTCGGCCTCTTTTCGGCACGAGACGCCTCGCGCTCTACCGACGCGTTCCTCGTCGCGGACCGCGGCCTGGGCGCGTTCACGACCTGGGCGGCCCTCTCCTCCACGGTGATCGGCGGGTCCACGACCCTCGTCCTCGCGGCGTTCGTCGCCAGGGTGGGCCTGCCCGCGTTCTGGCTCGACCTTGCGGGGGCGCTCGGCCTACTCGCCCTCGGCCTCTTTTTCGCGCCGCGCGTGCGCGCGACGGGCGCGACGACGCTCGCCGAGGTCGTCGGAAGAACGTACGGCCCCGGCGTGCGCAGGATCGCCGCTTTTCTCGTCGTCCTCGCGGAGATCGTCTGGTTCGCGCTCCTGACCGAGGCGACCGAGACCGTCGTCGTCGCGACGACGCCGTGGGAGCCCGTACGCGTCCTCGTCGTCACGGCGGCCCTTTTCGTCGCATACACGGCGCTCGGTGGCCAGCGCGCCGTCGTGAGGACGGACATCCTCCAGTTCGGCCTCATGGTGGCGGGCCTTCTCGCCGTGGCTCTTCCGCTCGCCCTGCGCTCCCTCGCCGCGACCGGAGCGCCCGCGGAGCTTCTCCACTTCCCGACGGGCCCACGTTTTTCGTGGGGGGACGCGTGCGCGCTTCTCGTCCTCGTGGGCCTCCCGCACGCCGTCGGAAGCGATGTATGGGCAAAGCTCCTATCCGCGCGCGATGCGAGCGACGCGCGACGCGCGGCCCTCGGCGCCGCCGCGTCCAAGCTCGCATTCGGCCTCGCGACGGCAGCGATCGCCCTGGCGGGGATCGCCCGCGGCGTCGGCGGTCCCGTCGCGGAGCTCTTTCCCCGCACGGTGTTCCTCCTCGCGGGAACGGCGCTGGCTCCGTTTCTCCTCGTGGCGCTCGTCGCGACGATGCAGTCCTCGGCGGACTCCGTCCTCCTGTCGGCCGCCGCGGCGACGACGCACGACCTCCTCGGGCCGAGAGCCGGCGTTAAGGCCACGCGCCTCGCCGTCGTTTTGTACGGCGGCCTCGGGCTCGTCGTGGCGCTCGTGCTTCGCGACCTCGTCGAGACATTCCGCCTCGGCTACACGCTCTTCGCCTCCGGCCTCATCCTGCCCACGCTCGTCGCGTTCTGTCCCGGCGTCCGCGTGGACCGGCGCTTCGCGGGGACTGCGATGCTCCTCGGCGGCGCGACGGCGATGCTCGAGCGCTTTGTTCACCCTTTCGGAATCGATCCCGTGCTCGCGGGCACGGGCGCCAACGCGCTCGTGCTGCTCCTCGGCGTTTCTCGAGCGGTGAAGGGGGTCGGGGGGAAACACGGCCGTGCTTCCCCCATCACTCGCAGATGCTAGCCCGCCAATCCCCGGTTAGACCGCGCGGCGGTCTGCGGGCTAGGCGAGGCCGGCCACGCGGAGGGCCGCCGCGACGACCCCCGCGCGCGACGCGTCGGCTATGGCAGACGGCGACGCGGCCTCGGGACTGTACCCGTTTTGCGCCGCCACGAGCGTGCTGTCGAGAAGCGCGAGGATGACGCGGGCGGTCTCGGCTGGCGGAAACGGAGTCTTCACGCCCGTCTGGGTGAGTGTCCGAAGGAGAAAGCCGGCGCGGGGATCCTCGGGAGTTTCGAAAGCCCCGGCGGCAGGCGCGGGGCCGGCGAGCCGGTGGAGGAGGCTCAGCCTCGGGAGCGTCGGATGCGCGGCGCCGAAATCCCAGAGCGTGTCGACGGCTGACGACAGGCGCTCTTCCGGCGTCTCGCCGCTCGCGAGAAAAGGGACGTCCTGTCGGGTCGCGGCGTCGAGGACGGCGCGATAGAGCTTTTCCTTGCTCCCAAAGTGGTAGTGGAGGGTCGCGACGTTCACGCCGGCGCGGGCGGCCACCTGGCGCGTCGTGGCGCCCACGAAGCCCGCCGCGGCGAAACATTCTTCCGCAGCGCTCAGGATGCCGCGCCGCGTCTCGACGGGGTCGCCGCCGCGGGGACGTCCGACATTTCGCTTCTGCATACGACGACTCCCTGTGGATTCTCCTCTGGATTTCGTCCCGCGTGCCGCCCACGCCGGCTCGGCCTCTCCTCTCCCTCGTGCTACCGTCCGTCAGGGTGCCCGCGAGGAAACCTCCGCCGGTCTCGATCCGCCCCGCCCGGCCCGGCGAGGCCCCCCCGGACGCGGATCTTGCGCATGCGCGCGCCACGGACCCCGAGGGCACACTCGTGGCCGTGGATCAGGAGGGCCGCCTCCTCGGCTCGGCCGCGGCTGCGGTCCGCGAAGACGCGCTTCTCCTCCTCGCGCTCGACGTGAAGGCGGCACATCGAGGCAAAGGGGTCGGCAGCGCGCTCCTCGCGGCAGCGCGCGCATACGGCGCCGCGCGGGGCGCCCGCGCGCTGGAGGTTCTCGCGCCATCGGACCCGACCTCTCTCGCGTTCTTTTTCCGCGCTGGCCTCTCCCTCCGCACGCTGGTCCTCGAAATGACGGCGGAAGTGTCTGGCTTGGCGCCCGGGCCAGGCACCTCGCTCCACACCGTCTCTCCCGGGGCTTCTCTCTACGGCTGGATCGCCGCTCTCGACCGCGAGACTCGGGGATTCGCCCGGCCGCGCGACTGGGCGCGTTGGGCGGAGGAGGGCCACGTCGTCTCGCGGAAGCGCGGCGGCCGGCCGGTGGCGCTCGGCGCGTGGCACCCGGGACCTCGCGGGACGGCGCTCGGCCCCATCGCCGCGAGAGCTCCCGAGGGCGCCGCGGACCTCCTTCCTCTCCTCGCGTCGCGCGCCGGAGGAAAACGCTTCTCGCTCGCGCTTCCCGCCGAGGCGCGGGCGCTGCTCAACGCGGCAGCGAGCCTCGGCTTTCAACCTGTCTCGACGCGCGTCCTTCTCGGCGAAAGGAGGCGCGGCGATCTGCGCCGCTATGCCGGAAGCGGCGGCCTTATCTTCTGAAAGGCCGGGTGGGGCGGCGTCACTTCCCTCCGGGCAGGCTAAACTCAGGCCGCATTCTTGCGTCTCACGGCTCTCTGCCGGCTCCGAATTCACAGAAAAAGGATACCCACGATGAACTTCAAGCCCTTTTGCTCCATGGCCCTCGCCGTGATCTCGCTGCTTCCGGCAACTCTCCTCGCGGACACCCCCGCCTCGAAGCAGTGGGTCGTCACGTCGGCCAAGGTGTCTGGAGGGGGCAACGACTACGTCACGTCCCTGCGCATCGTGAACCCGAGCGCGGCCGCCGCCGAGGTCGACTTGTATTTTCTTCCGCAAACGCCGCTCGACCTGACGACGAACAGCGCGCTCGGCGACAACAGCGCCGCTCCGAAGGTGGTCGTGACCGTGCCCGCGAATTCCACGCTCGCCTTGGACGACGTCCTCAACTTGACGTTCGGTACGGCGGGCGCCGGCGGCATCCGCGTCGAGTCGTTCGTGGCTGGAGGCGGCCTGAATCCCGCCGGCGTCTGGGTCCTCTCGCAGACGCTCGTCGTGAACGCGAAGAATCAGGCGGGAACGTCCGGAACGAACGGCTTCGCGATCCCCTCGCAGAGTCAGGACCAGGTCGTGGCGGTCGGGGAGACCGCATACGTGCCGTACATCTCCGCGTCCCCGTCGACCACCCCGCCGAGCGGGTACCGTACGAACCTCTTTCTCCTGTCCGCGAACGGGACGGTCAACACGAAGGTCACGGTGACGCTCCGCAAGGCTGACGGCACGTCGGTCGGCTCGCAGAACATCACGCTCGGAAAGCTCTCGCAGACGCAGATCAACAACGTCGCGAGCTTCTTCGGATACGCCCCCACCGCGAACGACACGAACCTGACGGCGCTCGTGACGGTGACGAGCGGCGGACCGGTTGCGACCGGCGCCTCGATCATCGACAACGCGATTGGGTCCATCAGTTACGCCCCACCCGTGAAAGTGCCCGTCGCGAAAGACGGCGAATACGGGCTCATCCTGAACGACGGCTTCGGCTTCTCAGGGCTCGCGGAGGTCTCGGCGGGCGCGTACGACTACATCAGCGCTGGGATCGTGATTCCCTCCTCCGTCTGCAACGGCGTGGACACTCTCTTTTTCATCCAGGGCTTCGGCGGCACGCCTCCCAACGGAAACACGACGTTCACGACGAACCCCGACGGCAGCACCTCGTTCGC
>CALAQS010000322.1 GCA_937888435.1 uncultured Acidobacteriota bacterium
AGCGCGGTGAAGGCAACGAGGGAGCCGCGCTTCACCTTGCCCGCGAGCTTCGCTTCGTGGAACGCGATCGGGAGCGTTCCGGCCGTCGTGTTCCCGTACTTCTCGATGTTGTTGAACACCTTGTCGTCCGGCAGGCCGAGCGCTTTCTGCGCCGCTTCGCTGATGCGCTGGTTCGCCTGGTGCATCAGCAGGAGGTCGAGGTCGGCGAGCGTTCTCCCGTTGCCCGCGAGGACTTCCTGGACGGCCGCTGGCATGAGATTCGCGGCGAGGCGGAACACCTGTCGCCCTTCCACGATCGGGATCGTGCCGAGGTTCTCGAACATCTCGGGCGTGAAGTAAGGGCGCGACTTGCATCCGCCGCCAGGCACGTAAAGCTTGTCCCAGTGCTCGCCGTCGGTGTACATCGCGAAGCCGAGGAATCCGCGCCCGTCGCCTTTCGTGTTCGCCTCGAGGACCATCGCGCCCGCACCGTCGCCGAAAAGCACGGCGCGGTCGCGCATCCCGGTCGCTCGCTCGAACCAGAACGGGTCGCACGGCCCTGGAGATTTTCCGAGCATCACGTCCCAGACGTCCTCGGGCCACGGCATGAGGCCGCTGTGCACCTCGGCGCCCACGAGGAGGATGCGGTCGTACATGCCCGAGCGAATGAACGCGTCGGCGGTCTGCAGCCCCGAAAGGAAGCCGGTGCACTGCATCCGGATGTCGAGCGCATGCGTCGTCTTCATGCCGAGCCGCCGCGCGAGAAGCCCTCCGTTGCCGGGAAAGTAGTGGTCAGGCGTCATCGTCGCGAAGATCACGAAGTCGATGTCGGCGGCCGTCAGGCCGGCGTCGGCGAGGGCGGCCTCCGAAGCCTTCGCGCCGAGCTCGGCCGAGCCGATGCCCGGCTCGACGAAGCGCCGCTCCTTGATGCCGGTGCGCGGCACGACCCAGTCGTCGTTCGTGTCCATGATCCGGCCCATCATCTCGTTCGTGACGACCTGAGGAGGCACGTAGAAGCCGGAACCTCGAATGACGGTCGTCCGCTCTTTTTTCGCCGGGGATGTCAGATTTTTCACCGGCGGAGTCTAGCGGAAATCGCGCGCAGTAATGCGCCTCAGGAGCGCGGCCGCGGCGGGATCGGACAGTCGAGATGCCCTTCGCAGAGCGCGCGCATCGCGTCGTTCGCGGAGTTGAACGCCGAGATGATCGAGCCGCCGGTCTTTCCCGCGGTGAGATCACCGACGAGAAAGAGGCCTCGAATGGACGTCTCGTAGCCCTCGCGCAGAACGGGCGTCCGGCCGTCGAAGTCGATACCGATCGTCTTGAGGAAGTTCTCGGGCGTCGTGCCGCCAAGCGCGAGGACGACGTGGTCGAAGGTCTCGGGCTTCGGAGTGCCCTCGGTGAAGTGGACGCGGGGCCGGCCTTCGACGCTCTCGACGCGGGCGACGTTCGTGCCGGCGAGGACGAGCACGCGGCCCTGCTCCTCGAGGGCCGCGAGTGAGGTGCGATTGATGTCGTTCATGCGATGGAACGAGGAGCCACGGTACGACAGGACAACGCGGCAGTCCTCCTGGACGAGGTACTGCGCGTACTCGGAGGCCGAGTCGCCGCCTCCCACGACGAGCGCGTCGATGTTTCGGAGGGGCACGGACGTGATGTCGTACGTGATCCGCGCCCTTAGAGAAGACGGGATCGGCCAGTCGGGCTTTTGCGGCCGGCCGAGGATGCCGATCGCGACCGCGCACGTCTTCGAGCGATACGTCGCCGCCGCTGTCTCCACGAGAAAGAAGCCGGCGCGCGGGCGGATCGCGGCGACCGCTTCGCCGTACCGCACGACGAGGCCGTTGTCCTCGATCGCGCGGTCGAGATACGTGAGCGTCTCGCCTTTGCTCGCGTCCGTGAGGCAGAGAACCCCCGTGCAGACCGCCGCGAGACCTTTGTAGTTCGCCGTGACGAGCTTCGACTCGGGATAGAACTTCCGGATCGAGAACGAGTGAGCCTCGCCCCTCTCGAGGATGAGAACGTGGGCGGGCGGGATCCCGGCCGCGACGGCCTCGGCGCCGAGCGCGATGCCGGCCGGGCCAGCGCCCACGATGACGAGGTCGAGGAGGCCAGCGTCTTCGCTCATGGGCCGCACGTTAGCCGGACCACGGTGGCGCCCCATCCGCCCCGCTCGGGCGTGGCGTCCTCGAATGATGTGACGAGCGAGGATCGTTCGAGCGTCGTTCTCACGATCGCGCGCTGAACGCCGATCCCTCGCCCGTGAATCAGGCGAACTTCGCGGAAGCCCTTCGCGGCGGCCGCGGCGACGTATTCCGCCACGACCGAGGCCGTCTCGCCCGGACGAAAAGGATGGAGGTCGAGGACATCCTCGATGGGGATCGCGACGAGACCGTCCTCACCCTCCGGCTGCACGACGACAGTGTAAGGAATTAGAATGCCTTCGTCTTCAGGGAGGAGAACTCAATGATGCGCCGTGTCCGCAGCCTTCTTTTCGTCCTCTTCGCAGTCCTTCTCGCGAGCGCGCCCACGACGCAGGCCGCGGGAAGCGCGAAACCTCGCGTGGCCGTTCTGGAGTTCGTGGACAAGTCCACCCATTACTACAGCTGGTACCACGTGGGGCGCGCCGCCCAGGACATGATGGTCACCGCGCTCGTCAAGGGCGAGGCATTCCGCGTGATCGACCGCGAGCGGCTTCAGGCGCTGATGCAGGAGAAGAATCTTTCGCTCTCGGGCGACGTCGACCCCAAGACCGCCGTGAGAGTTGGCAAGATGCTGGGCGTCGAATACCTCATCGTGGGCGCCATCACGGAATTCGGCGTGACAAACTCGGGAGCGAGCGTACCCGGGTACGGCGGGCTGCCGTCGTTCAGCATGCGCACGCAGCGCATGGACGCGGCGATCGACGCGCGGGCGATCAACACCTCCACGGGCGAGATCGTGTGGGCCGACACGGCGAAAGACTCGTCCTCGGACAAGAGCGTCTACGTCGCGGGCGCGGGCGGGGGGTCGCACGACAACGAGAAGCTGGACAAGATCCTGCGCCCCGTCGTGGACAAGCTCGCGGCTTCGGTGTCGGCCAAGAAGCTCGACACGAGCGGGATGGGCGGAACGTCGGATGCGTCGGGCGTCGTCGGCAAGATCGCGAAGGCCGACGGCGGCACGCTCTACGTGAACGCCGGTTCGGAAGCGGGCGTCAAGGAAGGCGACGAGTTCAACGTCTACCGCGTCGGCGAGCAGATCAAGGACCCCGACACGGGCGAGGTCCTCGGTGCGAACGAGGTGAAGGTCGGGCGCGTGAGGATCACGAACGTCATGGGCCCGCGCCTCTCGACCGCGGTCCCCGTCTCCGGCTCGGGTTACCGGGCTGGCGACACGCTCAGGAACTGAGCCGCCGTCTCACTTCAGCGCATCCTTCAGAAACGCGATCGTCCGGGGCCACGCGGCACGCGTGGCCTTCAGGTTCGCGCCCTCCTTGCCGGTCTGCTGGCGGAGGAACCCGTGGCCCGCGCCGTCGTAGACGTGCGGCTCGTACGCCTTGCCCGCCTTTTTCATCGCGGCCTCGGTGGAGGCGACGGTGGCCGTGACGCGCGCGTCGTCGCCGCCGTAATTCCCGAGCACGGGCGCCTTGATCGCGGCGAGGGACTCGTCCGGTGGCGCGGTGCCGTAATACACGACGGCCGCGTTCAGAAGCGGCTGTGCGGCCGCATAAGCGAAGCTCGCGGAGCCACCCCAGCAGAAGCCCGTCGTCGCGCTCCTCGCGTTCGCCGAAGGCAGCTTGATCGCCCACTCGCGTACCGCGCTCAGGCGCGCGTTCGTCTCCTCCTGCGTGAGGGTTTGGACGAGCTTGACGACGTCGTCGCGGCTCGCCGCCGATTCCGTCCCGCCGCCGCCCGGACCTTTGCCCGACAGGAGGTCTGGGGCGACGGCGATGAAGCCTTCCTTCGCGAGCTGGTCCGCGACGGCGCGAATCCAGTCGGAGAGGCCGAAGATCTCGTGGATGACGAGGACGACGCCCGCCTTCTCCTTTCGCTCGGGGTAGACGACCCACGTCTTGATCGGCGCTCCGCCCGAAGGCATCTTGACGTCGATCCACTCGCCATGGCGCGGAGACTTCTCGAGGGTCGCCTTCGCCTGCTCCTCGGCCGGAGGGATGTCCTCGGCTGCGGCGAGGGAGCCGAGAACGAAAAACGGGACGGCGAGAAATCCGGCGTGGCGCATGGCGCTCCTCCTAACGACCTTCGGCGAGCGCGCGCGCCTCCCGAACGCGCGGGGAGCGCGGCGCTCTCTCTTCCGCTTTCGCGAGCTCGTCTTCGAGGTCTCCGCGGACGTCGGCGAACGCGAGGCCCATCACCCAGCTCGCATCAGGGCCCGGGTTCGGTCCGAGCGAGCGCACCTCGTCTTCGACGAAGCGCAGCGTGCGCGAGCTCGCGGCCGGGCCCGCCTCCTCCAGCGCGCGTGCCAGGAGCTGCCACGCTTCGGCGTTCCGGCCGTCCGCGAACGCGACGCCCGCGCGGCTGAACGCGTCGAGAAAGCGTGCCTCGCCCGTGGGGCGGCGCGAGAAGACGGCGCGCGCCGTGCCCATCGCGTCCACGAAGTTCTCGCGCGCGAGGCGCCCTCCGGGCCTTCGCGCGTTGTCGAGCGCGTCCCACGCGGGGCCGAGCTGAGTGTCGCCGGAGTGCGCGGCGCCGGAGAGGAGAGGGGGAAGAGCTCGCCGCCTCGGAACCGGGACGCGTGCGGGCACATCGGCCTTCGGGGCGGAACCCGTGGTTTGGCGCGGGCGCTTTTCTTCGAAGGGTAATTGGCCCGAAGCAGATGCGCGCGGTTCGCTTTCGCCCGGAATGCCGGTGCTGGTCGCGTCGGCGCCGGACTCGTTCACCTTCGAAGAAATGCCGGACGATGGGGTCGCCGGAGCGCTCGTCGTGAGCGCCGTCGGCCCCTTCGGCGGCCCGGGGCGAAGGAGCAGATAAACCCCTCCCCCCGCGCTGAGGAGGAGCAGCGCGGCGAGGATGAGCTTGGCGCCTCGCTTCGGATCCGGCTGCGTCTCTCTTGGCCTTTTCGTCTCCGAGGCCGGCGCCGCGAGCGCCTCGGCGTCGATCGCCGGGGCCGAGATGACCGTCCGGACATGCGATTCCACGTCCACGTCCTGCGGCGCGGTCTTCGCGGCGCCGGGCACGGCGAGCGCCGCTCCGAGCGCGGCGACGAAAGCGCCGCAGGAAGAGAACCGGTCGGCGGGCTCTTTCGAGAGGCCGCGGGCGAGCACCGCATCCACCGCGGGAGCGGTGCCCGGCAGGACCGACGAGAGCGGCGGCGGAGGCGCGGTGACGTGCTGGTGAAGGACCGCGAGAGGCGATTGCGCGGAAAACGGCACGCGTCCCGCCAGGAGCTCGAACGCGATCACGGCGAGCGCGTACTGATCCGCGCGGCCGCTGAGAACCGCGCCGGTCGCCTGCTCGGGCGCCATGTAGAGCGGCGTCCCGAGCACCGTGCCCGTCGCCGTGAGTCCCGACGAAACCTCGGCGCTGCGCGCGAGGCCGAAGTCGGCGAGAAGGGGCCGGCCCTGCGAGTCCATCAGGACGTTCCCCGGCTTGACGTCGCGGTGGAGAATGCCCTTGGCGTGCGCGTGGTCGAGAGCCGAGGCGATCGCCGAAAGCCAGGTGACCGCGAGAGCGGGCGGAACGGGCCCCGCGACGCGGCCCTTGAGGGACCCGCCGGCCACGAGCGGCATGACCAGGTACGACACCTCTTCACCGTCGATCGTCGCGGTGCCGTAGTCGAAGACCGGGAGAACGTTCGGATGCTCGAGGCCGGCGACGAGACGCGCTTCCCTCAGGAAGCGCTCGCGAAACGTGGACTCGGCGGCGACGGGCCCGAGGATGACCTTCACGGCCACAGTGCGCTTCAGAGTCTCGTCCTCGGCCTTCCACACCTCGGACATTCCACCCACGCCCGCTTTCTCGGTGAGGCGATAGCGCCCGAGGACGGTGCCGGTCGTGATCGGCATGGCTGGTCCCTGGAAGAATACCGGAGGACGGCCAAGACCGCCGAGGGCGAGAATGCTTCCGTGGCCGAGACGCATCTCCCGACGCTCCTCCCGCGCACGCGCCGAAAGAAGCGCTACGTCTATGCCGTGCTCTCGCGCCGGTCTCGCGGGATTTCGGTCGGCATCAACCTCGACCCGCAGAAGACGTGCAACTTCGATTGCGTCTACTGTGAGGTCATCGACCGCCGGGAGATCGAGAAGGGCACGGGGCGGCCCGCGATCGCGATCGACGACGTGGCGCGCGAGCTCGCGGAAGAGCTCGCGTCCCGCGCGGGCGCCGCCGGGCCGTCCGCCGCCGATCCGGTGCGCGACCTCGCCTTCGCGGGCGACGGCGAGCCGTCCACGTTCCACGGCTTTTTCCCGCTCGCGCGGGCGCTTTTCGACGTGCGCGACGCCGCTGGATTCGGGAACGTCCCGTTCGTCCTCATCACGAACGGCTCTGGCCTCGCGCGCGACGAGATGCGTGAGGCGCACGACCTCTTCGCGTCCCGGGGTGGCACGTTCTGGATCAAGCTCGACTCCGGCACGGAAGGCTTCTACAAAACGATCTCGAGGAGCGCGATTTCCTTCGAAAGGATCCTCGCGAATCTCACCGGCGCCGCGAAGCGGCATCCGGTCGTCGTGCAGGCGATGTTCCTGCGTCTGAACGGCCAGCCGCCGCCACGAGACGAGATCGCGGCCTGGGCGAGCCGCCTCGCGGCGGTGCGGGACGCGGGCGGCCGCCTCTCGCTCGTTCAGGTCTACACGGTCGCGCGCGAGACGATGGAGCCGGGAGTGTCCGCTTTGACGAAGACCGAGCTGGAGGACATTGCCCGGGCGGCGCGGGCGGCCGTGCCCGGCGTCCT
>CALAQS010000323.1 GCA_937888435.1 uncultured Acidobacteriota bacterium
AAGGCCCCGCGCCTCGTGGCGCTCGTCGGGCCGCCGAACTCCGGCAAGTCGACGCTCTTCAACCGCCTCACCGGCCTTCGGCAGCGGGTCGCGAACTTTCCGGGCGTCACCGTGGAGGAGCGGCGCGGCCGGGCCCGGCTCGAGGGCGACCGCGAGGTCGTGCTCGTCGACCTCCCGGGCGTCTACAGCCTGTCGCCGCACTCGGAGGACGAGCGCGTCACGCACGACGTCCTCAAGGGCGAGATGGAGGGCATGGCGAAGCCTGACGCCGTGCTTCTCATCCTCGACTCGACGAACCTGAACCGGCATCTCGTCCTGGCGGCTCCCATTCTCGCTCTCGGACTTCCGACCCTCGTCGTCCTGAACATGGCCGACGAGCTGTCGAGCCGCGGCGGCGCGGTGGACGCGGAGGCGCTCGCGACCCGTCTCGGAGTGCCGGTCGCGCTCATCAGCGCATCCAAGGGCGAGGGCCTCGAGATGGTGCGCGAATTCCTGAGCGGGGCCGTGGGCGTCCCCGCGTCCCTCGACCTGCCGGTCCTCGCCGACATTCCGAAGTGCCGGCAGTGGGCCGTCGCGATGGGGGACGAGGCCCGCTACGCCGCGCCCGCGCCGCCAGTCTGGACGCGCCGGCTCGACGCGGTATTCCTGCATCCCGTCGCGGGCCCGCTCATCTTCCTCGCGGTGGTCGTGGCGGTCTTCCAGACGATCTTCTCGGCGGCGCGCCCGCTCATGGATGCCATGGACTACGCCGTCTCGGCGTCGGGCGCGTGGCTGTCGGGCCTCCTCCCGGCGTCCCTCTTCAAGTCGCTGCTCCTCGAGGGCGTGTGGGGCGGCGTGGGCTCGGTCGTGATCTTCCTGCCGCAGATCCTGCTGCTCTTCCTCTTCATCGGCCTCCTCGAGGACTCCGGCTACCTCGCGCGCGCCGCCCTCATCGCCGACCGCACGATGCGGAAGGCGGGCCTTCAGGGGAAGTCGTTCCTGCCGCTCCTCTCGGCGTACGCGTGCGCCGTGCCCGCCGTCCTGGCGGCCCGGACGATCGAGAACAAGCGCGACCGCATCGCGACGATCCTCATCGCGCCGTTCATGACGTGCTCGGCGCGGCTGCCCGTTTACACGCTGATCATCGCGGCCTTCCTTCCCGAGCGTCCGCTGCTCGGCCCGTTCCTCGGCACGCGCGCGGCCGCGATGCTCGGTCTCTACCTTCTCGGCTTCCTCGCGGCCTTCGGGACGGCGCGGCTCCTGAAGTCGTCCGTTCTGAAGAGCGACGGGGCGCCGTTCCTCCTCGAGATGCCGCCTTACCGGCGTCCCACGCTCCGTCAGATCGGCCTGAGGATGTACGACCGCGCGAAAATCTTCCTCCGCCGCGCGGGCACGGTGATTCTGGGCGTCGCGATCGTCCTCTGGATCCTCGCGCACCTGCCGCTCTCCGGCGGAAAGATGCCCGAGATCGCCAACAGCGTGGCGGGCACGATCGGCCGCGCGATCGAGCCGTTCGTGAGGCCGCTCGGCTTCGACTGGCGCATCGGCATCGGCATCGTGATGTCGCTCGCGGCGCGTGAGGTCATCGTCGGCACGCTCGGCACGCTCTACGGCATGGACCCGAAGGCGGGCAGCGAAGGCCTGCAGGCCGCGCTCCGGCACGACCTCACGGCTGGCGGCGCGGTCGCGCTCCTCGTCTTCTTTGCGTTCGCGATGCAGTGTCTCTCCACGGTCGCCGTCGTGAGGCGCGAAACGGGCGGCTGGAGATGGCCGGCGATCCAGTTCGCGTACATGGGCCTTCTCGCGTATTCCGGCGCGTACGTCGCGAACCGGATCGTGACGTTGCTGGTGAGCTGAAGAACCTCAGGCGACGGCGGATTTCCGTCTCCCGAGGGAACCTGCCCGTGAGGCCTCGCTGGCGGCGATCGCCGTGTCGCAGTACATCCCAAGCTCCTGCAATATCTTACAGGTCTCCGTGCCGCAGGCCGGGCACTCGGTGCAGGTATGGTGTTTCACCTCGAGAGGGGCCTTCCGCCTGTTACTTCGGGGGCTCTGGGCCGGCTTGCCTGTACCGCTCATGTTCACCTCCGCTGAGCACAATATACGTCTTATTACGCGCTGCGTCAAATCCCAAAGCCGCTCACGGCTTTGCGCGTCCGTATTGCACCGGCCAGTCCACGTCCGCGCCGAGCTCCTGTGCGGCGTGGAACGGCCAATAGGGATCGCGCAGGAAGGCGCGCGCCATGACGATCGCGTCGGCCCGCCCCGTGGCGAGGATCTCCTCCGCCTGTCGCGGCTCGGTGATCATCCCCACGGCCGCGGTCGGGATGCCAGCCTCGCGACGGATCGCCTCCGCGAACGGGACCTGATAACCCGGTCCGACGGGGACCTTCGCGTACGGGACGAGGCCGCCGCTCGAGCAGTCCACGAGATCCACGCCCTCCGTCTTCAGGAGCTTCGACAGCTCGATCGACTGGGGGAGGTCCCATCCGCCTTCCGCCCAGTCCGTCGCCGAGATGCGCACGAAGACGGGGCGCTCGGCAGGAAAGGCCTGTCGCACGGCCCGCGCGACGCGGAGGGGGAAGCGCATCCTGTTCTCGAGCGAGCCGCCGTATTCGTCCGTGCGGCGGTTCGAGAGCGGCGACAGGAACTCGTGGAGGAGATAGCCGTGCGCGGCGTGCACCTCGACGACGCCGAAACCCGCCTCCACGGCCCGCCGCGCGGCCGAGGCGAACGCGTCCGTCACGCGGTCGATGTCGGCGAGCGTTATCTCGTGAGGCGGCGGGAAGCCCCGGTCGAAGGGGATCTGGCTCGGCCCGAGGGTCGTCCACGCGCCCTCGCCGGCCGCGAGCGGGCGTCCGCCCTTCCAGGGCACGTCCGTCGACGCCTTTCGCCCCGCGTGCGCGAGCTGAATGCCCGCGACGGCCCCTCGGGCAGCGACGAAGTCCGTGATCCGCCTGAACGCCTCGACCTGCCGGGCGTTCCAGAGGCCCGTGTCTCCCGGCGAGATCCGGCCCTCGGCGGAGACGCCCGTCGCCTCGACCATCACGAGCGCGGCTCCGCCGACCGCGCGGCTGCCGAGGTGCACGAGGTGCCAGTCGTTCGGCACGCCATCCTCGGCCGAGTACATGCACATGGGCGAAACGAAGATGCGGTTCCGGAAAGTGACGCCGCGGAGGCGAAGGGGTTCGAAGAGCCTCGTCATGCCGGGGCTCAGCTGCCCGCGACCGCTGCGGCCGGATGGACCGCGTGGGGGCCGGTGTCGGCCTTCGTTCCGTGCCGGCCCTTGATCCAACTATCGAGCCGGTCCATGTAGACGTAGAAGACCGGTGTCACGTAAAGCGTGATCATCTGGGAGAAGAGAAGGCCGCCGACAACGGCGAGGCCGAGCGGACGCCGCGACTCGGCGCCCGCTCCGAAGCCGAGCGCGATCGGAAGCGTGCCCATGAGCGCGGCCATCGTGGTCATCATGATCGGGCGGAACCGCACGACACAGGCCTCGTAAATCGCTTCTTCGGCGCTCTTGCCCGCGCGGCGCCCTTCGACGGCGAAGTCGACCATCATGATGCCGTTCTTCTTCACGAGGCCGACGAGCAGGATGACGCCCACGAAGGCGTAGATCGAAAGTTCCACCTTGAAGATGAGAAGCGTGAGCAGCGCTCCGAAGCCGGCGAAGGGAAGAGCCGACAGGATCGTGAGCGGGTGCAGGAAGTCCTCGTACAGGATGCCGAGCACCATGTAAATCACGAGAATCGCGACGAGGAGGAGGAGCCCGAGTCCCTTCTGCGAGGCTTCGAACGCTTGGGCCGTCCCCTGGAAGCTCGTTTGAATGGTGGCGGGCAGCGTCTCTCGCGCGACCTTGTTGATCGCCGTCACCGCCTCGCCGAGCGAGACGCCGGGCGGAAGGTTGAAGGAGATCGTCACGGCCGGAAGCTGGCCCGCGTGGTTGACGGCGAGGGGGCCCACGGTCTTTTCGAGCTTCGTGATCGCCGAGAGAGGGATGAGGTCGCCCTTTTTCGACCGCACGTACAGGAGCTGGAACGCCGACGGGTCGCGCTGGAACTGCGGCATCAGCTCCATGATCACCTGGTACTCGTTGTTGGGAGAGTAGATCGTGGAGATCTGACGCGAGCCGTACGCCGTGTAGAGCGCGTCCTCGATGGATTCCGGCGTGACGCCGAGAGCGGCCGTGCGATCGCGGTCGATCGTGAGATAGGCGGTCGGGTTGCGGAGTTGAAGGTCGCTGTTGACGTCCTGGAGACCCCGGATCCCGTGCATCTTCTCCTCGAGAAGGGGTGCGGCCAGGTAGAGGTCCTTCGTGTCGGACGCCTGCAGCGTGAACTGGTACTGCGCCCGCGTGAGCGCTCCTCCCAGCCGGATCGGCGGCAGGTTCTGGGGATAGACCCGGATTCCGGGAATTTGCGCGAGTCTCGGGCGCAGCTGCTGGATGATCTGGTCGACTGAGAGCTTGCGCTCGTTGCGGGGCTTCAGGCGCATGAAGAGTGTGCCCGAGTTTCCGCCCTGGACGTTGTTGCCGCGGTTGCCGCAGCTCGACATGAAGCCTTCGACGTTCGGTTCGCCCCTCACGACCTCCGCGACCGCTTGCTGGTGCTGGGCCATGGCCTCGAACGAGATGCCCTGCGCACCCTCGGTGGGGGCGAAGATCTGCCCGGTATCGTCGCTCGGAATGAAGCCCTTCGGGACGATCAAAAAGAGCCAGATCGTGGCGAGAAGGACGAGAGCCGAGAAGGCGAGCATCAGCCGTTTCTGCCTCAGAGCCCACTTCAGGCCGCGCTCGTAGAGGCCAAGCGAGGCGTCGAAGACGCGTTCGGAAGCCAGGTAGAGATGGCCGTGCTGCCTCTCCTCGTCGTGCGCCTTCAGGTAGCGGGCGCAGAGCATGGGCGTGAGTGTCAGCGAGACGAAGCCGGACACGAGGATCGCGACCGCGATCGTGACCGCGAACTCGCGGAACAGCCGTCCGATGATCCCGCCCATGAAGAGCAGCGGAATGAACACGGCGGCGAGGGACAACGTCATGGAGAGGATCGTGAAACCGATCTCCTTCGTGCCGTTCAGGGCGGCCTCGAAGACCTTCTCGCCCATCTCGATGTGCCGGACGATGTTCTCGAGGACCACGATCGCGTCGTCCACGACGAACCCCACCGAGAGTGTGAGCGCCATCAGCGACAGGTTGTCCATGCTGTAACCGAGCGCATACATCGCGGCGAAAGTCCCGGCGATCGAGAGCGGCAGGGCCAGCGACGGGATGACGGTCGCCGAGAGGTTTCTCAGGAACAGGAAGATCACGAGGACGACGAGCGCGAGCGTCAGCCACAGCGTGAACTTCACGTCGGAGACGGACTCCTGGATGGACTTCGAGCGGTCGAAGAGGATGTTGAGCTTTGCCGAGCCGGGGAGCATGCCTTGGAACACGGGGATCAGCTTCTTGATGTTCGAGACGACCTCGACCGTGTTCTCGCCGGGCTGCTTCAGGATCGCGAGGACGATGCTGCGGGTCGGGCCGTTCTTGTCGACGTACCACGACGCCGTCTTGTCGTTCTCGACGCTGTCGATGGCGCGGCCGATGTCCTTCACCCTCACCGGCGACCCGTTCCGGTAGGCCACGATGAGCGGGCCGTACTCGGCCGCCTCCGTGAGCTGGCCGGTGGCCTGCACCGTGTACGCCGTGTCCTGGCCCCAGAGCGTCCCCGTCGGAATGTTCACGTTCGCGGCGGCGACGGCGGCGGAGGCCTCGTCGATTCCGATCCCCCGGTAAGCGAGCGCGCGCGGGTCGACCTGGACGCGCACGGCGTATTTCTGCGCGCCGTACACCAGCACCTGCGCGACGCCGGAGACCGTCGAGATGCGCTGCGCCATGATCGTCTCGGCGTACTCGTCGAGCGTCGAGAGGGCGAGCGTCGGCGAGGTGAGGGCGACGTAGAGGATGGGCTGGTCTGCCGGATTGACCTTCTGATATGTGGGAGGGCTCGGCATCCCGGGAGGGAGCTGGCGCGAGGCGGCGCCGATCGCGGCCTGCACGTCCTGGGCGGACGCGTCGAGGCTGCGGCTCAGGCTGAACTGAAGAGTCACCTGCGTGACGCCGAGGATGCTCGTCGAATTCATGTTGTCGAGGCCGGCGATCGTCGTGAACTGGCGCTCGAGCGGCGTCGCGATCGCGGAGGCCATCGTCTCGGGGCTCGCTCCCGGAAGCGCCGCGGTCACCTGGATCGTCGGAAAGTCCACGTTCGGCAGGTCCGAAACCGGGAGGAGCCGGTAGCCCATGATGCCGAAGAAGAGGATCCCCACCATCACGAGCGTGGTGGCGACCGGGCGCCGGATGAAGAGCTCAGAAATATTCATTTCACGATTTCTTCTCCGCGGGAGCGGCGGAAACGGGCGCAACGTCGGTCTTGATGGCGACCTTCGCCCCGGGCGCGAGACGAAGCTGTCCGTCGGTCACGACCCGCTCGCCCGGTAAGAGCCCCTTGTCGATGACGGACCACTGCTGCCAGGTGCGGCGCACGACGACGGTCCGGTTCTCGACCGTGTCGTCCGCCTTGATGACGTACACGTAAGAGCCCTGCTGCCCGGCCTGGACCGCCGGCGTGGGCGCGACCACGGCGTCCGCTTCGGTCGCGAGCGTGAGCGAGACGTTCGTGAACTGTCCGGGCCAGAGCGCGCGGTCGTGATTCGGGAACGTGGCCTTCAGGTTGATCGTGCCGGTGGTCATGTCCACCGTGTTGTCGATGAAGGAGAGCGTGCCCTCGGAGGGCGTCAGGCCTGGTCCGTTCGGCAGCGCGCTCACGTTCAGCGCGCCAGCCGCCGCACGCCTCTTGACGTCCGCGAGGACGGCCTCGGGCAGGGCGAACGTAACGTAGATGGGCTCGACCTGGTTGATGACGACGAGAGCGCGGTCGTCGTTCGCCTTGATCATGTTGCCGGAGTGGACGAGCAGGCCGCCCGTCCGGCCCGAGATCGGCGCGGTGATCCGGCAGTACGAGACGTTCAAGCGCGCCGTCTCGACGGCGGCGTCGTCCGCCTTCACGGTGGCCTTAAGGGCATCCGCGTTCGCCGTTGCCTGAGAGAACTGCTCCTGGGTGACGTAGTCCTTCTTGACGAGCTCGGCATAACGCTTCAGGTTCTCGTCCGCTTCGCGTGCGCGGGCGCGATCCCGCTCGAGGTTCGCCTCGGCCTCGGCCAGCGCGGCCTGGTAGGGCCGGCGGTCGATCTCGAACAGCAGGTCGCCAACCTTCACGTCCTGGCCCTCGCGGAAGCCGACGCTCGTGACCTCGCCGCCCACCCGCGTCCGCACCGCGACCGTGGAGAAGGCGTCCACGTGTCCGACCGCAACGGCCTCGAGCGGCACGTCTTTCTTCTCGACGACGCCAGCGGTGACGGGAATGCCCGGTGGCGCCGCCGCCTTCTTGTCCTTCACGCCGCAGGAGGCGGCGAGAAAGACGATCGAAACGAGAGCGGCCAGACCCCGGAGCTTCATGGAGTTCCCTTCTTTTCGGGCGCGCCGGGCCCGAGATCGACGGTTCCGGTGTCATGCGCGAGCTGTGCCACGCCCAGGAGGAAGCCGGCACGGCTCCTGACGTCCTGCGCGAGCGCGGTCGCGAGGGCGCTTTCTGCGGTCAACAGGTCGAGGATGCTGCCGACGCCCTCCTTGTAGCGGCCCCGTGCCACTTCCGCAGATTCCTTCGAGCTCTCGAGGAGATCGCGAGTGGCCAGTACCTGCTGCACGGCCGTCTGGAGATTGTAGTAGCTGCTCCAGACCTGGTAGATGACCTGCTGAGCGTCGGTCTCGGCCTGGGCATCCGCGGCCTCGGCGAAGGCTTCCGCCTGCCGAGTGTCGTACGCCGTCTTGAACCCGGTGAAGACCGGCCAGTGGAAAAAGAGGCCCAAAGAATAGTTGTCCCCGTAGCTCGCAAGGGCATCCGAGCCTTCGAACCACGTGCGGTTGATCGAGGCGCCGAGCGAAAGCGTCGGAAGGCCGCCCGACCTCACGGAGCGGACGTGGCTCTTGGCGGCGAGGGCGCGGGAGCGCGCGGCTGCGAGGTCTGGCCGAAGCCGCTCGGCGTCCGCGATGAGGATGTCGACGGACCGCACGACCTCGTCGACGTTCTCGTCCTCGGGGAGCGGTGCCGCGTCCAAAGGCAGGTCGATGGGCACGCCGAGCGCCGTCGTGAGCTGGCCGCGCAGCGTCTCGATCTGTCCCTTGACGGTCTCGTATGAAAGGCGCTGCTGCGAGAGGGACGTTCGGGCCTGGAGGACGTCGGCGATCGTCGCGACGCCGGCCCGGTGCCGCTCGGTTGCCGCCGCGTAATTCTCCTCGGCCTGCTTGAGGCTCGCCTCCTCCGCCACGAGAAGCGCGCGGACGCCCTGGTAGCTGTAGTAGCTCTGGGCGACGAGGAGGATCAGGTCGTTCATCGCGGCGTTGTGCGTGAAGTCGGCCGCAAAGAGCGACTGCTGCGCTTCCTCGATGTCTGCCGATCGGCCGCCCAGGTCGAGGACGAGGAAGCTCAGCGACGCCGTGGGGCCGTACGTCGTCAGGAGCGTCGAGAGGTACGCGCCGGAGGAGGTCTGCTTCTGCCTCCCGGCTTGCGCGTCGACCGCGACGGAGGGGAAGAGCGCCGACCGCCGGCTCCCGAGGCCCGCCGCGGCGGCGCGCGCGAGTAGCCAGCTCTGCCTCGTGACCGGGCTGTTCCGGAGCGCGACGTCGACAGCCTCGGCAAGTGAGATCGTTCGGCCCGTGAGCTTCTCGGGCGCGAGCTCCGGCGACGTTGGCACGGGCGTCCGCGCGGACGCGACGGCCCCGGCAGGGGGCGTCCATCGTGTCGCGGGGGTGTCGGGTGCGTCGGCGCCCCGGTGGGCGCACCCGACGAGGAGCACGGCGAGGCTGGCGGCGGCGAAAGCGCGAAAGGCGGGTCCCGTCACGATCCCGTTTTACCATTGCCGCGTGGTGCGGCGTCCCATCGCCCTGTTCGAGCTCATCGCCGTGGCGACCCTTGCGCCGGCCTGCGGCGGCACCCGGCCCATGCCCGCGCTCGAGGACTATTCGCTCGGCACGTCCAAGTTCGTGGAAGCGCTGAGAGAAGATTTCTTGGAAGGGAAGAGGGGAGGAGGCGCCGGCACGATGGAGTCGGCAGCCGCGTTGCCCTTGCGAGAGCTCGAGGAGCGCTGGCTTTCCGCGTGCCGTTTCCGCTGCACTTCGGCAATCCGCATGACCGACCTTCAAAAGAAATCCTCCTCGGACCTGACCCTGCGCGTCGAGGTCCGCCTGCAGGGCTGGGCGCGCGCGGGCGAGGCCGAGCGCGTGGCCGCACTCGCCCTCTTCGATCTCGATCTGTTTCGGGGAAAAGCC
>CALAQS010000324.1 GCA_937888435.1 uncultured Acidobacteriota bacterium
AAGCGAAGCTCGCGGGCAAGGTGAAGCGCGGCTCCCTCGTTGCCTTCACCGCGCTGGGCGCGGGCCTTCACTGGGGGGCGGGGCTGGTGGTCGTATAAGGTTACCTTCCCGGATTTCTGCCTAGCGCGGGTCGTAACTAAAGCGGACGAACCGAGGAAACCTCAGCCCAAAGCGGGCGGGCAGAAAACGGACAGGAACTCATAAGCCATTCGAACTCCGCCCTTTGCGGAGGCCCGTTGGATTGACGATCCATCGTTACCCCGGACCGCCATGGAGAAACGTCTAGAAAGACTGCCACCGCCACCCCGCTCAAATGGAGTCATAATCGGAGGCAAGGCGCGAGATAACAAAAAAGTGATACTGTTCCAGTATGTGGACCGTCGGCGGCGAGGCAGCTTGGACGAATGGCTCGAGGGACTTGAGGAGCGAGAGAGGGCTGCGATTAGCTCGAAGCTTCTCTCTCTCCAGCGGATCGTGTGCACTTCAGAGGCCGACTGGGGGAACTGCGGCCTGCGAGGCCCGATCAGAGGCCTCAAGCACCTCTACAAGATAAAGCTCGGGGGTAGTGTGCAGCTTCGCCCGATTTTCTGCCGAGGACCTGTCAAGACGCTCGGGGAAGTTACGTTCCTGTTCGGCGCGCTTGAAGTCGGCGGTAAATGGGAACCCGAAGACGCGCCAAAAAGAGCAGAGGAGCGAAGGAAGGAAGTCTCCGTCGACGTTTCGCGGCGGAGGGAATGGAGAAGTCCGTGAAGAGAAGGCAGCTGGCTCGCGAGTTCGCCTCCAAGGGATACCGTGAGGCATTCGCGGAGGCGCACCTCGGAGACACCTTACCGCTTCAAATCCGAATTCTGAGGATGCGCCGAGGTCTGACGCAGGGCGATCTCGGAAAGAGAGCCGGAATGAAGCAGTCTCAGATTTCGAGAATGGAAAGACCGGGCTCTTCGAGGTGGAGCATCACCTCGCTTCAACGACTGGCAAGGGCTCTCGATGTGGCCCTAGCAGTCCGCTTCGAGAGTTTCGGGAGTGTCTTCGAGGAAAGCTGGGATAGCACCGCGGATGATCTCGCCGTACCGTCCTTCGCTGATGATCCGGTCTTCCAGAAGGCATCATTTCTTGAAGGACACATTGAGGGATTTCTAGCGGGCGTGGGATCAAACGAGGCGCTAGTCGAGGGCGAAGTTTCAGCCTCAACGGTGCAATCGATACCGGGCTCCGCCGCCTCATCTGGGTTGTCTAACGTCCTCGCCGTGGAGGGAGGGAGCTGATGGTCAAGAAAGCTGTCCGGAAGAGAAAGAACCTCGTCTATACCGACTCACCAGAGATTCGTTCCTATTACGTAAACAACGTAGTAGTGAAATCTACCCCGTGGGACATTGAGATCTTGCTCGGGCAAGTGAAATCGGTTTCTGACGACGCGGTTCATGTTGAGCATCAATGCCAGATCTACATGTCCCCCGAGCACGCCCTGTCCCTGATCTTCACACTGAGAACTCAGCTTGATCGCTTCGAGAAGAAGTACGGAAAGCTGCGCACTTTCGGAACTGTGACAACGGTTTCGCTCAGCCCTCGCGAGCTGACGGCGGCAAGCGCCTCTTCCGAAAAGAAGTGAAGGGAAAACTAGCCCTAGTGTGAAGAGCATCCTGCCCGCTTTCTGTCCGTGTACGCCTGCCGAAAGCTGCCGAAAGGAAAGGGAGGCGGGGGCTCGCAACCCCCGCGTTTCAACGCTTTAGCCGCATCGTTCGGCAGGCTTCGGCGGCCGGGACGGACTACGGATCAAACGGTTCCCGGTTCGAGTCCTCCTGGACGCACCAGTGTTCAGGAGGTCAGCGGGCTCCCGGTGAGCCTCTATCTGGCTCGCGCCATCCTTCGCACCTTACGTGGCCTTCCCGACCTTCGCGGCAACCCGCTTCATCAAGCGCGCGACCTCGACGGGCGCGCGGCGATGCGTGCCCGAGC
>CALAQS010000325.1 GCA_937888435.1 uncultured Acidobacteriota bacterium
GTCTTGTCGGCTGGTGCGAGCCTCCATGGATACCTGCAATCGAGCCGCTATTTTGGGCACTGTCTCGACGAAGTGAGGCATTACCTGCGCATGAGGAACGAGCCTCCCCTGAACGACTTTGTCGCGTTGCACGTCCGGAAAGGCGACTACGCGGTGGGATACGGCTATCACCCGCGGCTGACGATGGACTACTACGCGAGGGCGCTCGCGCGACTGGGTCGCGACGAAAGGGTCCTCGTCTTCAGCGACGACGTTCCTGAAGCGAAAAGAATGTTTGGTGACGGCTTCGAGTACTCCGAAGGCAGAAGCTATCTCGAGGATTTTCGGCTGATGAAGCGCTGCAAGCACTTCATCATCGGCAACAGCTCGTATTCGGCGATAGCCGCGGTTCTGGGCGAGCACCCGGACAAGCAGATCATCGCGCCGCGGCCGTGGTTCGGCCCCGCGGCGGGAATCACCGGAGAGGACATCTACGACGAAGCCTGGCACGTCATCGACTGGAAGCCGATGCCGGACTAAGGAGGCTCTTCGACGACGAGTACGCCATCCGGTAATGAGGGGAGTTGTAGGGGCGCAATGGGAATTGCAGCGGGCGTTGGCGCGCACAGACCAGAGGCGTCGTGGTCGTCAGCGCGGCCCGCGCGCGCACCTTGGCCCACTCCAGCGCCTCTCGCGGATTTTCCGAGCCTTCCTTCAGGCTGCTTTTCGAACGAGAACTGGCAGCAGCCGCTCCGCATCGAGGTACTCGACGCGGAACGGTGAATCCATCGGGCATTCGCCGCCCCGGCCGCGGGGAGGCGGAATCGCGGAGAGATGCGACGGTGTCCGGCCGAAGTAGATTTCGGCGGGGGTCGCCCCGCCGAGACCCTGATGCGGACGAAAGTGCGCGTAGTGGACGAGGCCCATCTCGACCTTCTCCATCAGATCCTCCGCTGCGGATGGCCGCAGCAGGCGCAGGCCGAGCGTGTCCTTCAGCGTCCTCCACAGCCTCTCGATCAGGGCGATCGAGCCCTTCTTTCCGACCGCCCCGAACCGCTGCTTCACTCCGAGCTGAAGGAGTTTCCGGCGGAAGATCCCGCCCGTGAAGCAGCGAGCGTGATCGGAGACGAAGTGCGCCGGCCGTCCATGCTTCTTCGTTGCCCGCGACACGAACCGAGCGATCTCAAGGGCGGAGGCTTCTTTAGAGAACACC
>CALAQS010000326.1 GCA_937888435.1 uncultured Acidobacteriota bacterium
CTACAAATGCCTGAACTGCGGCGCGACGAGCGGCTGCAGCTGAGATGACCGGGGGGGAAAGAGCCGTTCCCTAAGCGCCGCCAAGAGGCCGCGACGACGCATCACGATCTCGCTCCGGCCGGGGGCCGGACGGACGAGGATCGTGCCCCAAGCCGTCGTGTCGACACGGCCCGGGCTTCCCGCGCTCACCGTGAGAAAGGGATTCGCGAACTGATTGATCACGAGGGTGCCGCCGGGAGCGGCGTCCACGGTGAGGCGGAGTTCCGGAACGTCGACGATGCCGTAGAGCGCAGCCTCGGGGGACGCGTTCTGAACGACGCACCCCGTCGCCTCGAGAAAGGGCCGCCGGGGCGGGAGCGAGACCCCGTGCGGGCGAAACGCCCCGCTGAAGACCGGCGTAGCGGCGAGCCGTTCCGTCGTGAGGCTCGCCTCGATATCCTTCACGCTGAAGATCCGATCGGTGGGCGGCCTCCCGACGCCGTAGAAGACCTGAAAGAGCAAGGCGAATAGCAGCACGGCGCGGAGGACTGATCGAGCCGCCGGGCGTGGCAGGCTCGCTTCCAGGAGATCGAGCGAAAGGCATAGAGTGAAAATCGAAACCGATGTCGAGAAGGCGAGGAGTCGCCAGGGAAACTGGATGAACTGGATCGAAGGCGCGAGGCGGTAGAGCGGCGCCGAGAGAGGCGTTTGAAGGACGAGATAGAAAACAGCCGACCCGACGACGAGAAACCAGGCCGGGAGCATCTCTCGGACCCGGTCCGCCGAAACCTTGCGGCGGGCGAGCCCCGCCGCCACAGCGGCGAAGGAGATGAGGGATAGCGTGTTGAAGCCACGCCCGATCTCCACGGAATAACCGGCCGTGCTCGACGTCCAGCCCCCGGGGCGGTCGTAGAGATATTCCTCGAGAGGCGCGAAGTTCCGGAAGACGCTGAACATTCCCGTCCGGAGGCGGTCGAGATCGAGGTCCTTGCCGAAGAGCCAGATTCCGGCGACGAACGGTCCCGTGACAGCGAGGACGACGAGAGCCGCTTGTCCGAGGTTGAGGAGCGCCCGCCGCCAGTCCTTCGAGAGAACGAGCGCTCCCGCGAAGGCGACGAGAACGAGCGCGAACGCGAAGACGAAGATCGTCGACTGCGCGAAGAAGATCAGCGACAGCACGGCGCCGAGCCCCCATCCCGCGCGGGGCGTTCCCCGCACGACGCCGAGCGCGGCGAAGGTGAGCCAAGGGACGAGCATGAAGGCCGCGAACTCTCCGAACGCTCCCCTCACGTACCAATCCGTGTAGGCATAGTTGGAGAAAACGAGGAGCAGGGCTCCGCTCACCGCGTGGAACGGTCCGAGCCCCAGCGTGAGGAGCGCCCGGCGCATTCCGAGCGCGCCCAGAAAGAGAAGGAGCGGAATCACGACCTTGACGGCCGTGTAGGCGGAGCCCGTGGCGAGCGCGACGGCGCCCGCGAGCGTGTTGAAGAGGCGGTGGTAGAAGAACGGGAACGGCGAACCGTAGCCGTTCTCTGCGAGAGGCGTCCACAGAGGCATGAGATTTCCGTCCGCGAAAGCGCGCCGGAAGATTTCGACCTTCTGAAAGCAGGCCACGCCATCGTGGTTGTCCGGCCAGCCGCCTAGGACGAGGATCCGGGAGCAGGCGAGAACGCTGGCCAGAAGGAGAAGACCAGACGAGCCTGCGCGCCGAAGCGTCATGGGGGGATACTAGAGAGACACCGGGGACCAGAGCCGCCAGAGGTTGCTGCGCACCGTGGGCGGCGGCGCGTCCGGCGCGCGGGGAACCGCGTATTCCGAGTAGAGCGTGGGCCGCGTCGAAAGCGAGGTGAAGCCCAGAGCGTTCCCCCACGCGTCGAGCGCGGGTGTGTGCTCCACGAGGACGACGTCGGCCGCGAATCCGGCGAGCGGAACGTCGTCGCCACGCGGCGTCCCCTCCGGCATCGCGGCGTGGAAGACCTGCTCGATGCGCTGCCAGCAGAAATACTTGAAGACGTCGCGGCCCGTGCGCGACACGACAATCACGCGCTTGCCTTCGGCCGTCAGATCCCGGGCGCGCTCGGCCATCTCGGTGACGGCCTCGTTGAAGTACCAGGCCGCGCTTTCCGACCTCCCGAACGTCATCACGTATGCGTGAGCCTGCAGCGCGAGCCAAAGAGCGAGGAACGCCGCGAGCGGGACGCGCAGTCGCGGCGCACAGGCGAGGAATGCATCGCACCCGAGCGCGGTGAAGACGAGCCACGCCGGCAGCAGGATGAGGAGGCGCGTGAGGCTGGGGCCATAGAGGCCGAGGAGCACGCCCCCGGCGACCCACACCACGAGGAGAAAGGAAAGGGACGCGGATTCCTTCCCGCGCCTCCACGCGAGAAGTCCGAGAAGCGCCAGCGGCCCGGCGACGTAATCGATCGGGTCGAGCCCGCTGGCGGTCAGCGCCACGCCCGTCACGTCGAAGGCATGACCCGGTCCCTTCCAGACGCGGTAGCGGTCGGGATAGCCGAAGGGAAGGAGAAACGTCGCGAAAACGTTCGCGAGCTTGTCGAAGGGCGTACCGCGCGACACGTAGTAGCCGCGATCGAGGAGCAGACCGGGCGCGCGGAGAAGGAAGAGCAGATTCGGGATCGAGACGAGGGTGAAGCCCGCGAGAAGGCGCCGCGCCTCGCGGCGCAGCGCGGGCCGCGCGGCAGGCGTGCGGCGCCAGCGCAGCGCGAAATGCAGCACCCACGCGACCGGAAGGAGGCGACAGGCCGAGTACGCGTAGATGCCCAGTCCGAGAAGGGCTCCGGCCGAGAAAGGCCGGTCCGCGACGTCCCGCTCGGCACGGTCATCGAGCAGGAAACACGCGCCGAGGAGAACGAGAGGGGCCGCGCTCGCGCGGAGCCCGACCTCGCCGGAATGGAAGAGCCAGACGGAGGAAGCCGGCACGAGAACCGCCACCGCGAGCGGCAGCTCTGGCCGGACGCGCCTCACGAGCACCGCGACGAGAACGAGCACGGCGACCGAGGCGAGGATGCTCGGGACGATGAAGGCGATCCGCGTGGGGCCCAGGGCGGCCACGCACGCGCCCGTCACGTAGAGCCAGAGCGTCTCGGCAGAAGGACCGATCGACACGGTGAGGACCTCGAAACGGCGGAGGAGGACCAGGCGCAGGCCACGCATGGCCTCGATGACGGGATCGCCTGCGACGCCTGGCGGGACGCGTCCGGCCGCGAGGGCGTGCAACGTGAGATACGCCGCGGCCCCGAGGGCGAGGGCCGAGGCAAAGCGGACCCGTTGGCGTCGCGACTCCGCGGGGGGCACGCCCCTCAGCGCTTTCCGAAGAGCTGGTCGAAAGCCGAGCGGGCATGATCCGGAGAGTCGGCGGCCTTCGTCCCGGTGAGGTCGAGCGACACCGTGGGTGCGTAAAACGTGCAGGCGTTCGCCTTCGATTTCGCCGGGATGGGCGCGGGAATCTCCTGCCGGCACTGCTGGTGCGCGGCGCCGTCGAAGAAACGGCACTGCGCGCACGCGTGGAGCGCGGCGCCGCACTTCCTGCAAACAGACTCGGGCCCGACTTCAGGGTCGTTCTTCTCGCTGCAGGTCTTGCAGCGGAAGACCTCTGCCCTATTGCGCTCGGCGCCGCGCCCCTTCGGGGCCCCTTCGAGCCGTGCGGGCCGGTCCGAGGGTCCGGAGAAGCCCCCGCGCCCCGACCGTTCGCTCTCCCGGTAGCCGCGCTGGCGGTATTTCTGCTCGGTCATGAGATGCCATTGTAGGGTCCGGCGGGAGCCGCCGCGCCCGAACTAGAATCGTAGGTCGAGGTTCGTGACATGAAAACCGTCCTTCGCGTCCTCATAAATGCCGCCGCTCTCTGGGCCGCGGCGTCGTTCGTGCCGGGGATCCACGCTGGCGGAATCGGGTCGGTTCTGGCGCTTGCGCTCGTGTTCGGGGTGGCGAACGCTCTCGTGAGGCCTTTTCTGAAGCTCGTGAGCTGTCCGATCATACTGCTCACGCTGGGGTTGTTCACGCTCGTCGTGAACGCCCTCATGCTCATGTTCGCAGCCTGGGTGGGGCGCGGCCTCGGCATCGACTTCAAGGTGGACGGCTTCGTGCCGGCGTTTCTCGGAGCGCTCCTCGTGTCGATCGTGTCGACCCTGCTCTCGTGGGTGCTCATTTCCCGAAACGAGGGCTGAAACCGCCCTGCGAGCGCCCCCCACTAGTTCAAATGGGGGATTTACGGGCCGCCTGGTTGCCGGATGCTCAGGCTGGAGGCAGCCGTGTTCGGCATCCCATTCCACCGGCATCTCGGGTTCAAGCTGACGGCGGCCGCGGCGGCGGTCTCGCTCGCGACGATTTCGCTATTTGCGTTCCTGTCGATCCGCGCGCAGCGCGCGCATCTCATCAGCGAGGTCGTCCGGGGCGCCGCGCTGTTTTCGAGCACGATCGCAACAAGCACGCGGGATCTCATGCTCGAGGACCAGCGGCACGGCGCCTACCGGATCATGGAAAGCATCGGGCGCCTCGAGGGCATCGAGAAGGTCCGCGTTCTCAACAAAGAGGGCCGCGTCATGTTCTCGACGGATGCGCGCGACATCGGCGGCTCCGTCGACAAGGACGCGGAGGCCTGCACCGCGTGTCACGCGGCGGGCCAGCCGCTCGTGGCGCCCACGACGTCCGCACGCAGCCGACTCTTTACGTCGAACGGCCACCGCGTGCTCGGGATGGTGACGCCAATCTACAACGAACCCGCCTGCGCGACGGCCTCGTGCCACGCGCATCCCCCGGAAAGGCACGTCCTGGGAGTCGTGGACATCGGCATCTCGCTCAAGGACATCGACGCGAGCCTGCACACCCAATCCCTGCGGATGGCGGGCGGAGCCCTTCTCGCCGTGATCGCTCTCGCCGCGCTCGTCAACGGCGTCGCACGGCGCATCGTCTTCCGCCCCGTGGCCGAGCTCGTGGAGGCCACCCAGCGGGTCGGCCACGGCGACTTGTCGGCCACGCTCCCGGTCCGCTCGTCGGACGAGCTCGGAATCCTCGCGAACTCGTTCAACGAGATGAACGTGTCGCTCGCGAAGACGCGCCGCGAGCTCGAGAACCTCACGGACGACCTCGAGCACCAGGTCGAGGACCGCACGGCGGCGCTCAAGAGCGCGCAGGAGGTCCTCGCGCGGAGCGAAAAGCTCGCCTCGCTTGGCCAGCTCTCGGCGTCCATCGCGCACGAGATCAACAATCCTCTCGCCGGCATCCTGACATTCGCGCGCCTCATGACGCGCATGCTCGAGGCCGGGCCGCCGGACGAGGCCACCCGCACGGCCTGCCTGAAGAACCTGTCCCTCGTCCAGCGCGAGACCGAGCGCTGCACGGTCATCGTGCGCAACCTCCTCGATTTCGCCCGCGCACGCCCTCTCGACCTGCGCATCTTCGACCCGATGCGCGCGCTCGACGAAGCCCTCTCGCTCGCGCAGCACAAGATGCAGCTCCAGGGCATCACGGTCGTGAGGAAGCTCGAGGGCACGGGCGCCGTGAACGCCGACTTTGGACAGCTCCGGCAGGCGTTCATGAACATCCTGCTCAACGCATGCGACGCGATGCCCTCAGGCGGCACGCTGACGCTCGCCGTTCACTTCTTCTCCGGCAGTCGCGACGTCGAAATCTCCGTCGCCGACACGGGCACCGGGATCGCGCCCGAGCTTCTCTCGCGGATCTTCGACCCCTTCTTCACGACGAAGGAGAAGGGGACGGGCCTCGGCCTGTCCGTCGTCTACGGCATCGTCGAGAAGCACGGCGGCTCGATGCGGGTGGAGAGCCGCGTCGGACAGGGAACGACGATGACGATCCGCCTCCCGCTCGCCGAGGACGGCGTGGCGCGCGCCGCGGCGACGTGAGCGAGGTTGCCCTCTGGTGGATCGGAACGGGCGACGCCGACAACGGGCTGCTGGAAAGTGTGCGCACGCACGTGGAGCGGGTGTTTCGCGCTGCGGCCCGGCTCGAGCTCGCGGGCTCGAGGCCGGACGACGCGTTCGACGTGCGTCGCAACCAGCACTCCTCGCATCGCACGCTCCTGTGGCTCGCGTCGCGGCGGCCGCAGCGGGCCGCGCGCATCCTCGGCCTGACGGACGCGGACCTCTTCATCCCGGTCCTGACGTTCGTCTTCGGCGAGGCGCAGCTCAAGGGCCGTGCAGCCGTCGTGTCCACGGCCCGCCTGACCGGCGCGGGGCTCCCGGGCGAGTCCGCCCGGCTCGGGGTGCGTCTCAGGACCGAAGCGGTCCACGAGCTCGGGCATACGTTCGGGCTCCTACACTGCCGCGAGTCCCGCTGCGCGATGGCGCGCTCCTCGACTTTGAAAGATGTGGACTCCAAGCTGCCGGACCTCTGCGAGACGTGCCGGGCCCTCTTCCTCGAAAACGCCGACGAGATCGGAGACTTTCATGAGCAAGAAAAACACGCGGATCCTGCTGATCGATGACGAGGAGATCGTGCGCGAGTCCCTCTCGGGCTGGCTCGAGAAGGACGGATACACGATCGGGACGGCCGCGGACGGGCTCTTAGGCCTCAAGGCCATGGACGAAGCGTCCTGGCCGATCCTTCTCGTCGACCTGAAGATGCCGGGGATCGACGGCCTCGAGGTTCTCCGGCGCGTGAAGGAGAAGAGCCCCGAGACGGCCGTCGTGATCATGACGGCGTACGCGACCGTGGACACGGCGGTGAACGCGATGAAGCTCGGCGCGTTCGACTACATCGTCAAGCCGTTCGACCCCGAGGAAGTCAGCCTCATGGTCGAGAAAATCGTCGCGCAGCAGGCGCTCGTGAGGGAGAACGTCATGCTGAGGAAGGCGCTCAAGCGCGAATACCAGTTCCACGACCTCGTGACGAAATCGGCCGCCATGCAGGGCACGCTCGAGCTCGCGCGCACCGCGGCGCGCAGCCCCTCGACGATCCTCATCCTCGGCGAAAGCGGCACGGGGAAAGAGCTCCTCGCGCGCGCCGTCCACGCCGAGAGCCCGCGCCACGACAAGCCGTTCGTCGCGATGTCGTGCGCTGCGCTCACGGAGACGCTCCTCGAATCCGAGCTGTTCGGCTACGAGAAGGGGTCCTTCACGGGCGCCGTTCAGCGCCGCGAAGGCCGGTTCGTGGCCGCGCACGGCGGCACGCTCTTCCTCGACGAGATCGGCGACATCAGCCCGAAGCTGCAGCTCGACCTCCTGCGCGTCCTCGAAGAGCGCCGCGTCACGCGCGTGGGAGGAACGGAGTCCATCCCCGTGGACGTGCGCATCATCGCGGCCACGAACCGGGACCTCCTGAAGGCCGTCGCCGACGGGCGATTCCGTCAGGATCTCTTCTACCGGCTGAACGTCATCACGCTGACTCTCGCGCCGCTGCGCGACAGGAAGGAGGACATTCCGCCTCTCGTGGACCGCCTCCTCGAGCAGCTCGCCGTCGAGCTCAAAAAGCCGGTCGAGGGCGTGTCGCCGGAGGCCATGGCGCTCCTCCTCGCGCACTCGTGGCCGGGCAACGTGCGCGAGCTGCGCAACGTCCTCGAGCGCGGCATCGTCGTCTCGCGCGGGCCGCTCCTCCTGCCAGCCGACCTCGGCCTGACGCTGCGAGGAGAGGAGATTCCGGCGCACCCCGCCTCACTCGCGGAGATCGAAAGGCGGCACATCGCCGCGGTCCTCAAGAACACTGCCGGGAACGTGACCCAGGCCGCGCGCATCCTCGACATAGACCGCGTCACGCTCTACAGCAAGATTCACAAGCTCGGTTTGAAGCGCGCCGACGACGGCGTCTTCGAGCCCGCAACGGAGAGTTGAGAAAGACAACGCCCCGTTGAATAGCTCAACATCTATCGGCGTGCGGACGACAGCTCGTCGAGCGGCACAAACCCTTTCCTGACAAGCACCTGACACCTCATCCGGCCACCCTGCCGGAGGTGGCTCGCTCCTTGCGCTGTGGCTGGTGTCGCCATGAGAGAAGCCCAGAACACCTGCCCGCTACTCAAGGAAGTCGTGATGCTTTATTGCGACGCCTGCCCGACGAAAAAAATGCTGCCCCTCGACCACCTCGTATCGGCCCGGCCCTGCCAGGCGATGCGGTACGTGGACTGCCCCCTGTATCAGGAGGCCGTGAGGCGGCTCGGGACGGACGTCGCGTACGCGGAGTCGCCCGCCGTGGCGGCGGAAGGCTCCCGGAGGGAGGTCCCATGATCGCCACGGTTCCCCTCGTGCTCCTGTTCGTTCTCCTCCTGCTCCTCAACGACCGCGCCACGGCCCGCGCGGCCCGGGTCTGAGGGGGCACCGCGATGAACCTGAATCGCCGCACTCTCTTCAAGCTCGCAGCAGCGGCCGGCACCGCAGGGGTGGTCGGGGCGGCCGCGAAGTCGCGCGCTTCGGTCGTGCCTGCGGCGCGCAACGCCCGCGGCGTTCTCGTGGACACGACACGCTGTGTCGGCTGCCGCGCCTGCGAGGCGGCCTGCGCGGAGGCAAACGCCCTCGCCGGCCCCGAAAAGCCCGGCGACGACACCGTGTTCGCGTCGAAGCGCTCGACGAGCCCGACGGCCTACACCGTCGTCCAGAAAGGCTCCTTGAAGAGCCCCGCCGGCGAGGACCGCTTCGCCAAGACTCAGTGCATGCACTGCGTTCAGCCGGCCTGCGCCTCCGGCTGCGTCGTCAAGGCACTCGAGAAAACCGCGTCCGGGCCGGTCGTCTACCACAAGGACCGCTGCCTCGGCTGCCGCTACTGCATGATCGCGTGCCCCTTTGGCGTCCCGAAGTACGAATTTTCGAGTGCGACGCCGCTCGTCAAGAAGTGCACGTTCTGCGCGGAGCGCCAGGCGAAGGGCCTCGTGCCCGCGTGCACGGAGGTCTGCCCGTCGGGCGCGCTCCAGTTCGGCGCGCGCGCCGACCTCCTCGAAGAGGCCAAGGAGCGCATCTACCAGAACCCGGAAAAGTACGTCCACAAGGTCTACGGCGAGGACGAAGCGGGCGGCACGAGCTGGCTCTACATCTCCGACGTGCCGTTCGAGTCCCTGAAGCTTCCCGCCGGCATCGAGAAGAAGTCCTACCCCGAGCTCGCCGACGGCGCGCTTTCGGCCGTGCCCTTCGTCATCACGCTCTGGCCGCCGCTCCTCATGGGCATGTACACCTTCAGCAAGCGTCGCGACGAGGTCGCGGCGAAAGAGAACGATGGAAGGCAGGAGGAACGCCATGTCTGAGCACGCTCTGAAACCCGCGCTCTTCGGCGGGCCCTGGATGAGGGAAAACCTCTTCCTCGGGATGCCGTTCCGCGCGTATCTCAAGAGCCTCGTGACACCGGCCAACGCGATCGCGGCGGCGATTCTCCTCGCGGGCCTCCCCACGATCGCGTACCGGTTCTGGAGGGGGCTCGGCGCTGCGACGAACCTGTCGCAGACGAACCCGTGGGGCATCTGGGTCGCCTTCGACGTCGTGTGCGGCGTCGCGCTCGCGGCGGGCGGCTACACGGTCGCCTGCGCGGTCTACATCTTCGGCCAGAAAGAGCTGCGGCCGATCCTCCGCCCCGCGATCCTGACCGGGTTTCTCGGGTACGCGCTCGTCCTCTTCGGGCTCGTCGTGGACCTCGGCCAGCCGTGGCGGCTGCCTTACCAGTTCTTCCTGACTCCCGGCACGACAGCCGTCATGTACGAGGTCGGCTGGTGCGTCTTTCTATATCTGATGGTGCTCGGGCTCGAGTTCGCGCCCGCCGCGCTCGAGTGGCTCGGCCTCGTCAAGCTGCGCCGGCTCCTCGGGTCGCTGACGATCGGCATCATCGTCATCGGCGTCACGCTCTCGACGCTCCACCAGTCCTCGCTCGGCGCCTTCTTCCTCATGACGCCGGGCAAGCTGCACCCGCTCTGGTACTCGCCGTTCCTGCCGATTTTCTTCTTCGTGTCGAGTCTCGCGGCGGGCATCGGCATGGTGGTCGTGGAGAGCGCGCTTTCCCACCGCGCGTTCCACGACCGGCTCGACCCGGCCGCCTCCGTGGATCTCGACCGCATCACGCTCTCCCTCGCCAAGGGCGGCGCGATCGTCCTTTTCGCGTACTTCTTCATCCGGCTGCAGGGTCTCGTTTCGAGCGGCCGCTTCGACCTCCTCGCGACCGGCTGGGGCGCCTGGTATCTCTTCGAGATGCTCGGCTTCATCCTCCTGCCGTCGTTCGTGTTCGCCTTCGCAGCGCGGCGAAAGAGCGCGAGGCTGGCCCGGATCGCCGGCGTCCTCACGGTTCTCGGCGTGATCCTCAACCGCTTTAACGTCTCGCTCATCGCCTTCAACTGGAACGTCCCGGACCGCTACGTCCCGAGCGCCGGCGAGGTCATCACGTCACTCACGATCGTGACGATCGGCGTCCTGATCTTCCGCTGGATCGTGAATCGCATGCCGGTGGTGAACGAGCACCCCGACTGGCGCGGCGCCCACTGAGAGAGGGAGAAAGAGCCATGAACGAATACCAGCTCCTCAACCCGTACACGGCGAAGGCCCTGGAATACGCCCTCGCGATCTCATACCTCCTCCTCTTCATCCCCTTCTGGCGCTTCGTCCAGGGGGAGGCGGTTCCGGCGCACGCCCTCGGCTTCGGCTGGTTCCAGGTTCCGAACGGCGTCCATCTGCACGCCGGCCACGCCTGGGCGCGCCCGGAGGGCGGCGCCGTGGAGGTCGGCCTCGACGACTTCGCCCACAAGCTCGTGGGCCCGCTCGAGACGGTGCGTTTTCCCGAGATCGGCGCGCCGGTGAGGCAGGGCCAGAAGGCCTTCACGATCGTGGCCGGCGGCCAGCCGCTCGACGTGCTCTCGCCGGTCGACGGCCACGTCATCGCGTTGAACGAAGCCGTTCGCGCGCATCCGGCCGACGCGCTGCGCGACCCATACGGTGCCGGCTGGCTCATGAAGGTCGAGCCGCGCTGGCTGACCGGCAACCTCAAGAACCTCTTCTCGGGCGACGCGGCCCGCCGGTTCCTCGACGCCGCGGCGGGGAAGCTCGCCCAACGCCTCACGCCGCAACTCGGCGTCGTATTGCAGGACGGCGGAACGCCGGTGCACGGCATCGCGCGAGCTCTCGACGAGGACCACTGGGACGAGCTGGCCCGGCGGTTCCTCGAGGGAAAGTGAGGCGGCCGTCATGAGGCATCTCCGACTCTTCGCCATCCTTCTGACGCTCGGGTTGACCGGGGCGGTTCTCCCGGCCAGCCTCCCGCGCCTGCCGAACGACCGCGCTCTCCCACAGGGAACGGAGAGCCCGGGCGTCGTGACGTTCCGCCACTCGTCGCACGTCGACCAAGCGAAGCCCGACTGCACGACCTGCCACCCGGCGCTGTTCCCGATCCTCCCCCGTTCCGAGGCCCAGGCGGGCCCCCGACTCCTGCACAAGGACATGGAAAAGGGCGTCGCCTGCGGCAAGTGCCACGACGGCAAGAGCGCGCATGGATTCGACGATTGCGCCACGTGCCACGTCGTTCCGAAAGAGAGGTGAGCATCATGGAAGCTCTCTTGATGTTTTTGCAGGGAGCCATCATCTTCGTGGCGGGTCTCCTCATCCGCCTTTTGCTTCTCATCGCCTTCGTCGCCGTCGCCCTCGTGCCCATCCTCGCGGGGTGGGGTCTCTATCGCCTGGCTGAGTCGGCGATCCGACGGCTCAGGGCACGCCGACTCGGCCTCGTGGAAGTCGACGGCCTGGTTCTCGCCGAGCGCCGCCGTTACACGCCCGCCCACGCGTGGCTGGAAGAGACCGGCGGCCGCCTGCGCGTGGGTCTCGACGGTCTCGCCGGACACCTCCTTCACGGCGTCACCGCCATCCAGCTTCCGCAGCCGGGCAGCATGCTGGCCGCAGGGCGCGCGGCCGTGACGGTCGCGTGCGGCGCGCGGACGGCGATCATCCCCTCACCCGTGACGGGCACGGTGGTGGCCGTGAACAGCGCCGTCTCGCGCCACCCGTCCCTCGTGCTCTCCTCGCCTTACGGGAGAGGCTGGCTCTTCTCGGTGCGGCCGGCCTCGGACACGTACCGCAGCTTCCCGACGGGCGCGGTGGCGCGCGCCTGGTTCCACGCCGATGAGACGCGGCTCGCGCATTTCCTCGAAGGCGAGCTCGGCCTCGCGGCGGCGGACGGCGGCGAGCTCGTCCTGCCTCCCCCGGCCCTGCTATCCGAAGATCAGTGGCACCGCGCCGTGTCCTCCTTCCTCGAGTCCTGACCCTGCCGCGTGGTTTGCGCGCCAAGGCCGCCCCTCCCGGGGCGGCCTTCTTCTGTCAAGATCAAGAGGCTGGAAAAAGGAGACCGTCCCCATGCGCCGATCCACCCTCGTCCTCGCGCTCGTCCTTTTCGCGGGTTGCGGCAAGAATCCCGCCGCTCCTGCTGCCCGCGTGGCGGGCCCCGACTCTCCCGCTCACGGGGCCGCGCTCGAAGCTTCGGCTCCGGCCGCCGTCATCCCCCAAGCGCCTCAGCCCGCTCTCGCTACCGTGTCGGGAGTCGTCGAGGAGACGCTTGACGCCTCCGACTACACGTATATGCGGCTGAAGACCGACGGCAGTGAGATCTGGGCCGCCGTCACGAAGACGTCCGTGAAGAAGGGCGACCGGGTCACCGTCGCGAACGCGATGTCGATGGACGGCTTCGAGAGCAAGACGCTGAACCGGAAATTCGAGCACATCGTCTTCGGCAACCTCGGCGGCGGAACGGCCGGCGCTCTGTCGGCTGGCGCGCCCCCCGCGCCGGTCTCGGCGCACGGCTCCGCGTCCGAAGCCCAGCCGCGCTCCCAAATGGCCGCGCAGCACGCGGCGGTGGCGGGCGGCCCGGCGGATGCCGGTGACGTCGTGGTCGCGAAGGCCGAAGGCAAGGACGCGCGCACGGTGGCGCAGATCTTTGCGGAGCGCCTTTCGCTTAAGGACAAGACCGTGTTCGTGCGCGGCAAGGTCGTGAAGGCGAACACCTCGATCATGGGCCGGAACTGGATTCACATTCGCGACGGCTCCGGTTCACGTGAAAAGAAGGACGACGACCTGACGGTGACGACTAAAGACGGCGCGGCCGTCGGCGACATCGTGGTCGCAAAGGGCGTCGTTCATGTCGACCGCGACTTCGGCGCCGGCTACTCGTACCCGGTCGTCCTGGAGGACGCGAAGATCACGCGCGAGCCGGCCTCGACGCGGGCGGACGCGACGCTAAGGTGACGCCGCGCGGGGCGGAGCTCGCGGGCTATCAGGGGCAGCCCGGCTCCTTCTCAGCCCGCGCGGCGGCGCGTTGCGGGAAGCCGGTGGCCTTCCCCACCTTCGAACGCACGCTGCGCGCGCTCCTCGCCGGAGAGATCGCGTGCGCCGTGCTGCCCGCGGTCAACCGCGTGGACGGGCCGATCCTCGAGTCCCTGGACGCGCTCGCCCGCTCGCTGGCAGAGCTGGAGTCCGCGATCGCCGTCGAGGCCGAGATCGAAGTGCCCGTGAGGCTCGTTCTCGCCGCGCCAGAGGGCCTCGCGCTCGAGAGCGTGCGCGAGGTCCATTCCCAGGCCGCGGTGCTCAGGCAGTGCCGCCATCTCCTCGCGCGCCTCGACGCGATTCCGATCGACACGCACGACACGGCGTACGCGGCGTTTCGCGTGAAGGAGGCGGGAGGGCCTCGGGCAGCCGTCTGCTCGGAGGAGGCGGCGCTCGAGGCCGGCCTTCTCATTCTCGAGGAAGACGTGTCGGACGTGCGCCCGAACACGACGCGCTTCTGGCGACTGGCCCGCGCCGGGGCGACCGCGGATGCGGTGCCGGGGGATGACGTCGCGCCCGACTCTTCGGCGCCGCGCGTTGTTTTCTACGCGGGCGTGCGGGCATCGTCGGCCCTCGCGGAAGCGGGCGCCGAGCTGCTCTCGCTGCCGGGCACACCGGGCGATCCGGTCCGCGGCTTCGCGGTCGTGCCCGAGAAGAACGTCGCGCGCGCGGCGGCGGGTACGGGCCGGCCCGCGGCAGGAGAGCGCGTGATCTGGCTCGGGCCCGCCCCGGAGTTCGTGCGTCCACCCCGGATGCGCGACCTCCCGAAGGTGACCCAGGTGCGCGAGCCGAGCATCGTCGCCGTTGGGCCCTTCGTCGTCGGCGGAGGCCACCGCGCCGTGATTGCGGGGCCGTGCGCGGTCGAATCGCCCGAGCAGGTCGCGCGGCTCGCGCGCGCCGTGGCGCGCGCCGGCGCGACCGCGCTCCGCGGCGGCGTCTTCAAGCCGCGCACGTCCCCCTATTCGTTCCAGGGGCATGGCCTCGAAGCTCTCGGCTGGCTGAAGGACGCGGGAGACGCGGCGGGACTCCCGATCGTGACGGAAGTGATGGCGCCCGCGCAGGTCGTCCCGGTGGCCGAGCGGGTCGACGTGCTGCAGATCGGCGCGCGGAACTGCCAGAACTACGACCTCCTGAAGGAAGCGGGCAGAAGCTCCCGCCCCGTCTTTCTGAAACGCGGGTTCGGAACGACCGTCGAGGAGTGGCTCTCCTCGGCCGAGTACCTGCTCGACGCGGGCTGCAAGAACGTGATCCTCTGCGAGCGTGGCATCCGCACGTTCGAGAAGGCGACGCGCGGGACACTCGACCTCGGCGGCCTCCTCGTAGCGCGCAGCCTCACGCATCTCCCGCTCTTCGCGGATCCCTCGCATGCCGCGGGCCGGCGCGACCTCGTGCCGGGTCTCGCGCGCGCGGCGTGGGGCGCGGGTGTGGACGGACTCATGATCGAGGTCCACGATGCCCCCGAGTCCGCGCTCTCCGACGGGCCGCAGGCTCTTTTACCCGAGGATCTCGAGGAGCTGCTCGACGAATTCGGCATCCTGCCCGGCGCGAGCGGCTCGGTGGAGAGGATCCGGCGCGCGATCGACGTCGTGGACGGCGGCATCGCGCGGCTCGCGGCGCAGAGACTCGAGCTGGCGCGGCGCGTGGGCGCCGTCAAGAAGGCCTCCGGCCGCCCGATTCGCGACGAGGCGCGCGAGGCGAGCGTGCGTGCGCGTTTCGCCGAGGCGCTCGGAGGAGACACCCTGGGCGCGACGCGGCTCGCGGACACGCTCATAGACCTCGCTTTGGAGGCGGAGAAGCCCGGCGACGCGTGAAAAACTCGACCCGATCATTCTGCGGGTTGTAATCGTCGCGCCGCGGATGGGCGCCTAAGCGCCTACTTCTTGTCGGCCGGCTTGACCTCCTCCTTCGGCCCGGCCCCGGCCTTCTTCGAGGCGGCGGCGGGCTTCGCCTCCTTTTTCGGCGTCCAGAACTCCGGGTCCCGGGCGACGAACTCCTTCGAGGGATAGCTCATCGCGGGGCTGAAGGCGAAGACGTTGCTCTCGACCGTCGCGAACCCGTCGGACGCCATCTTCGCGAGAGACTTTTCGTTCTCGGGGCCCTCGGCCTCCCGGATCGCCCCGGCGCGTGAGATCGAGGCGTCGATCTCGGATATCGATTTCATCGGAAGCAGGATCATGAACGTCGGGCCGGGCATCCCGCCCGAGATCTGGTAGACCGCCCACGGCAGCTCGATCTTCGCTTTCTCGTAGGCGCTCCGGACGATCTTCACGGAGTCCTGGAAGTCGCTCTCGTGTCCCGGGCGCACTCGGAACGTGAGCAGGCGGAAGTACCGCATCTTCGCGATGTCGACGGGGTCGCCCGCGCTCAGATCCTCGCGCAGGAAGGCGACGAGGCTCCGCCCGTTCGTCAGCAGCTCTCCGTCCTTCTCGACGAGCCTGTCGAGGTCCGCGGTGAGCGCGGTGTTCTTGTCAGTATCCTCCCGGTCCTTCTCCCATGCGGCGAAGGAGGGGTAGCCCGTCAGGAACCAGGCCTCGCTCGGGCCCGTGACCGTCGTCATGGCGAGGTAATGGGTCGGCCAGTTTGCCCGGGCCATCGCCGCCACGAAGCCCTTCTCGACCTTGACGTGTGCTGGAGCTTTCCCGACCTTGACCTCCTCGCGGTAGATCTGGAGGACCTTCGGGGGCGTCTCGTTTGATGTCTCGGCCCGGTTGCGGCAGAGCCTATATCTACTCCCCTAGAATCTTGATGAGGACGCGCTTGTCGCGACGGCCGTCCCACTCACCGTAGAAGATCCGCTCCCACGTGCCGAAGTCCAGCCGCCCCTTCGTGATGGCGACGACGACCTCGCGGCCCATGAGCTGCCGCTTGATGTGCGCGTCGGCATTGTCCTCACCGGTGTCGTTGTGGCGCCAATCAGAGACCGGGTCGTGGGGGACGAGCGCCTCGAAAAAACGCTCGTAATCGCGGTGAAGGCCAGCCTCGTCGTCGTTGATGAAAACCGAGGCCGTGACGTGCATCGGGTTGACGAGGCAGAGTCCTTCCTTGACCCCGCTCTCGTCGATCGCGGCCTGGACCTCGCCGGTGATGTTCACGAATCCGATTCTGCCGGGGAGATGAAGCGTCAGGACCTTGCGATGCGATTTCATCCTCGGTTTTCCACGGCCGGAGCGCTTTCGAGCGCCTTCATGCCGGCCTCGGCGGCCTTGTGGGGGTCGCTCGCGGGCGCCGTGTTCCTCAGGACTTCCTCGTAAAGCCGCCGCGCGTCCGAAAGGCGTCCCGCGGTTCCGTAGAGCGCCGCGAGGCCGAGGCGCGCCTGGTCCGCCTGCGAGGAGACCGGGGCCTTGAGGAGGAGCTCCTCGTAGAGCGTGGTCGCGCGGAGCGCGTTCTGGGCCCTCTCGGCGCCGCGGGCGAGCCGGAGGGTCGCCCGAACGCTCACGTCCGGGTCGCCTGCGCGCGCCGCTTCCTCGAAGACGCGTTCGGCGGCGTCGCTCTGTCCGAGCGTGTCGAGGACGTCGCCCTTTTTCAGAAGAGCCTCGCCGCGCGACGCGGGAATCTCGATCAGCGCCTCGAGGGCCTTGAGCGCGCGCGATTTGTCCTGCGTCTTGACGGCGAGGTCGGCGATCGTCGAAAGAAGGACGGCGCGGGACTCGGTCCGCGCCGTCCGGGAGGCGGCGTCCTCGTAGAACGTGAGGGCGGCAGGCGCCCCGCCCTCGCGCTCGAGGAGCGCCCCGCGCTCCAGCACGCGCTCGAGAGTGACGTCCCCGCCCGCGCTCGGGCGGCCCGGCGCGACGGCGAGGACCGGCGCCGTCGCGGGAGCCGGCCCGCGCTCTCCCGACGGAAAGTGCGGTGCCCGCTTCGCCCACCACACGCCGACGATGGCGAGCGCGGCGACGACGAAAGCCGCGGTGAGGAGGCTCGCGCGGTTCGTCTTCTCGCGCGGGATGGAAGGGACGGTGCGCGGCATCCCACCCGCGCTGAAAGGCACGGCGCGCGTCGCGAATCCGGATGTCGGCTCGCCGCCCGAGAGAAGAGAGGCGATCTGCCCCTGCATATACGGGTCGGGCGGCGTGAGGGCCTGCAACTTCCGGAAAAAGCGCATGAGGTTCAGAAAATCGTGTTCGAGGCGGTAGAGCTTCGCGAGCTGAAGGAGGAGGGCGAGGTTGTCGGGGTCCTTTTTCAGCGCCTCCTCCAGTTCGCGGATGCGCGCGTTGTCGAGCGGCGTCTCGCGCTGCCCGGCGCGCCCCGCAGCGGTGCGCAAGAGCGTCTGGGCGGCGGGGTCGTCCGGCGTGCAGGCGACCGTCCGGTACGCCGCCCAGAGCGCTTCCTCGGGGCGCGCGTTCGCGTCCGAGAGCAGGCGTTCGGCGGAGGCGGTGGACTCCCTGGCCAGCCGACTGTTGCGCTCGGCGACGAAGGCGGCGGGATTCTGGAGGAACGTCCGGAAGAGGACTCCCGGCCGCGTGCCGCCCTCCTTCTCGTAGAGGGTATCCAGGGCGTCGCACGCGGCGTTCGCGCTCGCGAAGCGCCGGGAGCGATCCTTCGCATGGAGCTTTCTGAGAAACGTGTCGACGGAAGGAGGAATCGACGGGTCGAGAAGTGAGGGCAGGTCGGGCTCGACGTCCGCGACGCGGCGGAGGGAGGACGCGATGGAGTCGGCCGTGAAAGGGTTGTACCCGCAGAGGAGCTCGTAGAGGACGGTCCCCATCGAGAAAAGGTCGGTCCGCGCGTCCAGCTCCTCCCCACGCGCCTGCTCGGGCGACATGTGCGCGGGCGTGCCGACCACCGTGCCCGTGTGCGTGAGGCGCGTGAGGTGCGCGGCGTGGCTGATCCCGAAGTCGCCGATCTTCACGCACCCTTCGCGCGTCCACATGATGTTCTGCGGCTTGATGTCGCGGTGGATGACGCCCTTCGCGTGAGCCGCCGCGAGCCCGGTGAGGGCCTCCCGCGTGACGAAGAGCGCGATCTCCCAGGGGAAGCGGCCGGACTGTTTCCTGAGGCCGTTCAGCTCGCCGCCGTCCACGTATTCCATGACGATGTACGCCTGCTCCGGCGTGGGGCTGCAATCCACGAGCTCGACGATGTTCGGGTGCTTGAGGGAGATCTGGATCCGGATCTCGTGGAAAAAGCGGTCGAGGAAGTCGGGATCCGTGGCGATGTGCGGCAGGATTTTCTTGAGCGCGACCGTCCTGCCGGACTTCTCGTCCACAGCCTCGAAGATTTCCGCCATGCCGCCGAGCGCGATCCTGCGCATGATTCGGTAGTGGTCGATGCGCTCGAGCGGCCGCGACGAACCCGCCTCAAAAGACATCTATCCGAATCTTACGCGCGGGCCGGCATGATCCGGGGAGGGGGTGGACGCCCTCGCGGATAGGGATTCCCGTCCGCCAGAAGGACTGATATCTTTGGCGGGTGAATCAATACGCGGACGAACGCCGGGTCTTCGACGACTTTCTGCGAAAAAAGGGTCTGAAGGTCACGCGCGAGAGGACCGCCCTCTTCGACGAGATCTTCTCGGCCCACCGGCATTTCGACGCGGAGGATCTCGTGATCCGCATGCGCGACCGCGGAACGAAGGTCAGCCGCGCGACGATCTACCGGACGCTCGAGCTTCTTCACGGGTGCGGCCTCGTGGGGCGCGTGCGGCTGAACGAGGAGAAGTATCGCTACGAAAGGCTTCGCAAGGGCGAGCACCACGACCACCTCGTATGCTCGAGCTGCGGCAGGGTCATCGAGTTCATCGACGCAGCCATCGAGAAACGCCAGGAGGCCGTCTGCAGGGAGCATGACTTCGTCGCGACGTCGCACTCTCATCAGATCCGCGGCCTTTGCGCCGCGTGCCGCAAAGCGGCCGCGAAACCCGCCGGAAGGGCTCCCGGCGCAGCCTGAGGACCGGTCAGGGCCTCGGCTCGGCTGTCGGAGGCGACGCGACGGGCGGCGCTCCCTCGAGCGGGAAGCCGTAAAGGGCGGCGTAGCTGCCTTGGTAGAACAGGACGTGATTGACGTAGAGGCGCGTTTCTCCGAACGGGATCGACTCTAGGAACTCGTCTTCCGGCGCGAGGCCCGAGGCCTTTTTCCACGCGCGGACGCGCCCCGGCCCCGCGTTATACGCCGCGAGCGCCGCGACGGTGTCGCCCGGGAAAGCATCGAGGAGCTGTCTGAGGTAGCGCGCGCCCAGGCGAAGGTTGGCGCCGGGGTCGTTGAGGTCCGGGCGTCCCTTCCCGTTCTCCTTCCGGTAGAGCAGGCGGCCGGTCGACGGCATGACCTGCATGAGACCGAGGGCGCCCGAGCGCGACCTCGCGTTCTCGGTGAAGACGCTCTCCTGCCGGATGAGGCCGAAGAGGAGCGAGGCGGGCACGCCCGCGGCGCGCGCGGCCTCTGCGATCCGGTCCGCCTCCGCGAGCGGGTAATACGCGCTCCGCGCTTCCGGAGGCACGGCACCCTCCTCCGGAGTCCCCAGCTCCGGATAACGCCTTTTCAGGATGGCGGCAGCGCGCCGGTGGTTGCCGCTGGCCGAGGCCGTACGGCCCGCGAAGAGCGGGTCGAGCGAGCCCTCGCTTTCGGCGGCGTCCTCGGCCAGGCCGGGAAAGCCGCACCGGAGAAGCTCCCGCGAAGGCGCGCCCGGCACGCCGGAAGTGTCCTCCGAGTCCACGGGGACGACGGCGGGCGGCGCGGCCGGCAGCGTGACGCCGAGCGCGGCGGCGGCCCACCGCGCGTAGAGGTCGGGGACGGTGCCCGGTACGAGCCCCGCGTAAAGCGCCTTCGCGGTGTTCGCGTCGCCGCCTCGCTCGTGGGCGCGCGCGGACCAGTACGTCGCCCGGCGCTTCAGGAACACCGTACGGTACGCCGTGATCTGCTCGTCGAGGAGGCGCGCGGCGCCCGCGAAGTCGTGGGCCATGTAATGCGTCCAGGCCTCGGCGAACCACTCCGATGCGCCGGCCTCGGTTGCGGGGTCGAGGCTCACGAGGGGCGTTAGGAGGCGGCGGGCCTCCTCGGCGTGAGCGGTTCTGAAGGCGAGACGGGTTCCGGTGTCGAGAAGCCGCCGGCGGTCCTCTTCGGACAGTGGCCGCGCGAGGAGCGCGTCGAGACGTGCGAGGCGTTCTGACGCGGCCGCCTTTTCCTTCTCGGAGACTGGGGCGGGAGACGTCGCGGGCCGGACAGCTCGTGCGCGGCGGGCGCGGCGTGCGCGGTGCGCACGGCGCGCCCGCGAGGATTCAGGCGTGCCGAGGAGGCTCGTCTCGACGAGCCACGAGAGTGCGGAGATGTGGAGCGCGGCCGCCTCGCCGAGCGGGGCTTCCCGTAGGCGCGCGAGGAGGCGCTTGGCGTCGCGCGGACTTCCCGCGACGAGCCAGGCATCGGCAGCCGCGGGAATCGAGGCGGCGGGCGGACTGGCGCCGAGCGAGCGCAGGAGCGCGGACGCCGCCTTCGGATCGCGGCTCACGAGCGCGCGTGCCCTTTTTAAGCGAATGTCGGCGGGCGCCGTGCGCACAGCCGCGTCGAAGGCGTCGCGGGTGGCGTCGTCGAAGAAGTCGGCGGCGCGCGCGGGTGCGTCGGGAAAGACGGCCGCGAGCTCGACGAGGCGCTGGCGGCCGGCTTCGCCGCCGAGAACACGCGCATCGGCCAGCGCGCGCGCGATGAAGGCTCGCGGCCGAGAGGGGGGCGGCGCCGGTTGGGCGAGAAGCGCGCCGCGCACGGACGCGCGCTCTTCGGGGCTCGCGGCGAGACGCGCGGCCACCCCGAGCGCGATGCGCGCGAACGGCTCGCCGGGCTCTTTCGCCGCGAACGCGAGGAGCGCGCTCACGCCCGTCGTCTTCGGGGCGAGCCCGGCCGCGAGGGCGATCCACGGGGGCAGGCCGGAGAGCCCGAGAGACGACGCGTCGAGGCCCGCGACGAGAGACGCGGCGGAGCCGTCCTCCCGCGTGAGAGCGGCCGACGCGGCGCGCAGCCGCTCGCGCACGACCTCCGGCTCCCGTGGGGCCTCCGGCGTGTCGGGAGAGGCCGCCCGGGCAGCGCCCTCTAGGGCGAGCGCGCTCGCGAGAAGGAAAACCCGGAGGATCAGCGGCTCAGCTCACCGAGCCGAGCGCTTCGGTCCGCCCGTCGGCGAGGATGCGCACGAGCTCGTCGTGGAAGAAGTTCGTGTCCTGTCGGACGTTGGCGGGCGTGCGCTCGTCGTAAACCTGTCGGCTTCTTTCGATGTCGTCCTTGAGGCGCTCGTAGAGGTCTTTGGCGGCGCGGCCGTCTTCGACTTTCTTCTCGTTGTAGAGCTTGATCTCCGAGATGAGGAGACGGGCGAGGCGGCGCGCGTCGTCGAGCGCACGCTGCGGGTTGTCGGCCGCCACGGCGCGGCTGCGGGGCACGAAGCCCGAGATCGGTCGGGGGGAACTCGCCAGGTCTCGTGGCGGCATGACGGCTGACGTGGTGCGGACCGGCTTCTGCGCCGTCACGTCGCCCTCCGGGACGCGTCCAGACGCGCGCAGGGCCTCGAACGCGCCGGTGAAATCGCCTGTCGAGGCGTTTGCGAGCGGCGACGAGGCAGGCCCGGGCAGGGGCGGCGGCGCGGGCGCGACGGCGGGAGCGGAAGGGAATGACGGGAACGAAGGCGGAGGGGGAGCGGGTGCCGCTCCGATCGTGGGAATCGCGCTCGTCAGCCCGGGGTCGGACGAGAAGGAGCGGATCCCCTGAGGGATTCGCGTCTTGGCCGCCTCCTCGATGGCACGCAGGGCCTCGCCGGCGTCGGTCGACCTCGAGCGCGTCGGCGCCGCGGCCGGCACCGCGGCCGGCGAAGGGGCCGGTACCGGAGCGGGCGGGGCGGCGGAAGGGGTCGCGAACTCGAAGTCGGCAACCGGCGCGCGCATCGTCACGCCCGGTGGCTCGAAGCGCGGGATCGCCTCGCCGGTGGGCGTGAGGGAGGGAGACGGGATCTTCTTGCGCGCGGCCAGGAGATCCACGGCGAGCCCGGTCACGAACGTGAGGACCTCGACGGCGGCCTCGTTCAGGCGGCCCTCCTCGCCCGGAAGCTCGTCCGCGCAAACGATGCCCGCGAGCCGGTCTCGGATCACCATGGGGACGAGGAGCGTGCGTGCGGGCGCCTGTCCGGAGAGGGCGCGGCGGAGCGGAGCGGACTCGTCGGGGGGCTCGGCGAGCATGGAGCGCTGCGACTTGAGCAGCGCCGCGACGAACGGATCGTCCTCGCCGCCGAGGTCGAGCGCGCGCACGGCCTCGTCGCGTCCGCCGGACGCGTCGAAGCCAACGGACTTCCACCCGGTGAGCCGGTCGTTGCGCAAAACGAGAAGGGCCACGCGCGAGGCATGCGCGTTCACGCGCGTGAGAAAGCGCGAGAGGACGTCGACCTGTGAGCGGGCCGACTCGATCGCGGCGAGCGACCCGCGCACGACGGTCCAGTCGGCCTGCGGCGCGCCCGGAGCGGCGGCGGCCGCGGGCGGAGGCGCCGGGGGGATCACGTCCTCGAGCATCAGCGACACGAGGTCCTCGGGGAGGAGCGGCTTGGCGTGCGCCGGGATCTTGTCCGAGAGGGTCGTGAGAAGCGCCTCGATGTCTCGCCGCGCGTCCACGAGCGACGACTTCCACGCCGCGAGGTGATCCTCGAGATGCGTGGAGAGCGATTCGATCAAGCGGCGTGTCGCGGCGGGGTCGACCGGCATACGTCTCCTGACGGCGCCATCGCGGGGGCCTTCGGCGTCGTGTTCACGGCATTATATTCGGACAGCGCCATGAAACGGGACCCCGAAGAGGCACGTTGACCTTGGGCGCCGCCGCCTCTAGCATGTGGAGTTTGCCCAAGCCCTCGGGAACGGCGGGTTCCACGGGCATTCGGGGCCGGAGAGGAGGGAGATCCGAAGTGCCGTTGATCCACGTCAAGGAAGACGAATCGTTCGAAAACGCCCTGCGCCGATTCAAGCGCAAGTGCGAGAAATCCGGAATCCTCTCCGAGCTCAAGAAGCGTCAGCACTACGAGAAGCCCTCGGCCAAGCGCAAGCGCAAGGCCATCGCCGCCCGCAAGAAGATGCTCCGCAAGCTGGCTGAAGAGCGACGCACGGGGATGTAGATTCCCGTCCCGTGAGTCATTCTGAGCTCGACTGGCCCGGCGCGCTTCGGCTCGCCGGGCGTTTTTGTGCCACGGAGCGCGGGCGCGACCGGCTCTTAGGCGCTGCGCCGTCGCCGGACGCGTTCGAGGTCGTGCGCCGGCTCGGGGTGACGCGGGACCTCGTCCTCCGGCGCGCCCTCCGGCCCCCGGTGCCGCTCGGCGGGCTCGACGAAGGCGCGCCCCTGGTCTCACGACTTGGCCCGCAGGGCCGCGCGCTCGCGCCGGAGGACATCCTCGACCTCTTCCTTCTCGTCGAGCGGGCGGAAGGCGCTCGCACCGCGGTTCCCGTGCCCGACCTCGAGCTCTCCCACCTCGCCGACCTCCTTTTTCCTCTCGCGTCGTTCGAGGACCTTCTCGGCGAGCGCGAGCCCACGTTCGAGCCCGACGGGCGCATCAAGGACACGGCGTCCGCGCGCCTTTACGCGATCCGCTCGTCGATCCAGCGCCTGCGCAAGGAAGTCGTCAGAAAGCTCGAGGAGGTCGCACGGACGCATCCGGATGCGCTCACGGGCGGGTACGTCACCGAGAAGGGCGGGCGCTACTGCCTGCCCGTGCGCACGGACCGTCGCGAGCTGGTGGGAGGGCTTCTGCACGAGCGGTCGGGTTCGGGCCAGACGATCTTCGTCGAACCGCTCGCTGTCATCGAGGACAACAACGCCCTCGCGGAGGCAGTCGAGGAGGAGCGCGAGGAGCTGTACCGCATCCTGGTGGCGCTCACGGCGCGGTTCTCTTCGCGGCGCGAGGACCTCCTCGCCGCCGTCGAGGTGCTGACCGAGGTGGACGCGTATCAGGCGCGCGCGGAATTCTCGTCCTGCGTCGCGGGCGTTTTCCCCGACTTTTCGGACCGGCTCGTCCTTCGGGGGGCGCGCCATCCCCTTCTCGACCGGCGCCTCGCGGATCTCCGTGCGGACGTCTTCGGAGAGCTCGAGGAACGCCACGCCGACGCGGTGCCGCTGGACCTCGAGCTGCCCGAGGGATCGCGCCTTCTCCTCCTGTCCGGCCCGAACGCGGGCGGCAAGAGCGTCGCGATGAAAACCGTCGGCCTCTTCGCGCTCCTCGCGCAGTCGGGCTTCGCGATCCCGGCCGCGGCGGGCTCGGCGCTCCCCGTGTTCGACAAGGTACTCGTCGTCGCGGGCGACGCGCAGGATCTCCTCGGCGACCTCTCGTCGTTCGCGGCGGCGATGACGCGCACGGCACGCGTCCTCGCCGAGGCGACGCCGAGGAGCCTCGTGCTCGTCGACGAGCTCGGCAGCGGCACGGACCCCGACGAAGGCGCCGCGCTCGCGATCGCCGTGCTGGAGGAGGATCTCGCGCGAGGGGGCGTCACGGTGGCCACGACGCACCTGGCGGTCGTGAAGGAGTGGGCGCAGGACCGGCCCGGGGTTCTCTCGGCGGCGATGGAGTTCGACGAGAAGGCCGGCCGGCCCACGTTCCGCATACGCTCGGGCGCGAGCGGGCGCTCGCGCGCGCTCGCCGTGGCGGAGAAGGCGGGCCTGCCGGCGCGGGTCCTTTCGGCCGCGAAAAAGCGCCTCGGCGCGAAATGGGAAGCGGCTGACGCGGCGCTCACGCGCCTGGATACCGAGACGCGCCGCGCCCGCGAAGAGGGGGACAAGGCGAAGCTGGCCGCCCAGAAGGCCGGCGCGCGTCTCGTCGACCTCGAGAAGGAGCGCGCCGAACTCGCCGTCGAACGGGCGCGCGTGAAGGAAAAAGCGAAGGAGCAGATCGACCGGGCGCTCGCGATGCTGCGCGAGAAGACCCGGCAGGAGCTCGAGCGCATGCGCGAGGATCTGAAGGCGGGCCGCTCGATCTCGAGGGGCGCGCTCATGACCGTCACGCAGTCGGCGCGCGAGGCCGCACTCTCTCTCTTCGGGGGGGACGAAGAGCCTCCGCTCGAGGTCGGGCCCGTGGCCGTCGGAATGGAAGTCCGTGTCGCCAGCCTCGGCACGTCCGGTCGGCTCCTCGCGCTCGACGCGGCCCGGGGCGTGGCCGAAGTCGAGGTGAAGGGCAAGCGTCTCAAGGTGGCAGCTGCCGCCCTGTCCCCGGCCCCGGCAGGCCATGCGGTTCCGGTCCGGACCGCCGCCCTCGCGTCGAACCGGGCGGCGACTCCCCCGGTGCCACTTTCCGGGGTCGTCGCCACGGCGGAGGTCGTCCTCGTCGGCCAGCGCGTCGACGAAGCCCTGCCCGTCGTGGAGAAGGCGATCAACGACGCGCTTCTCTCCGGCAAGGCGGCGCTGCGCCTCGTTCACGGCCACGGCACGGGCCGCCTGGCGGCGGCCGTGCGCGAGTTCCTCCAAACCCATCCCGGGGTCGCGTCGTATCGCTGGGGCGACGCGCAGGAAGGCGGCCAGGCGGTCACGATCGCGAGGCTGGATGTCTGAGCCCGTTTACGACATCACGGACGACGTCAAGCGCGACGTCCTCGCGGCGACGGACCTCGTCCAACTGGTCGGCACGGCGACGTCTCTCAAGAAGGCCGGCCGCTCGTGGAAGGGCCTGTGCCCGTTCCACAGCGAGAAGACCCCTTCCTTTCACGTCCATCCCGACAAGGGCTTCTATTACTGCTTCGGATGCGGCGCCAAGGGCGACGCGATCACGTTCGTGAGAGAGACCGAGCGCTTCGAGTTTCCCGAGGCCGTCGCCTACCTCGCGCGCCTCGCCGGCATCACGCTCCCGATGCGCCGGAGCGGCACGCGCGTTGACCGCGGGAAAGAGACGCGGGCGGCCGAGGCGCTCGCTCTTTCGGCCGCTTTTTTCCGCGCGAACCTCGACCGGCACGAAGCCGCCAAAGCGCTCCTCGAAAAACGCGGCCTCTCGCTCGAGGACGCTCGCACATACGGCCTCGGCGCGGCCCTCGACGCGTGGGACGCGCTGAAGACGTCGCTCGCTCCGCGTGTTCAGGAAGACACGGCGCTGGACGCCGGTCTCCTCCAGAGGAATCCGGAGACGGGCCGCGTGTACGACCGCTTCCGCAACCGCCTCACGATCGAGATCCGCGACGGGCGCGGCGAGATCCTGGGTTTTGGCGCGCGCGCCTTCGGAGACGATCAGCCGAAATACCTCAATTCGCCGGAGACGGCGCGCTTCTCGAAGGGCAAGCTCCTCTACGGCCTCGACCGCGCGAAAGAGGCGATCCGCAGGGAGGACGTCGTCTTGCTCGTCGAGGGCTATTTCGACCGCATCGCGTGCGAGCGCGCCGGCGCCTCGAACGCGGTCGCCTCGATGGGGACGGCACTCACGCCCGCACAGGCCGACCTCCTCGGGCGACAGGCTGCGACGGTGATCGTCGCGTACGACGGCGACGCGCCGGGCCTCGCCGCCGCGTACAAGGCGTTTCCGCTGCTCCTCTCGCGTGGAGTGAACGTGAGGCACCTCGCGCTGCCGGACGGCCACGACCCTGATTCCTTTTTGAGAGAAAAAGGTGCTGAAAGCCTTCGGGCTGCCGTTGCGGAAGCGCGTCCCCTTGTGGCAAGCCTCCTAAACAGGATCCCGGGAACGACGGCGAACCCTGAAGTTCGCGCGGCGCGACTTTCTGAGGCCGTTAGGATTCTCTTAGAAGCAAAAGACCCCGGCCTTAGAAACGAACTTCTCGCCACTCTTGCCGTCGGCGCGGGCGTTTCCCTTAGCACCTTCGCGCCCGGGAAGAATCTGGGGGCTGAGGGGGTTAGAAAGTTGCCTGCAGTGTCACAACAGGCACTGCCCGGCTCGGAAGCGAGGGTTCTGTCGGTACTGCTAACGGATTGGCCAGACAGCATCCAGGTTGTCGAGCGAGTACCGTTGGAGTTTTTCACGCATCCAGCTGCAAAAGAAATACTTACGGTCCTAAAAGAGTTTGCGTCTCAACCAGGAACCCTTGATTTTTCGTCGCTTACGACACATCTTGGGGTCGATGCGGGGGCCGTCGCCGCTCAGCTCCTCTTGCGGGAGGGCAACCTGAAGACGGAAGGCGCGGTCGCGGAGGGCTCGGAGGGGCTCAGCCGCATTCGTATCCCATTGATGCAATTGAAGATACGTCTTCTGGAGGAGACTGCGAGGAACCTCCAGCCGGAGATCCAGAACGCCGCGGCGGCCGGGAACGTAGAGGGGCGCGAGGTGGCTTATCGCCGCAAGCAGGCCCTCGTCGAGGAAATCCGGCGCCTGAAGGCGGAACTTAAGGCGGAAAACGCGAGTCGGACTTGAAGCGCGCCGGGAAATCCCGGACGCGCGTGGAAGCGAGAAGTCGGTGACGGTAGAAGAAAAACACCCCGAAGTCAGAACGCTGATCAACCTCGGCAAGGAGCGCGGGTACCTGCTCTACGACGAGATCTATCAGGCCTTGCCCGAGGAGCTCGCGAACGCCCCTGACGAGCTGGACGAGATCTACATCCGCTTCGGGGACTACGGAATCGAGGTCGTGGACGTCCCCGAGAAGGCGACGAAGAAGCCCGGGCCGGCCGCCGGCTCCGAGACGACGGTGCCCGACCCGACGACCGTCGAGAAGACGAATGACCCGGTGCGCATGTACCTGCGCGAGATGGGCACCGTGAAGCTGCTCGACCGCGAGGGCGAGGTCTCGATCGCCCGCCGCATCGAGAACGGCGAAGCGAAGATCTACCGCGCGCTCTCGACGAACAAGGTCGTCCTCGGCGAGATCCTGAAGATCGTCGAGCAGGCCAAGAAGGACAAGAACGTCGCGCGCGGGTTCCTGGAATTCGCCGCTGCCGCGCTCGAGGAGGCCGACGAGATCGACCCGAAGACCGCGAACCGCATCGGGTCGATTCAGAAGCACTTCGAGAAGATCGCGAAGCTCGACGGCGAGCTGCGCAAGCTGGCCGACCGCAAGAGGCCGCCGCTGAAGCCGAAGAAGCTCACGGTCAAGGCGCTCGTGCACGCGAAGGCGAAGGCCGCGGGAAAGCCCGTGCCGCCCACGAAGCCCGTCCCCGTGGTGGATCCGGCGATCGACCGGCGCGTCTCGGAGATTGCGCGCCTCATCCACGCGATCGACTTCACGCCGGCCACGCTCCTGCGCATGGTGAACATGCTGAAGGACCTCGACCGGCAGTTCGCGATGCCCGAGGCCACGATCCGACAGGACCTCGGGAACCTCAAGAAGGAGAAGAACGAGGTCCGCCGCGACTTCTACAAGCGCCGTGTCGGGAAGTACCGGCAGATGCTCAAAGAGCTCGAGGAGAAGTACCGGATCGACCACGACGAGATCAAGCGGACGATGAAGCTCATCCGCGAGGGCGAGGGCGAGGCCGACCAGGCCAAGCAGGAGCTGATCGTCGCGAACCTGAGGCTCGTCGTCTCGATCGCGAAGAAGTACACGAACCGCGGGCTCCAGTTCCTCGACCTCATCCAGGAGGGGAACATCGGCCTCATGAAGGCCGTCGAGAAGTTCGAGTACCGCCGCGGCTACAAGTTCTCGACGTACGCGACGTGGTGGATCCGCCAGGCCATCACGCGCGCGATCGCCGACCAGGCGCGCACGATCCGCATCCCGGTCCACATGATCGAGACGATCAACAAGCTCACGCGCACTCAGCGTTCGCTCGTGCAGGAGCTCGGCCGCGAGCCCACCGCCGAGGAGATCGCCAAGCGCATGGACATGCCGGCCTCGAAGGTCCGCAAGATCATGAAGATCGCGCAGGAGCCGATCTCGCTCGAGACGCCCATCGGCGAGGAGGAGGATTCGCATCTCGGCGATTTCATCGAGGACCGGCAGGTCATCTCGCCGATCGACGCCGTGATCGTCGCGAACCTCAAGGACCAGACGCGCCGCACGCTGAAAACGCTCACCCCGCGCGAAGAGCAGGTCCTGCGCATGCGCTTCGGGGTCGGCGACGGGTCGGAGCACACGCTCGAGGAAGTGGGGAAGAGCTTCAACGTGACGCGGGAGCGCATCCGCCAGATCGAGAGCAAGGCGCTCCGGAAGCTCCGGCACCCCAGCCGGGCCAAGAAGTTGCGGCCGTTCGTGGACGTCGGGCAGTAACGTGCTATATTCGCCCTTCGGCCGTCGGGGTCCGTAGCTCAGCGGTCAGAGCCACCGGCTCATAACCGGCGGGTCCCTGGTTCGAATCCAGGCGGACCCACCGGACGGTTCCGACGGCGAGGGACCGAGAGGGAGACACGACATCCGGGCGCGACGAAACACTTCCGATCCCACGGGCGCTTTCGAGTGCCGGGGATTCGTCCAGCCGGGCGCCTTTGTGGCGTCCGTTTTCGTTTTTAGGGGGTTCAGGATGATCGGGATGACGAGGTGAGCGCGACGATGACGAGTCCGCTCGACAGGCTTTTTCTTCTCCAGGAGGTTCTTCTCGAGGTTCACCAGAAAACCGAGCGCCGGGACAAGACCCCGGACCACCTCGTCCACATCGAAGCCGCCTACCGCGATTCGCGGCGCCAGCGGGAGGCGGCGGGGGTCGTTCTCTCCCAGGCGGAGGAGCGCAAGAAGACGCTCGACAGCGAAGTCGAGGATCTCAACGAGCAGCTCAAGAAGTACCAGCAGCAGCTCCAGTCGGTGAAGACGAGCCGCGAGTACAGCGCGCTTCTGAACGAGATCGACGGGATCAAGCGCGAGGTGAGGACCCGCGAGGACGAGCTCCTTTCCCTCGACGAGACAGTGGCCGGTTCGTCGACCGAGCTGGACCGGCGGGACGAGGAGTTTCCCGCGGAAGAAGCGGGCTATGAGGAGCAGATGAAGGAGTGGCGGGCGGAACAGGCCGTCCTCGACGCCGAGATCGCACAGGCGAACGCGCGGGCGAAGACCCTCAGGGCCGAGCTCGAGCCGCGGCTCCTCAAGACGTTCGAGCAGATCAGGCACAAGCGGGCCGGCGTGGCGGTGGCCCGGGTCGACATGGTCGGACCGCAGACGGCTGCCTGCTCGGCCTGTCACGTGCGCCTGCGTCCGCAGCTCCTCTCGGATCTCAGGCTTTCGAAAGAGACGGTCTTCTGCGAAAGCTGCAAGAGAATCCTCTACTGGATTCCGTGAGGGGCAAAGAGCGCCTCGTTCTCTATTTCGACGGGGCGTCGCGGGGGAATCCGGGCCCTTCGTCGTACGGGGTCTGGTCTCCCGCGGGCCTCACGGATTCGAAGAGGCTCGGCTCCGCGACCAACAACGTCGCGGAATGGCGTGGCTTTCTCGCGGCTCTCGACGTCGCGCTCGCGTCGGGCGCCCGGGACGTCGAGATCCGCGCCGACAGCCAGCTCGTCCTCCGCCAGTTCTCCGGCGAGTACCGCATGAAGGCGCCGCACCTCGCCGCATTCCTCGAGGAGGCTCGGCGGAAAGCGCGCGGGATCGAACGCCTCCGCCTCGTACACGTCCCGCGCGAGGAGAACCGCGAGGCGGACGCCCTCGCGAACCGCGCGCTCGATGCGGCCCGCGCCCGGCGGTGACGGGGCGATGACGGCACCGTGACGCGGGCCGAGGAGATCGCCTCGCGCGTCGCCGATGTGCAGCGGCGCATCGCGGCGGCCGCCGCGCGGAGCGGCCGGGCGCCGGAGAGCGTCCTCCTCGTCGCGGTCGGGAAGACGTATCCGCTCTCCGACCTGCTCCTCGCCCATGCGGCCGGCGTTCGCGCGTTCGGCGAGAACCGCGTGCAGGAGGCGGAAGAGAAATTTCCGCATCTGCCGGCCGATTCCGCGGGACATCTCATCGGCCCGATCCAGTCGAACAAGGCGAATCGCGCCGTGAAAGTCGCCTCCGTCGTCGAGACGGTCGATTCTCTGGACCTCGCCCGACGGCTCGATCGCGCCGCGGCGGCGGCGGGGAAGCGCCTCGCCGTGCTCGTTCAGGTGCGCCTCGGCGGGGAAGTCACGAAGTCGGGAGTCGAGCCGGAGGCGGCCGCCGCGCTCGTTTCGTCCGTGAAGGCGCTGCCGGCGCTCGACCTCAGGGGGCTCATGACGATCCCTCCGCCGGGGGACACGCGAGAGCATTTCGCGGCCCTCAGGCGCCTCGGCGAAACGCTCGGACTTCGGGAGCTCTCGATGGGGATGAGCGACGACTTCGAGGCCGCCGTCGAGGAGGGCGCGACGCTCGTGCGCGTCGGGAGCGCGATCTTCGGGCCGCGGGCCTGAGGACAGCGCGCGGCCGGATCTCCCGATGCTAACCTCGATGCGATGAGGCCGGCGTACAGGCTGCGGTGGGCGGGCCCTCCCGGCTGGCGCCGCATCCCGCCCGTGACGCGCGGCGTCCTCGCGGCGACGGCCGCCGGTTACCTCCTGACGCTCTTCGTCCCCGGGGCAGCGAGCACCCTCGCCCTCCTCCCGGGTCGCTTCCTCGCGGGCGAGGTCTGGCGCCTCGTGACGTACCCGCTCGTCAACATCTCGATTTTCTCGGTTCTCTGGGATCTCCTCCTGGTCTGGAGCTTCGGGTCGGAGGTCGAGCCGCGCTGGGGCTCGAGGCGCTTCGCAGTCTTCCTTCTTCTCGCGAGCGCGTCGGCGGCCGTGCTCGGCGTCGCGACGGCTTGGCTCCTGCCCGCCTCGCCTTTCGGAGGCGGCGCCGGCTTCGCGCCGCCCCTCGTCGCGCTCATCGTCGCGTGGACGCTGGAAGGCCCCTCGCTGCCCACGAATTTCTTCGGCGTTTTGCCCATGACGCGCCTCGGCTTTGCGGCGATCGCTCTCGCCCTCGTCGTCTTCGGAGAGCTCGAGCAGTCGCGCTCCCTCGCGCGGCTCGTCTTCGTCCTCGGCGGCCTGCCGATCTCATGGCTCTTCGCGCGCGGTCTGGGGGGCGGCGGACCGCGCTTCCCGCGAATGAGGAACCCGTTTCGACGCCGGCGCTTCGCGGTTGTCGACCCGGGGCGCGATTTTCGCGTGCATTGATTTGAGTCCAAAGGGTTTATAATCAAGCGCATGAGACCCACAATCAGTGCGCTCGAGATCCGCAAACGGCTCTTTCCGAAGCGCTTTCGCGGCTTCGACGCGGTCGAGGTGACGCAGTTTCTCGAGACCCTTTCCGAGGACCTCGAGGAGATGGCGCGCGAGCTGGATGAGCTGGAGCGCGAGAACGCGCGGCTCAAGGAAGAAAACACCCGCCACCGCGACACGGAAGTGACCTTGAAGGAGACGCTTCTCCTTGCCCAGCGCTCGGCCGACAGCCTGCGTGAGGCGAGCGAGAAGGACGCCGGCCGCATCGTGGGCGAGGCCGAGACGAAAGCCGAACGGATGGTGCAGCAGTCGTTCGTGCGGATGGCCGACACGGAGAAGAGGATCCGCGAGCTCCGCATGGAGCGGCGGAACTTCCAGCTGAAGCTCCAGAGCACGATCGACCTCTTCCAGCAGGTCCTGAACTTCGACAGGGAAGAGGACGAGGCCGAAAGCTCGCTCTCAATCCATCGCCCGAAAAAGCGCGAGGGAGAGACGGCCTGAAACGGCTGTCCGTCCGGCATCTCGCCGAGCTGGCGACGCCGGAGGGAGTCTCGGCTCGCGCCGGCGCCGCCCAGGGCGCGATCCGACGTGTGAAAGACGCGGCGCTCCTCGCAGAAGACGGGCGGATCGTCTTCGCGGGTCCCGACGCGGATTTCGTGAGGCTTTACGGTGAGGCCCCCGCGCCGGGGGAGACGGTCCTCGACGGCAGCGGCAAGACGGCCGTGCCTGGCTTCGTCGACGCGCATACGCACCTGCCCTGGGACGGATTCCGCGAGGACGAGTTCAACCGCCGATTGAAAGGGGAGACGTACGCCGCGATCGCGGCAGCGGGGGGCGGCATTCTCGCGACGGTCTCTACGACCCGTGCCGCCTCCGAGGAGACGCTCGCACGGAACGTGCGCGCGCGGCTCGACCTCATGCTGCGGCACGGGACGACGTTCTGCGAGGCGAAGACGGGGTACGGCCTGGACCTCGCGAACGAGAAAAAGCAGTTGCGCGCGCTGCTCAAGGGCGCGAAAGGCCATCCGGTCGGCGTCGCGCCCACGGCGCTGCCCGCGCACGAGGTGCCGCCGGAGCGCCGCGGGTCTTCCGCTCTCAAGCGCCGTTACGTCGAGGAATGCCGCGCCGAGATCCTGCCCGCGCTCGCCGACGGTGGAGCGCGGTTCGTCGACGTGTTCTGCGAGGAGGGCGTCTTTTCAGTCGAGGAGTCGCGCGCGATTCTCGAGGCGGGGAAGGCCGTCGGCCTCCGGCCGCGCGTCCACGCGGACGAGCTGACGCCACTCGGCGGCGCCTCGCTCGCGGCCGACGTCGGCGCCCTCTCGGCGGACCATCTCCTTTACGCGACGGACGAAGGCATCGAGGCGATGGCCCGCTCCGGCGTCGTGGCGACGCTGCTGCCGGGCACGTCCGTCTTTTTGCGGACGAACCGCTACGCGAGAGCGCGCCACATGGTCGAACGAGGCGTCGCCATCGCGCTCGGAACGGACTGCAATCCGGGCTCCTCGTACACCGAGTCGCTGCCGGCCGTCGCATTCCTCGCCTCCCTGGGCATGGGCCTCACCGCGGAGGAGACGCTCACGGCGATGACGCTGAACGCCGCCGCGTCGGTTGACGAGGCGAAAGCGCGAGGCTCGCTCGAGCCGGGCAAGCGCGCCGACATCGTCCTCCTCGACGCCCCCTCTCTCGAGCACCTCGTCTATCACTGGGGCGTCAACCTCGTGTCGGACGTTCTCGCCGGAGGAGAGCACGTGGTCTCTCGGGGCGATTTGTTAGGCTCGCGCGCGTCATGACGGCTCTCGTGGCACTTTCCGTCTCGGATTTCTCCCTCGCTCTCGCATCCGACACCCCGGCTCCGGGCGGCGGCTCGGCCGCGGCGGCGGCCGGAGCAACGGGCGCGGCGCTTCTCGCGATGGTCGTCCGCCTCACGCTGGGCAAGGAGAAATACCGCGCCTCGTGGCAGGAGCTCGAGCCGCTTGCCTTTCGCCTCGAAGAAGCCCGCGTACGCCTGCTCGAGCTCGTGGACGAGGACACGGTGGCCTTCGACGCCGTCGTGGCCGCGCGGCGGCTTCCGAAGGACGCGCCGGAGGCCGTGGCACGAAGGACACGCGCGGTCGACGAGGCGAACGTCCTCGCGACCACCGTACCGATGCAGACCGCGTTCTTCGCGCACGAGGCGCTGAAGACGGCGCCTTTGGTGCTCGGGAAGGGCAACCCGAACGCGGCGTCCGACGCGTGGGTCGCGGCGCTGCTCCTCCACGGCGCGGCGCTCGGCGCGCTCGCGAACGTCAGGATCAACCTGCCGGGCGTGTCCGACCCGGAGCTTTCGCGGGGATTCCGCGAGGATGCCGACAACTTCGAGAGAAAGGCCACGGAGGCTCTCGAGGAGACGCACGCTCTCGCGAAGACCCGCCACCTCACCCTGTGAGGTCCCGGCGTCGCGCCGCGGCCCTCGCCGCGCTCCCTTTGGTCTTTTCGGGCCGGCTGTCGGCCGCGGTCCTCGGCTTCGACCGGCCCGCGGACGCTTTTCAACCCGCTCCCGACGGCTTTCATCTCGGCGAAGAGGCGCCGCCGCCTGCGGCGGCGGTACGCACGGAGATCCCCGTTCCGACGCCGCCCCGCCTCTTCGATCAAAAGACGGCGCTCGTGACCGCCAGCGTCCTCATCGGCGCGCCGATCGTCGGTTACTTCGCCTGGTGGCGCACGTCGAGCAGGTCGTCCTTCGAGTTCGCGAACGAGCGCTGGTTTCAGCGCGACACGTACGCGGGCGGAGCCGACAAGGCGTCGCACATCTTCGTCGGCTACCTCTCGACCCTCACGCTTCAGGGCATCTACCGGTCGCTCGACAAGACACCCGCCGAGGCGCGCGGCCTCGCGCTCGGCGTCACCGTGCTGACGGGCGCTCTCATCGAGATCGGAGACGGCTTCTCCCAGTACGGCTTTTCCTGGGAGGACGCCACGGCAAACGCGCTCGGGGCGACCCTGGCGACGGGCCTCGACGCGTGGGGCCTGAAGGACACGGTCGGCCTGCGCTTCGGCCGTGTGAAGGCCCTGATTCCAGACGCGTGCTGCCGGTACGGCGGCTACGGCGACGACTACTCGAAGGAGATCTATTCGGCGGACCTCAAACTCGCGGGTTTTTTGCCGCGCGTCGGCGTGAAGCCGGGGCCGGCGCGGTTCCTGCTCCTCTCGCTCACGTACGGCTCGAAGGGTTACCGCTATTCCGCGGCGCCGCTGCGGCAACGCAACGTCGGGATCGAGCTCGGCCTCAACCTTCGCGAAGCGCTCCTCGCGGTGGGCGTGCCGGAGAAGAAATGGTGGGGGAAGGTCCTGCTCGCGATCGGAACGTATATCCGCTTCCCGTACACATCCTTCGGGTGGCACTACGACCTGAACCACGGGACGTGGAGCGGGCCGGACACGGGGGATCAGTTCGATCCGGGGTCGATCGATTACGACTGAGGGCGGTCGGCCGCACGCCGTTCCTCCAGCCACTCGGCGAAGCGGTCACGCGAGAAGGCGTTGACCACGCGGGAGGCGGGGATGCACGCCAGGCGCGCCACGGCGAGGCCGAAGTCGAGGAACGAGAGGTGCGGCGCGGCATGCGCGTCCGAGGAGAGAGAGAAGAGGCAACCCGAGTCGACGGCGAGCACCGCGAGCGCGGGCGGGAGGTCGAGCCTTTCCGGGCAGCCGTTCAGCTCGATGGCCACTCCACGTGCCGCGGCGGCCGCGAAAACGCGCGGCCAGTCCGCGCGGACGCCGCTTCGCATGTCGTAGAGACGGCCCTTCGGATGGCCCAGGATCGCGACGCCGGGCGTCTCGACGGCTCGCACGAGGCGCGCCGTCTGGTCGCGCGGGCTTCGGAGGTCCGTGTGCACCGATGCGACGACGGCGCACACTTCGGGCACGCTCCGAGGTGTCACGTCGAGCGTGCCGTCCTCGGCGATGTTCGCCTCCGCGCCGAGGAACATCGTGAATCCCGATTCGGCTCGCGCGTTCAGGAGATCGACCTCGCGCCGCTGCGCGCGGAAGTCGGCGGGATAGAGGCCGCCCGCGACGGCGCACTCGCGTGCATGGTCCGTGAGAAGCGCATAGCGGTCCCCCCGGCGCTCGAGCGCGCGATGAAGCGAGGCGAGGGACATCCGGCCGTCGGAGCGGTCGGTGTGAAGGTGGAGGTCGCCGCACAGATCCGCCCGGCAGATCCCGCCGGGCGCGGAGAGAATCCGGTCGGTATCCGCGCGTGAGAGGAAATCGCGCTTCCGCCCCGCCGCGGGATCTGTGCGATCGAGCATCGCCGCGAGAGCATCGTCGACGTTCTCGTCCGAGCCGCATGCGAGGAAGGAGCCGATCGCGTCGGCGGCTCGGAGCGACACGCCGGGCAGGGACGCGAGCGCGAAGCGGCGTCCGAAAAGATCCGTGCCGAGTCCCCGGAGAGTCCGGGCTGCGGCGCGATACTCGGTCGCCGCGCGTCCGCCCGGCTCCGCGGCTGCGAGCGCGAGAAGCGCCGCCGCGACGCGGTTGTTCGTCACCGCCGGAGCAGGGGGAACGCGGGACGCGGCGGGGACGGCGGACATCGGGGCGACACCCCCCTCGTCCCGATTGTACGGGCGAACCGGGCCGATAGACTCGGCGCCGGATGCGCCGGGAAGAGGTCGTCGACGGAGTGCTGGGCGCAGCTCTCGTTCCGCTGGCGCTCGCCGTCGCGCTCCCGTTCCGGTCCGAGGCGATCGCACGAACACCCGTTTCCTCCCTTGGCTGGGACGCGGCCCTGCACGCGACGGAGGGCCTCGACCTCTTCGACGATTTGAGGCTCTTTCGTCCGCTCGACGCGCTGGGTCTCCTCCTGAGCCGGCACTGGTGGGGGCCGGCCTGGGCGCTCGTGAGCGCTCCATTCCAGGCGGTGTTCGGGCCATCGCTTTCCGCCGCGAGCCTGCCGAGCCTCTTCGCTTTCGCTCTCGCGCCAGCCGCGGCGTTCCTCCTCGCACGCCGGCTCGTTCCCGGCGGACTCCTCGCTCAGGCCGCGACCTTTCTCTTCGTCGCGACTCTCTTCCTGCGATCTCCGATGCTCCTCGAGACCTCCGCGTGGCCCATGCTCGAGAGCCTCGGCGGCTTCGTCGCGCTCCTCGCGTGGCTCTTTTTTGCGCGGCATCCCCGGCGTCGGCCGCAGCGGGTCGCGTTTCTCGTCGGAGCGGCGCTCTTTTTCCTGAAGTATCACTTCGGATTCTTCGTCCTCGCGACGTTTCTCGCGGTCGTCCTCGTCGAGGAGACCCCGGAGGCGCGACGGCGCCTCGGGGCGGCGGCACGCGCGCTCCTGCTGAGCGGCGCGGGCGCGGGAATCCTCATTCTTTCGGCGGCTCTCGCGGTGCTCCGGGTGTTTCTCGAGGCGCGCGGGAGAGACGCTCTCGCCTCTCACGCACCGAGCGTGCCGAACGCCGCGTGGGGGGCGCTCGTCCTCTTCATTTTCCTCGGCGCCGCTCGCCGGCAGACTCTCTCGGAAGCGTGGATCGGCGCGTCCGCAACTTTCCGCGATCTCGTCCTCTTCGGGTTCATGCCTGTCACCGGGTGGTGTCTCGATCCCGCGAACGTGCGAGGCTGGTACCGACAGATTTTTCAACCCACGGACGTGCCCGCGCGAAACCCGCTCGCGAAGCTGGCGGCGTTCTGGAGTTTTCTGCGCGACGACTGGACGCTCGGCACATGGCCCACCTCGTTCGTGCTACTGGGCCTCTTCCTCGCGCTCGTTCTTCCAGGCGGTCTGACGCGCCGGGCGTTCGCGATCTTCGCGTTCTGGCCGGTGCTTCTGATGTCGCTCGACGCGTATCCCGTGGAGGCCCGCTTCCTCGCGTGTCTCGTGCCGGCGCTCCTCGCGGCGGCGGTCGCGGGCCTGGCGGCTTTCGCGGCGACTCTTCCCGAAAGGGCCCGGGAGCCCGCCCTCGCGGCGGCCGCCGTCCTGCTCCTCTTCACGCTGGACGACGGGCGCTGGCATGCCGAGCGCGACGCGCGCGGCCCCTACCGTTACGCGTATGGTCCCGTGGAGATCGCCGCCGTGAACGCGGCCGTGGCGGCCGCGCCGCCGAGCGGGCCCGTCCACCTGCGGCTGGCCGCGGAACCTCCCGTGTGGCCCACGGTCCGCCTTACTCTGCGCCTCTCACGCCGCGACCTCGCGCCGGCTGACGTGGACGTCTCCCAGGCGCCGTGAGAGGTCGCGGCGGCGGATAGACTCGCGCCAATGGCGACGCTCGCGCTCCTCGACGCCTCGAACTATCTCTATCGCGCGTTCTACGCGATCCGAGGGTTGACCGGTCCCGGAGGCAGGCCGACGAACGCGGTCTACGGCTTCCTGAACATGTGGCGGAAATACCGCGAGGTGCGCAAGCCCGACGCGGTCGCGGTGGCCTTCGACCGGTACGAGAAGACGTTCCGCGAGGAGATGGACGCGACCTACAAGGCCCAGCGGCAGGCGATGCCCGACGACCTCGTGCCGCAGATCGAGGACGCAAAGAGACTCTGCCGCCTGCTCGGCCTCGCCGTCGTCGAAGAGGCGGGCTACGAAGCGGACGATCTCATCGGCTCGATCGCCGTCGCGGCCGCCTCTTCCGGGATGCGCGCCGAGATCTGCTCGGCCGACAAGGATCTCTTCCAGCTCGTGAAGGACCCCGACGTCGTCGTGTGGCATCCCTCGAAGGAAGTGCTCCTCGACGAGAAGGGCGTCCTGGAGTTCTTCGGTGTGACTCCCTCCCAGGTCGTCGACGTCCTCGCGCTCATGGGCGACTCGTCGGACAACATCCCGGGCGTCAAGGGCGTCGGCGAGAAGACCGCCAAGGAGCTCATCGGGGCGTTCGGCTCCCTCGACGCGATCTACGCGCGTCTCGAGGAAGTCAAGGGCAAGCGGAAGGAGCTCCTCGCCGCGGGGCGCGAGGAGGCGTACCGCTCGCGGACGCTTGCGACGGTCCGCTGCGACCGGCCGCTCCCGGCGCCCGCCGCGGAGCTCCTCGAGCATTTCCGCATCCGCCCGCTCGGCGACGAAGCCGTGAAGGACCTCGCGGCGTTCTACGAGGAGCTGGGTTTCGCGAAGCTGAGGAAGGAGCTGCTCGAATCCCGGCCGCTCGCTCCCGCGAAGGCGACGGCCGAGGCGACGCTCTCGCTGTTCGACGATGCGTCCCTGCCCCGGGAAGCCAGCGAGACCCCTCGGTGGGAGTCGTCTGCCCCGGGCCTCGCTTCGCTCGTCGCCGCGGCCAGGAAAGCGGGTCGCGCCGCGGTTCACGTGGAGTGCGCTCCGGGCAGCCCCTGGCCGGCGCCCCCGCTCGCGGCGGTCGTGGCCGTGCCGGGCGGCGAGACCGCCGCCTTCGCCCTCGACGAAGCGGGGGCGCGGGCGCTCGGCGAGCTCTTCGCGCGCGTTGGTGTCGTGGCCCACGACGCCAAACGCCTTTTTCTCGCGGCCGACGCGCTCGGGATCGCGCCTCCCGCGCGGGTCTCCGATTCCATGCTCGCGAGCTACGTGGTATCGCCGGGCCTCCACGCGCACGACCTCGGCGGCGACGCGCGCGGCATCCTGAACCTCCCGCCGGAGGCCGTCCCGCCGCTGAAGGAGCTCGCCGGTGGCGAGCCCGCCACGCTCGACGCTCTCGCGTCGGAAGCCGGCCGGCGGTGGCTCGCTCCCCGCGCGCGCCTCCCGCTCGCGCTCATGGACGCGCTCCTTCCGCGCCTCGTTGAGGGCTCGCCTCTTGCGCGCGTCCTCGAGGACATCGAGCTGCCGCTCGTCCCGGTCCTCGCGCGCATGGAGATCGCGGGCGTCGCGGTGGACCGGGGAGTCCTGGCCGTGATGTCGAAGGAGTTCGACGCGCGCCTCGCCGCCCTCGAACGGAAGATCCACGAGGCCGCGGGAGAGCCTTTCAACATCGGGTCGCCGCCTCAGCTCGGCCGGATCCTGTTCGAGAAGCTCGGTTACCCGGCGGTGAAGAAGACGGCCAAGACGAAATCGTGGGCGACTGGCTCCGACGTGCTCGAAGAGCTGGCCGCGCTTTCTTCCGGGCCGGTGCCTCTCCTCGTCCTCGAATGGCGCGAGATCTCGAAGCTCAAGGGCACGTACGTCGACGCGCTTCCCTTCGCGATCGCGAAAGACGGGCGCATCCACACGCGCTACGACCAGGCGGTCGCCGCGACGGGGCGCCTCTCGTCGAACGCGCCGAACCTCCAGAACATCCCGGTACGCACGGAGGCGGGCCTTGCGATCCGCCGCGCCTTCGTCGCGGCTCGGGGGAGCGTTCTCGTGGCCGCCGACTATTCCCAGATCGAGCTGCGCCTGCTCGCGCACCTCTCGGGCGACGAGGCGCTGCTCGAAGTGTTCCGGCGCGGGGAGGACGTCCACCGAGCGACGGCGGCGAAGATCTTCTCCCTCGCCCCGGAGGCCGTCACCGCGAGCCAGAGGCGCGGCGCCAAGACGATCAACTTCGGCGTGCTCTACGGCATGGGACCGTTCGCGCTGGCCGCGCAGCTCGGAGTGCCGCGCGCCGAGGCGAAGGCGTTCATCGCCGCCTATTTCGACCGGTTCCCGAGGATTCGCGCGTGCCTCGACGCGATCCTCGAGAAGGCGCGCGCGACCGGGGGCACCGAGACGATCTTCGGCCGCGTGCGGCCCATTCCCGGCCTCCACGACCGCAACCACAACGTGCGCGCGAACGCGGAGCGGATGGCGATGAACGCGCCGTTCCAGGGCTCGGCGGCCGATCTCATCAAGAAGGCGATGATCAATCTCGGCTCCGCGCTCGAGCGCGAGATTCCCGGCGCGCGCCTTCTCCTGCAGGTGCACGACGAGCTCGTTCTGGAGTGCCCGGAGGCTCTCGCAGATAAGACGGCGGCGCTCGCAAAGGAGACGATGGAAGGCGCGGCGGCGCTCCTCGTGCCTCTCACGGTAGCCGTCGGAACGGGCCGGAACTGGGCGGAAGCGAAGTGACGGGCTGCCCAACCTTGCCAGCCGCTAGAATCCTGCCGATGCGGCCCATTTTCCTCGTCGCCGCCGCGATGCTTACGGGTGCGGTCCTCGCGCACGCGCAGACGCCCGCGCCCCGGCCCGTCGAGGCGCTGCCCGATGCGGTGCGCCTCACGCCCGCCGAGGTCGCGTACGTTCACCCGCTCTTCCGGGCGGTCGACGAGGCGCCGAGGCTCGCCGAGCGGACGAATCCGCCGGATCTCGACACGCGCCAACCGCTCGTCCTCGCGGTCCATCTCCTCGAGACGGGGCGCGCCGTCGAGGCCGTTCCGATCGAGCCGCCGCTCAAGGGCCTCGCCGCGCCGCTCGCGGCCCTCGTCCCCCGCTGGCGGTTTGCGCCCGCGAAGAAGGGCGGACAGCCCGTTCCGACCTGGGCGACCTACTCCATCGACCTCGCGATCTCGCTCGAGAAGGCGATCTTCGCCGCCTTCACGCTCGAGGCACTGCGCAAGGACGATCCGCTCGTTCCCACGGTTCGCGACACCTCCGGCGACGCGTGGATGACGCGATACGCACACGACATAGAACCGAAGGACTCTGCGGCCGTCTCGATCGAGGACATGGACGTGCTTCCGTCGCCCGAGAAGACACCGTGGAGCTTCGAGAAGGCGCGCGTGAGAGCCCGTACGACGGCGCTCGTCGAGGTTTCGGAGCAGGGCGCGGTCACCCGGTTCCTGCCCACCGGCGAAACGGAACCGCTCCTCGGGATCTGGCTGAGGCAGTTCGCCTCGAAGTGGCGCTTCACGCCGGCGCTCTCAGGCGGCCGCCCGGTGTCCTGCTGGATGGCGCTCGACGCCACGCTCGACTACACGATCGATTCGGCGAAGAAGAAGAGTGAACGCGTCGTGAAGAAGAACCTGCGCG
>CALAQS010000327.1 GCA_937888435.1 uncultured Acidobacteriota bacterium
CCGACGGGTCCTTCAAGCTCCCCCAGGACCTCGCGGGCGGTTTTCTCGCGGCCGAGGGGCGCGCCCGCGCCGCCGAGACGGGCGTCGTCTTCGTCGCAACCGGCGTCGAAGTGCGGCACGAGGCTGCCGCCCGATGAGACGCGTGTGGTTCCGCGCCTTCTCGACGGCCTTCGCGGCGCCCCTCGTCCTTTTCGGATTGATCCTCACGGGAGCCTGCCGCACGCCCGAGGAGACCCGCTCCCTCAACTTCGATCCCGAGACGACGACGGGCGCGCTCGGCGCGGGCTGGGACGGTTTCGAGAAGACCGAGCTCGGCGACACGTTCGTCTGGGCCCACGGCCGCGAGGCGCGCGTCTCGATCGTGAGCCGCGCCGACGGCGACCGCCTCGTGCGCTTCCGGTGCTGGCCGTTCGTCTTCCCGGGAGCCCCGCCCCAGACGCTCACGCTGTTCGTGAACGACCAGAAGACCGACGTGCTCACTCTTGGCGGCGAGCCGCGGGTCTACGCGATCGCCGTCCCCCGCGCGCTCTGGAAGAGGGGCGCGAACGAGCTCAAGTTCGTCTTCGTGTACGCCGAGTCTCCGAAGGACCGCGTGAGCGGCGCCACCGACGAGCGCACGCTCTCGGCCGCGTTCGACTGGCTCGAGATTCTGCGCCCCCAGCCGGCGAAGAAGTAAGCGATGGCAACCTCGAGGTGGCCGTTTTCCGCGGCTCTTCTCACCGTGTGTTTCGTGCCCGGCCTCGCCCGCGCCCAGGCCGACCCCTGGGCGGCGCGCGCGCGCGCCCTCTCCGACACCCCCCTGGCGACCTTTCAGGGGGAGGATTGCGTTTCGATCCACGCGCCTCGCTCCATCGTGTGGCGGCTCCTCGTGGCGCCCGAATACGCCGCGGCGTGGTTCTTCGCGGACTCGCCGAAGCTGAAGCCGCGCGGCGCCCACTACAAGAAGGGCCCGACCGCCGAAAAAGGCGATGTCCTCTCGCTCGAGGCGACGACCTCCGAGGGGCCCCGGCACCTCGACCTCTCGGTGATCGTCGCCGCGCCGCCCGACATGCTCTCGTTTCTCGTGCGTTCCGACGATGCCGACATCCTCGACAAGGGTATCGAGCGGCTCTCCTTCACCTTCGGGCTGGAGTCCGTTCCGAACGGCGTTACCGACCTCTACCTCGCCTCCCACTACGATTCGGACTCGCCGTTCGCGGCGATCCTCTCCCCGGTGGCCGCCCGGCACCAGCACGAGAGGCGGCTGGCCATCCTCAAAATGTTCCGACTCATCTCAGAAGAGGCCGCGCGGCAGAAGTATCCGCCGCTCCACGAGGTCGCCCTCACCGCGCCGCCTCCCCCCGTTTACAAGACCCTTCCTCCCCGCAAATGAAAAGCGGGGGCGCCCTGCGCCCCCGCCTCGACCGTCAGCTTTCGGCCCGGCGGCTCAGAGAATGACGCCCTTCAGGGGCACTTTCACGTCGCTCTTGGTCTTGTCGGTCGTCTTGATGAGGAGCTCGCCCTCGAAGACGCCCTTCTTGATCTTCTGGTCGACCGTGAGAACGACCTGTACGCGCGACTTGTCGACGGGCACGATCTCGGCCGAGATGCCGGGCACGTTCGTCTCGACCTTCGTGACGGCGAAGCTCGCCGCCTGCGCGTTGTTGTTGACGATCATGACGTTCCGCTTCACGGCATCGCCCTTCGGGTCGAAGTTCCCGAAGTTGATCGAGACCGGCGTGACCGAGACGGCGGGCTTCACGAAGCCCGACACCGAAATCTCGATCTCGGGCTGGCGCTTGACGCCGGTTGCGACCTTCACGATCCCGCCGAGGATCCCCTCCGGCGCGTCGGGCGCGGCCGTCAGGGTGATCTTCCATTGATTCGGGTTCTTGTCCTTGATGAGCTCTTTCTCGGGCACGGGAGAGAGCGTGGCCTTGAGGAAGGAGTTGGGCGTTTCGATCTTCGTCGGCTTGAACTCAGGCTCGTCCGACACGAGCACGACCTCGGACGAGGCCGCCTCGCCCGAGAGCGCCGTGATGCGGAAAAAGCCGTACGGCAGTGCCTCGATGAAGGGCTTCACGTTCGCCGAGAGGAAGAGCGTCATCTGCGGCGTCGACGGGTCGTCCGTCAGGAGAAGGGCCGTCTTCGAGATGGGCCCGGAGAAGTTCTTCGTGTCGACCGTGAGGGTCACCTTCCCCTCGCCGCCGGGCTTAATCACCTTGTCGAACTCCGGCACGGTGCAGCCGCACGAGGGCTTCACATCCGTCACGTGGAGGTCGGACTTGCCCGTGTTCCTGAGGATGAACACGTGCTTGATGGGCTCGCCCTTCGGCACCGTTCCGACGTCCTTCTTGTCCTCGGGGACGACGAGCTTCGGTCCGGACGCCGTGTCGGCCGCTTTGGCGGGAGCCGGAGCCGGGGCCTGCGCGAGGAGGGCCGGGGCGAAGGCGAGCGTGAGGGCCGCGGCCAGAGCGGCGACCATTTGGAGACGGATTCTGGAGAAAGACATCGGGGACTCCTTCGAAAAAACGGTCCGGATTGCGAGTATACGTGCGCCCGCCCCACCCGGCGCCGCCAGGCGCCAACGGGGCAGGTCGATGGGCCTGAAAAAGACTCTAGCAAGGGCTGGGCCCAGGCTTTTCTTCCAGCGTACCCTCGAAGACGACGCGCGCGTCGCCGGTGAGCGTGACGTCGCGGGCCACCTCGCCGTCCCTCACGAAGGACACCTCCAGCGTCTCGCCCGAGCGCGTCGCGACCGAGATCGGCGGGCTTGCGCCCGTGAGGAAGCTCGTCACGACCGCCGACGCGACCGCGCCCGAGCCGCACGCGAGCGTCTCGGCCTCGACACCGCGCTCCCAGGTCCTCACCGCGAGGCGCGATGGAGAGAGCACCTTGACGAAATTCGCGTTCGCACCCTCGCGCATCGCGGGGTGGCGGCGGTGTAGGGGTCCGAGAATCGAGAGGTCGAGGACATCGAGGTCGACGCCCGCCTTCACGTACGAAACGACGTGCGGCACGCCCACGGCCAGGGCGAACGCGTCGCGCTCAAGCGTCTCGCCCGCCGCGTCGAGCGACGGCACCGCGCGTCCCACCGCCACCGGCTCGGGCAACGCGAGTGCGACGCTCCCATCGCCTTGCACGGTCGCGCCGACGGCGCCCCAGCCCGTCGCGACGACGAGAGAAGGGCGCGCCAGGCCCCTGAGGACCGCGAACCGTGCCGCGCACCGCGTCCCGTTTCCGCAGAACCGGCCCACCGAGCCATCTGCGTTGACGTAATCGGCCACGATCCTCGAGGACGGGTCTCCGGGATGCTCCGCGAAGACGAAGAGGACTCCGTCCGCGCCGACACCCGTGCCTCGGCGGCAGAGCCGGCGGATCGCCTCGGTCTCAAGCGGGCCTCTCTCGACGCGCGCCCCGAAGACCAGGAAGTCGTTTCCCGCTCCGCTCATCTTCGTGAATGCGTAAGGCAGCGAGCCGAAAGGTGACGGGCGCGTCTCCCGGGTCACTTCGCCGTCCCGATCGCGCTCTCGTTGTCCGACTTGTCCACGGCCGTCACGCCGTATTCCCTCGCCAAGACGCCGGCGTCGAAGTAGACGGGATCCTTGAGGTCCTGCGCGATCCGTTTCCACGCGCCGCCCTCCCGGCGGTAGACGCGATAGGAGGCAAGGTCGCCGACCAGGCTCGGGTTCCACACGAGACGCGTTCCGCCCGCCTCCGCGAGGATGAGGACGCCGTCCGGAGCGTCCGGCGGAAACACGTCCGCCGTCGACACCGGCACCTCGTCGGACGCCGGGCCGAGAACGAGAGGCAGCTCCGCGACGGGCGCCGCGCGCACCGTGTAGACGTACTTCCGGTCGGGCACGACCGTCGCGTCGACGTACGTCGTCGCGCCGATCACGACGCCCAGCGGGCGGTCCTCGTACTCCTCATCCCCGGCGTCCCGCCGGTAGACCGCGTAACCCGCGATCACCGCGGGGCGGACGCCGTCGAGCATGGCGAAGGGGGCGCTCCAGTCGAGGCACACGCGCGCCTCCTCGACGGTCGGGACGACTCGGAACGGCCGGTCCGGCGGGACGCGCGGCAGGAGCGCGACCAGCGGTGACAGCTCGGAGGCTCTCTTCTTGTCCCGCGTGGCCGTCACGCCGTACCGCAGAAACACGCGTCCGATGCGCCCCTCGCGATAAAGGGGCACGAGCGGATCCCTCACGACGACGTCCGCGCCCACCGTGGCCGCGTCGACCTCCGTGCGCGTGAGCTTCCGGATCGCCTCGGCGCGCGCGCGGAACCCCTTTTCCTCGCGCGCGCGCACCGCCGCGTCTTTCGGCGCCTCCGGCGGCCTTTCGCCTTCCCGCGCCCCGATGAGCTCGCGATACACCGTCACGCCCGTGAGATTCGTGAGCGTCCCGCCCGCGTTCGTCTGCGACGGGTAGGGGAACCTCAGGACGACGTCCGAACCCTCCTGCGAGAGGCGCACGGGCTCGACGCGGGCCGGCAGGACCTGCAGTGGCGGCTCGGGCGCGAGCTTTCGCCCGCATCCGGTGAGCAGGGAGAGGGACAGAAAAAAGAGAGAAATCCTCATTTCCTGGAAGTCCGCCTACAACACGAAACGCGAGAGGTCGCGATCCCTCACCAGGCCCTTGAGCGCCCGCTCGACGTACGGCCGATCCACGACGATCCGCGCGCCCGCGGCATCCGGCCCCGCGAAGGAGATCTCCTCGAGCACCGTCTCGAGGATCGTGTGAAGACGCCGGGCGCCGATGTTCTCGAGATTCCGGTTCACCTCGGCCGCGGCGCGCGCGATCTCCCCGAGGCCGTCGTCGGCGAACACGAGCTCGATGCCGTCCGCCGCGAGAAGCGCCGCGGACTGCTTCGGGAGGGCGTGCTCGGGCTCGGTGAGGATGCGCAGGAAGTCCTCGTCGGTGAGCGAATCGAGCGCGACCCGGATCGGAAAACGGCCCTGCAGCTCGGGGATCATGTCCGACGGCTTGGCGACGTGGAAGGCCCCGGCCGCGATGAACAGGACGTGGTCCGTCTTCACCATCCCGTGTTTCGTCTTGACCGTCGTCCCCTCGACGAGGGGGAGGAGATCCCGCTGGACGCCTTCGCGCGAGACGTCGGGCCCGCCGCGGGCCCCCTCCTTGCCCGCGATCTTGTCGATCTCGTCCAGAAACACGATCCCCGTCTCTTCCGCGCGCCTCACGGCCTCCTCGGGCACGGTCGCCTCGTCGGACAACGCGTCGGCCTCGCGCGTCACGAGAAGTGGTCGGGCGTCGGACACGGGCAGCTTCACCTTCTTTTTTTTCTGTGCGCCGAAAAGATTCGGGAGCATGCCCGGCAGGTCGATCCCCATCTCCTCGAGGCCCTGCGGCGTCATGACGGAGATTTGAGGCGTCCTCTCGTCCGTGACCTCGATCTCGACCTCGCGCGCTTCGTGCTTGCCTTCGCGGAGGTCGCGGCGGATCCGGTCCCGCCCGTCCTGCAGGCCCGCGCTCGCTCCCGCATCCGCACGGCCTGCCGGTCCGGCCGACAAAGATGTCACGAGGAGGTCCACGAGCCGTTCCTCCGCCGCGGCGGCCGCGCGGTCCGCCACGCGCGCGCGGCGCTCGTCCTTCACGAGCCGGATCGCCGCCTCCACGAGATCGCGCGCGATGGAGTCGACGTCGCGCCCGACGTACCCCACCTCCGTGAACTTCGAGGCCTCGACTTTCACGAACGGCGCGTCCACGAGGCGCGCGAGGCGCCGCGCGATCTCCGTCTTGCCGACGCCCGTGGGGCCGATCATCAGGATGTTCTTCGGCATCGTGTCGCGCTGGAGCTCCTGGGTGAGGCGTTGGCGCCGCCAGCGGTCGCGGAGCGCGATTGCGACCGCGCGCTTCGCCTTCGTCTGCCCGACGACGTGGCGGTCGAGCTCGGCCACGATCTTCCGCGGCGAGAGATCTCTGAGGAGGTGCGGCGTCACGGGAGGGTTTCGACGCGGATCACGTCGTTCGTGTAGATGTCGATGGACGCCGCGATCGCGAGGGATTCCTTCACGATCGCGGCCGCGTCGAGGGCCGAATGCCGGAGCAGCGCGCGGGCCGCCGCCGCCGCGTACGGGCCGCCGGAACCCACGGCGATCACGCCCTCGTCCGGCGCGATGACGTCGCCGGTTCCCGAGAGGAGGAGCGAGATCTTCTCGTCGGCCACGACGAGCAGGGCCTCGAGCTGACGCAGCGTCTTCTCGGTGCGCCAGTCCGTCGCGAGCTCCACGGCCGCGCGCTCGAGCTGGCCGTGGAACTCCTCGAGCTTCCTCTCGAACCGTGTGAAGAGCGTCACGGCGTCGGCCGTCGAGCCGGCGAAGCCCGCGAGAACCTTTCCGTTCAAGAGCCGGCGAACCTTCGAGGCGCCGCTTTTCATGACGGTCGTCCCCATCGTCACCTGGCCGTCGCCGCCGAGCGCGACGATCCCGTCTTTCCTCACGCAGAGAATCGTCGTGTGCGTGAAAAGCGGTCCGCCCATGCCCCGAGTCTAGCCCGTCAGTCTTTCTCCTCGGCCTTCGGATGGCTCTTTCGGTAGACCTCGATGAGGCGCTCGGCGTCAAGGTGCGTGTAGCGCTGCGTCGTCGAGAGCGAGGCGTGGCCGAGAAGCTCCTGGATGGAGCGGAGGTCCGCGCCGGCCGCGAGGAGATGCGTCGCGAACGAGTGCCGGAGCGCGTGCGGCGAGGCGTGGCGGGGAACCGCCGCCGAAAGCACCGCCCGGTCGAGGATGCGCCGCACGCTGCGGTCCGTCAGGCGGCCGGCGCGCGCGTTCAGGAACACGATCTCGGCGTTCCGCGCGGCGGGCCCGAAAGCCCCCCTCGCCTTCAGCCAGGCGCGGAGCGCCGCGGCGGCGGGCTGGCCGAACGGCACGACGCGCTCCTTGCGCCCCTTCCCCACGGTGCGCACCTGCCGGGCGGAGAGATCGACGTCCTCGAGGCGCAGCCCCACGAGCTCGGAGACGCGGAGTCCCGTCGCGTAGAGCAGCTCGAGGAGCGCGCGGTCGCGCGTCCCGAGCGCCCCCTCGCGCCCTCTTGCCTCGACGACCGCCCCGGCTTCGGCGACGGACAGCGTCCGGGGAAGCGTCTTCTCGCGGCGGGGCGTCCCCACCGACTTCGCTGGGTTCGAGGCCATGCGGCCCTCGCGTTTGAGGAACGCGAAGAACGTGCGGAGCGCCGACAGGTGCCGCCCCATCGACGTCTTCGAGATTCCCTCGGTGCGCAGGTACGCGAGATACGACCGCACGGCGAGGAGATCCACGTCCTCGGCCCTGAGCGCGGCCGCGGGCCGGTTCCAGAAGACCGCCGAGAGAAACGCCGAGAAGCGCGCGAGATCCGCGCCGTACGCGGACCGCGTATGCGGCGAGACGCGGCGCTCGTCTCTCAGGTGGCGGTCGAACGCCGCAATCTCCGAGGCGAAGGAGACGCTCTTTACGATGACTTCTTCGCCAGGCTCCGCACCTCGGCGACGAGCGCCTTGATCTCGTCGGCCGAGAGCTTCTTCTCGAAGGAGGGCATCTTCTCGTGTCCCTTCGTGATCGAGCGCACGATGCGCGCGTCGTCGATTGTGTCCTGCCATTTCGCATTCGTCAGGTCCCGGGCTTTCTTCTTCCGGCCTTCCTCGGTCTGGCCCTTGCCGTTGTCTCCGTGGCAGACGGAGCAGAACATCTGGAAGTTCTCCGAGCGTTCGTCGGCGGCGACGAGGGGCGGGGCGGCGAGGACCGCGGCGAAGGACAGAGCGGCGATGGCGTTCGTTCTCGGCACGGATCTCCCTCCGGGGCGATTCTAGAAAGGCCTTTCGGGCGTGACGGTGACGGCGGACACGGGAAGCGCGGCTTCCTTCCAGCGCGCGACCTCCTCGAGGGCCCGCCGGCCGATCTCCTCGCGGCGCTTCGCCCGGTCCCGCGTCAAAGGAACGTCCGGCGTCTCCTCGTTTTCGATGAGGCCGAACGTGACGTTCATGGGCGTGTACTCCTGCTCGCGCGGGGCGGACACGTGCTTCGCGAGCGAGCCGAGCGCGGTCGAGAAGGGGAGCGCCTTGGGCTCGCGGCCCTCGAGGAGCTGCGCAAGCGTCGCGCCGACCATGAGGCCCGTGGCGGCCGATTCGAGGTAGCCCTCGACGCCCGTGAGCTGGCCCGCGAAGAAGACCCGCGGGTCCTTCTTCCAGCAAAGCAGCGCGTCGAGATGTGCCGGCCCGTTAATGTAGGTATTGCGGTGAAGCATCCCGAAGCGCACGAACTCGGCCTTCTCGAGCCCCGGCAGCATCCGGAAGATGCGCTTCTGCTCGCCCACCCGGAGCTTCGTCTGGAAGCCAACGAGGTTGAAGTGCTCGCGCGCGAGATCGTCCTGGCGGAGCTGCACGACGGCGTACGGCTCGCGGCCGGTGCGGGGATCTCTCAGCCCGAACGGCTTCATCGGCCCATGCCTCAGCGTCTCGATTCCCCGTTCGGCCATGGCCTCGATCGGAAGGCAGCCTTCGAAGTAAACGGCCTTCTCGAAGTCGTGGAACGGAACTTTCTCGCCGGCGAGGAGCTCTTTCACGAAGGCCTCGTACTCGGACCTCGAGAGCGGGACGTTCAGGTAGTCGTCGCCCCCGCCCTTGCCCCAGCGCGAGAGCGCGTAGAGCTTCTCGCGGTCGAGTGACGCGAGCTCCACGATGGGCGCCATCGCGTCATAGAAGTACAGATACGCGTCTCCGAGCGCCAAAAGAAGCGACTTTTCGAGCGCCGGCGACGTGAGCGGGCCCGTCGCGATGACGACGAAGCCAATGCCTGCGTCGGGGAGCGATTCGGCTTCCGCACGCACGAGCTCGAGGAGCGGCTCACTCCCGAGGCGCCGCGTGACAGCCTCGGCGAAGGCCGCGCGGTCCACGGCGAGCGCGTCGCCCGCGGGCACGGCCGCCTTCCGCGCCTCCTCGAGGATGAGCGAGCCGATCGATTCCATCTCGCGCTTCAGGAGCCCCACGGCGTTCGCGGGGTTATCCGACCGGAAAGAGTTCGAGCACACCATCTCGGCGAGGCGGTCCGTCGCGTGCGCGTCGGTCGTCCTCACGGGCCGCATCTCGACGAGGCGCACGCGGTGGCCGCGACGCAGGAGCTGGTGCGCGCACTCCACGCCCGCGAACCCGCCGCCGATCACCGTGACACGGGGAGCCTCC
>CALAQS010000328.1 GCA_937888435.1 uncultured Acidobacteriota bacterium
TCTTCCAGCTGCCCGTGAGGCCCGCAGGCGTCCCCGGACCCGGCGCGCCGCGCGTCGAGGCGCTCTCGCTCGCGGTCGCCTGCGCGGACGACGCCGCGCGCGATAAGGAGGGCCTGCCAGTGCGTCTGCGCGGAAAGGCCATGGGATTCACTCCGAAGGCATTCCGTCTCGGTCCGGCCGCCGCGACGCGGACGACGGCTGAGGATTCCGAGGCCACGCTCCGGCTCCTCACGGCGGGGATTCGCGTCCGCGCGCTCGGGGCTCCCGTTGCGTTCGACGAGCCCGCCCCCGCGGCCGCCGCGATGGCGCGGTCGCGTGCGCGGTGGTTCGGCGGGCACCTCAAGCTCTTCTTCACGGGCCTTCGTGATCTCTTGCGCCTCGCGGGGAAGAGTCCGAAGGGGGCGTTCGTCCTCGCCTGCGATCTCTGGCTCAGGCCACGCCTCTTCGTGCTGCTTGCCCTCGCGTTTCTGGCGATCGGCTCGGATATCGCTTTGCTTTTTTTTTCTTCGAAGGGCGCGTGGACGGTACTCCTGGTTTTCCTCCTGCTTCTTTCACTCGAAGCAAAAACCACACTGGTCTTCGAGTGGCTCTTGCTCGCCGCGCTCCGCCGCCGCATAGGCTATCCACCCGAAATCCCCGCAGTGACCCTCGGCGATCTTTATTCCTCGTTCTCGATGTGGGCGTGCGCGGCTGGCCTCGCGCTTCTCGCGCCGTCGCGCTGGCATCGGGCGCGGCCTCCTGCGTGAAAGCCGTCCTTCTCGTCCCGCGCCTTCCCGGGACGGGCTTCACGGGCGATCGCCTGCGGGCGGAGCTGCACCTTCTCGCGCTCAACGAAGCCGGCTACGAGACGGCGCTCGTGGGCGGAATCGCCTCGGGGAAAGAGCCGCGCGTCCCTCTCACTGCGTCCGTCCACCCGGTTCCCCTAGCACCTTCACGCATACCCCTGGCGCTCGCGCGGGCCCTCCTTGCGGGCGATCCGCTCCAGTCGGCGCTCTTTTCCGGCGACTTTCGCGCCGCGCTGAGGGAGGCCGGCCGCGCGGACCTCTTCGTGGCTCTCCTGCTTCCGCGTCTCCTACGGCATGTCGAAGGTGCACTGAGGGAGGCTCCGCTCGTCGTGGACTTCGTGGATGCGCTCGCCGAGGCCGCGCGTCAGGCGGCACGGAATGACCCCGCGCCGTGGCGCCGGGCGTACTGGACGGTCGAGGCGCCCCGCCTCGCGGTCGCCGAGGCGCGGGCCGCCCGGGGCGCGGCGGTCCTCCTCGCGACGACGCCGTTCGATGCCGAGCATCTTCCCGCCGGTACGCGCGCCGTGGCGAACGGTGTCACGCTGCTGCCGCTGGGACCTTCGGAGCGCGCGCCGGCCGTGGCCTTCACCGGGCGTCTCATGTACCGTCCGAATCGCTTGGCGGCGCGACGACTGCTCCGCGACATCTGGCCGCGCGTGCGGCGCGCCGTGCCGGACGCTCGCCTTTTGGTGGGCGGAGCCGAGGCGCCCGGCGAGGTCCGCGCGTCCGAGGGGCGCGAGGGTGTCGAGGTCGTGAGCCCGGTGGCGGACATGGCGGCCTTCCTGAGGAGGGCGCGTGTCGTCGCCCTACCCGTGGACCTCGGAACGGGCACTCCGAACAAGCTTTTCGAGGCCTTCGAAGCCGGGGCGGCGGTCGTCGCCTCGGCCGGCGTCATCGCGCGCGCCAGCTCGCCAGGCGCGAGAGCTCCCGCGCGCGCCGCGGTCACGGACGAGGAGTTCGCGCGAGAGATCACGGCCTATCTCACGGATCCTGAGCGGGCCGCGCGCGACGGCGCGGCCTGTCGCGCGTTCGCCGAGGCGCACGCGGACCGCCGCGCCTCCGTCGCGGCTCTCGCCGCGGCTTACCGCGCAGCGGTGGAGGGCGCGTGAGACCCCGCGGCGAAAGACCCGGCAGGGGCTGGCTTCTCGCGGCAGGCGACGTGTCCGTCGCGGTCGGTCTCTTCACGTTGATCGTCGCGGTCCGCCGGCTTCTCGCGCTGCCGGGGACGGCCGGAAAGCTGCCGGCGTCCAATCTCTCGCTGGAGGTTCCGTGGCTCGCGCTCGTGGGCTTCGTGGCCGTCGTGGCGCTCTGGCTCGGGGGAACGTACGACGAGCCGCTCGCGTCGGTGAAGGGGCGGGGCGGCCTGCTCGTGTCCGCGCTCGTCGCGGGCGGCCTGCTCCTCGCAGCGTATTTTTTCGCGGGCCGCGCCGTGCCGAGGACGGTTCTCCTCGTCTACGTGCCGCTTCTGTCGTTCGCGGTCGGGCTCTGGCGCTCGTTCGCCGAGGTCCTCGCGCCGATCGGCACGCGCGCGGTCCTCGTGCTCGGCTCCGGAGAGGATGCCCGGCGCGCGGCCGAAGCCCTGCGCGCGGGTCAGATCACGGGCCACTCGCTGGCGGGCTGGAGCGAGAGCGCGTCGCTCGAAGACCTGAAGGGTGCCGAGGACGTGATTTTCGCGTCCGACCGGCCCGAGGACCGGCCGAGGCTCGTCGCGCTTCTCGAGAGGAGCCTCGAGAACGACTTCGACCTCTGGATCCTTCCCGGGCTCGCCGACATCGTGTCGTCGCGCGCCGTCACGAGGAGTCTCGCGGATCTGCCGTTGACGCCGGTCGCGACGCGCGGCGCGAGCTTCCTCGCGTTCGCATGGCGCCGTGCGCTCGACCTCGTCGTTGGAGTCGTCTTGCTGGCTGCCGCGGCTCCGATCCTCCTCCTCGTCACGCTCGCGGTCGTGCTCGGCAGCCCGGGCGCTCCCTGGATCCGCCAGCGCCGGGTCGGCCTTGGCGGCCGCGAATTCCTCTTGTGGAAGGTGCGCACGATGCAGGCCGACGCGGAGGCTCGGACGGGGCCGACGCTCTCCGGCCGCTACGACGAACGGGTGACGCGCGCCGGCGCGTTCCTGAGGCGGACTCGGCTGGACGAGCTGCCGCAGCTTCTGCACGTGGTGGGCGGCTCGATGAGCCTCATCGGGCCGCGGCCCGAACGCCCGGAATTCGTGGCGGCGTACGAGAAGGAGATCCCCGCGTACCGGCTGCGCCATGCGCTCAAGCCGGGCCTTACGGGCCTCGCGCAGGTCATGGGTGCGTATGCGACGAAGCCGGACGTGAAGCTGCGATACGACCTCGGCTATCTGTTCCACTGGACGCCGTTCCTGGACGTCTTTATCCTGCTGCGCACGATCGTCACGGTTCTGAAGGGGAGCGGGATATGACCCAGACGCCGGGGCGAGAGGACTTCCTCTTCTCCCGTGAGCGTGAGCCGCACGCTCTCAGGGCGCGCGAGATTCTCCGCCGCCACGCGGAGATTCGTTCGCTCGCCGGACGAAACGCATGGAGCGCTCTTCTCGTGGCCTTTCTCGTCGTGCTGCAAACCTCGCTCGCAGCGCTCGTGTCATATGTCCCGTTCTGGGCCGCGCTCCTGGCCGCTTTCTCGGTTGGCGCTTTCCTGGATCACACCCTCTGGGTGCTCATCCACGAGTGCTCTCACAACCTCGTGTTCCGGCGCGCGTCCTGGAACCGGATCGCCGCGATCGCCGCGAATCTCCCACACATCCTGCCGAGCGCAATCTCGTTCCAGACCTACCACCTGAAGCACCACGCGTTTCAGGGCGTCTACGAGCTGGACGCGGACATCCCGAGTCGTTGGGAAGCGCGGCTCGTCGGACATTCCGCGCTGAAAAAGGCGCTCTGGCTCCTCCTCTTTCCGATCTTTCAGGTCACGCGCCCGCCGCGCCTCGGCGAGATCCCTCTTCTCGGGCCCTGGGTGTTCGCGAACATCGGCGCGCAGCTCGCCTACGACGTCGCCGTGTGGATGGTGCTCGGGCCGAAGGCGTTCCTCTATCTCGCGGTCTCGTTCTTCTTCTCGGTCGGCCTGCACCCGCTCGGAGCGCGCTGGATCCAAGAGCACTACCTCGTGTTCGAGGGGCAGGAGACGTCGAGCTATTACGGGCCGCTGAACGTCGTCGCGCTGAACGTCGGCCATCACAACGAGCACCACGACTTTCCGTCCGTGCCCTGGAACCGGCTGCCAGCCATTCGGCGCGCCGTGCCCGAAGTGTACGACGCTCTCTCCTTCCATCGCTCATGGACTCGCCTGCTCCTGCACTTCGTCTTCGACCGCAGGCTCTCGCTGTTCAGCCGGATGATCCGCTCCGAGCGTGGTCTGAAGGCCGTTTCCCAGGGCGACTCGGCCGGGGCCTGAAATATCTGCTCGGCGCGCGGGCTCAGAGAACGGGCCGTCGGCCCTGAATGACACGGATGAGAACGATGACGATCGCGATGACGAGCAGGATGTGGATGAAGCCGCCCATCGTGTACGACGTCACCATGCCGAGAAGCCACAGGACGAGAAGAATGACGAAGATGGTCCAGAGCATGTTTCTTCCTCCCTTCTCGTGGATTGAGCAACTGCCGTGCCGCGCGTGGAACGGATCGAGCTCAAGCGCTGCTTCGGCTGGAGTGGAACGGAATGCGGCTCCACGAGATGTACTTTGCAAATCTGACAAAAAAGCGGGCGAATCCGGAAAAGGCTGCCGGCCTGGGGACGGACTCAGCCCGGCGGCGCGGGCGGAACCCTCCCGCCGTGCGTGAGACCTTCCTCGGCCGAGGTGACGGCAGCGGCGACCGCATCGCGTTCGCCGGGGGGCAGGGCGTCCAGAAGCCGCGGCTGGATCCAGACGGAGCGCACGAAGAGCGCCCGCGCCTCCTGACCGCGGCCGAGAGCCACCGCCGCGCGGCCGAGATTCAGATCGCCTTCGGCGCGCTCCTCGAGCCGGACCGAACGCGCATAGAGCGCGTACGAAAGCCTGCGCTCGCCCCTCAGCGACTGCACCGAGCCCCATGCGAGAAGCGCCGTGGCGGAGCGCGGCCGAAGGGCGACGGTGCGCGCGAGGCACGCATTCGCCGCCGAGAGAAGCTCGGCCTTCTGGGATACGACTTCCTCCGGGGCCGAAGCCGCTTCGCGCAGAAGAGTCTCACCTTCCGCCTGGGCAAATGTCGCGAGCGATCGCACGGCCGCGAGAGCGACGAGGAAAAAGGCGAGCGTCGCGAACAAGGCACGACCGCCGCGCGCGGGAACATCGGGCCTCTCTTCGTCGCCTCCGATGCGCCGAAGCGCCACGCCCGCGAGAAAGGCGGCGGGCCCGGAGGCGACGGCGATCCTGAGTGGGAAGTCGGCGAGAGAGAGCAATGCGACGGCTAAAAGAGTGGCGAAGAGGGCGTCGATCGAGTTGCCGTCGGGGGCCTTTGGCGCGAGCTTGCGGCGTGCGAGAAGTCCCACGAACAGCGCGCAAGCCGCGGTCATGGAGGCGAGCGCGGCGGGCACTCCGGTCTCGGCCCCGAGGGTGACGGGCTCGCTGTGCGCGTTGTCGAAATGCGCCGAGCCGCTCCGGTGCACGAGATGGCGCCTCGTGCGCTCCTCCGCCGCGAGCCGCGAGGGGACGAAGCGATTCGAGAACGCGCCCGGGCCGGCGCCGAGAAGGGGCCGCGCGCGGACCATCTCCAGCCCCGCGAGGAGCCCGATGTCGCGCTGCGTCGTGGCGGACGCGAGGTCGCCGCGGCGGAATTCGTCGAGTTTCAGGAGGAAGCGACGTCCGGCTCCAGTCGCGAAAAGGCCGAGGAACGTCGCCACGAGGAGGGCGATGAGCGCGAGAGAGCGCCGGCGGAAGTCGAGCGCCACGAAGGCCGCGGCGCCCCCGCCAAACGCGAGCGCCGGCGCGACGGACTCGGTCGCGAAAAGACCGAGGAGCGTCGCAGCGAGGCCGAGCGCGGCGAGACTTCTCGCCCCGGCACTCGCGCCCGGCTCCGCCGCCCGGGTGAAGAGGAGCAGCGCGGGGACGACGAGCGCCATCCCGACGTCGCCCGCGTTTCCAATGAGGCCCGCCGCGAGAAACCGGGGTTCCGGGACTTCGAGGGGCAGCCGAAAGAGGCCAGCCCAGCGCTGGAGCGCCGCGAGGGCACCGGTGGCGGCGCCTGCCGCCATCAGCGCGATCGCCGCGGCGGGCGCGGCGCGCGCGCCCGGCCGGGAAGCGCCGGCGAGGAGGAGCGCGAGCGGAGAGAGGATGGCGGCGGCCGTGAGGGGGTCCACGATGTCTGCGTTCGCGATGGCCGACAGGAGCGTGAGAGCGAGACCCGCGAAGAGGCCGAGGACGGCGACGCCCGCGGCGTGGCCTCGTCCGAGCGCCGGAAGCGCTCCGCTCCGCGCGAGGCCGAGCATCGCGAGCGCCGCCCCGAGTGCCTGCACGAGAAGCTTCGTCTCGCGAAGCGCCTCGCTGGAGGCCGTGGAGAAAAAGAGAAAGGGGAGCGTGAGGGCCGCGAGAATCCCGACGAGGACGAGCGCCGGCGCGTTCGCCCGCGGTACAACGGACTCCTCCAGCGCCGGTTCCGGCGTCCTGCCCGAGCGACGCGCCATGCGCTGCGAGGATAGCCGAGCGGTCAGCTCCCGTGCTCCCGCCACGCAGCCAGCACTTTCAGGAGCAGGCCGCCATGGGCATGCCGGGAGATCTGGCTCGGAGAGAGAAGACGAATTCGGCTCGCGGGGACGCGAGGGACGAGAGCGCGAGAGAAAGCGTCGTCCGATCCGGGTTGGCGGCTGCGCGGAGGCACGGCTCTTTTTTCTTTGAAGGTGAAGAGGCAGACGAGGTAGCGGCGATCCAATACGGAATGGCGAAGCGTGGCCACTCTCTCGAGCGCCACCGCACCTCGGCCCGTGAGCCGTTTCCACCCCCTTCTAAGAACATTTGCAGGCCGCTGCCGGCCCCGAACCTCAAACGTGGGGACGCAAAGGTGACCTTTGACGAGGGTCTTGTCTTCTACGAGCAAAATCTTCTTTTCCCTCTCGACGATTCCCGCCACGAGATGGATCGTGCGCGGCTCCGGCCGTCGCGGCGCGCGCGGGAACGCCTCCGGTTTTCCGCCTTTCGCAGCGCGGCACGCGCCGCGCAGCGGGCACGCGCCGCAGCGCGGCGCGCGGGGCGTGCAGACGAGAGCCCCCAGCTCCATGAGGGCCTGGTTGTGGTCACCGGAATTCCGCGCGGGAACGAGCGGGCGCGCGAGAGCGCGCACTTTCGCGAGCGTCGCGGGCGCCTTCGGATCGAGCCGCAGCCCGTGGAGGCGGCAGAGGACGCGCACGACGTTGCCGTCCACGACGGGCTCGGGGACACCGAAGGAGATCGACGCGACCGCGGCGGCCGTGTACGCCCCGACGCCGGGCAGGTCGCGCCAGCCTTCGAGCGTGCGCGGAAACGCCCCGCGCGCCGCGATCGCCCGCGCGGCGCGGTGGAGATTGCGCGCGCGTGCGTAATAGCCGAGGCCGCTCCACTCCGCGAGGACGGGGCGCTCCGGCGCACGGGCGAGCGACTCCACCGTCGGGAAACGCGTCAGGAAGCGCTTCCAGCGCTTCGCAACGACCTCGACGGTCGTCTGCTGGAGCATGACCTCGGAAATCCAGATGGCGTATGGATTGCGCGTGCGCCGCCACGGTAGGTCGCGCCGATGCATGCGATACCACCGCGAAAGGCGGCGCGCCACGTCGCGCGCCAGGTCGTCGTCGCAGTCCACGGAGATACGATACCCGTCCGATGGAGCTCGACTGGGAAGGCCTCACGGTCGCGTTCGCGGCCCGATCGATGCTCATGAACCACTTCCTCGACCGCGCGACGGGCGAAATCCACGCCCACCTGAACGGCTCGCCCGAGCTGCGCGAAGCGCTGCTTTACGAGCGGACTGGCCGCTATCTCCGCATCCCGAAGTCCACGAGGGACGTCGATGCGGCCCGGTGCCGCGCGTTCGCCCCAAGGATGGAGAGCGCTGAGGCGCGCGCGAAAGCAGTCCTCGCGCTCGAATCCGGTGGCCCAGGCGCCTTCCGCGACGTGCTTCTGTCCTTCCCGAACGACGAGAAGGCGTGGTTCGTGTTCCGCGACCGGCGCGTGCGCGAGGACCTGAAAGCCTGGCTCGCCGCGCAAGGTGTGCCGGTCGACGTCTCGCGCCCACAGGCCTGAGACGCTGGTCGCGTTCGGAGCCGAGGACGTCTTCCTCGACGAGTGCGTGGAGCCGCGACACGACGTCCGCAACTGACGCGACGCGCGCGACGGAAATGACCGCGAGAGGGTTCGGAATCATCGTCACCGCGGCGAAGGCGCGATGCCGAGGCGCGTCAGGACCATTCGAGCTCCGACAGCTCGAGGCGGTCGAGAAGCCGTCGCGAAGACGCCTGGGCGCGCGCGACCGCGCGCTCCTCGGCCCCGAGCAGGGGAGGCAGGAGGCGGAGCGCTTCGCGGCGGCCGGCGGCACGCGACCGTCCGGCGAGGCTCCGGACCTCTCCGATCAGCTCGGCGAGGTCGTGAGCGTGGCCCGCCGCGTCCTGGAATTCCGCCAACAGCGGGACGAGCGCGTCCGGGGCCGGCATCGCGTCGCCGGCGAACTCGAGGCCGTAGCGCAGGTCGCGGGCCAGGATGCGCGCCGGATGAAGCCCCGCCGGGCCGGGCGTTCCGGCGTCGTGCAGCCGCTTCGCGGCGCGCCGGAGGCGGCGCCGGACGGATTTCGCGAGCATCCTTTCGGCGAGAGGGTCCGCGGTGCCGGTGAGCGGGTCGTGGAGTCGCGCGAACGCGAGGTCGCGCCGCGTAAAGGCCCGGCGCAGGCGGGCGAGGAGCGCGCGCGTCCGCTCCGGTGACGGCCCAGGATCGCCTTCCTTCGCGAGACGGGCGGCGAGGTGCACGGCGACGGCCCGGCGACGGGGGTCCCTCCGGAAACGCGCGAGGAGAAGCGATCGCGCCACGTCCTGCGTGCGCCGCACCGAGAGCGCGCGGCGGAGATCGCGCGCGGCGTCCCTCAGCGCCTTCCCGTCCCCCTTCCGGGGAACGTCGCCCGTCAGGCGCGCGAGCGCGGCGATCCGCCGCAGCGCGACGCGCAGGTCGTGGAGCATCTCGCCTCCGGGCGGCCCCGACACGCGCGCGAGAAGCGTGTCCAGCCGGGCACGCCTTTCCGAGAGCGCGGCGGCGGTGTGCGACACGAGGCGCGGAGGCGAGGCCACGTCAGCCTCCGGCCCCTTCCTCCCGTCCCGAGAAGAGCGCGATCGTGTCGGCCGCCGCGTCGTATTCGAATAGGTGTCCGGCGCGGCCCCAGTTGAGGAGAGTCTCGAAGAGCCCGGAAGCGTCCACGGTCGGCAGGCGCTCGGCGAGGAGGTCGCGCACCGCGTCCGCGGCGACCGGCGTGTCGGGCTCCTTGGCGAGCTCGTGGATGACGAGGCAGAACGTTCCGAGCGCGAGGAGCTCGGCGCGCAGCAGCGCGGGCCGTTCGGCGGCCGTGGCGCTGATCATTTTCCGGCCGAAGTCCGTCAGCACGACATCGTTCTTCGGCGTGTCGACGAGGTCGAGCATCTCGGCGGCCTTCGCGACGGCGATCGTCCGCCCGAAGTCGTAGTCGGTGATCGCGTCGATGTCGAAGAGGTTCATCGTGCCGTCGTGGTCGGCGAGAATCTCGAGGAGGCCGAGGATCTCGCCGATGGGCACGGCCGGGAGGGGCGCGACGGGGCCCGCGAGGCGCCGTCCGGGCAGCGCGGGCGCCGCGGGCTCGACCTCTTCGACTTCGGGCAGGTGGACGCGCGTGATGACGTCGTGGATCCGTTCGACCATCCGGATGAAGTCGTCTCCGCGGTACTCGCGCGGATGGGGCACCGTGTTGGCGATCTCGCGACGCACGGTGCCGGGGTCCGCGCCCATGATCACGATGCGGTCGCCGAGGAACACGGCCTCCTCGATGAGATGCGTGATGAGGATGACCGATGAGAGGCCGCTCGTGCGCTCGGTGAAGAGGCGATAGACCTCGGTGCGAAGCAGCTCCGCCGTGAGGATGTCGAGCGCGGAAAAGGGCTCGTCCATGCAGAGCAGCTCCGGCCGGCCCACGAGCGCGCGGGCGATTCCGACGCGCTGCTTCATGCCGCCGGAAAGCTCCTTCGGGAAGGCGCGCTCGTGCCCTTCGAGGCCGACCGCTTTGAGCGCGGCCTTCACGCGGCCGTCGGCCTCGGACGGGGGCAGGGGCCGGCCGTTCAGCCCGACCCGCACGTTCTCCTCCACGGTCAGCCAGGGGAAGAGCGCGAAGTTCTGGAACACGACGGCCGCGCCCGCATGGATGCCCTCGAGAGGGATTCCGTGCTGTTCGACGCGGCCGCCGCTCGGCGGAATCAGGCCGATGAGGATGCGCAGGAGCGTGGACTTGCCGCAGCCCGAGGGACCGAGGATGGCCACGACCTCGCCCGAGCGCACCTCGAAATCGACGTTTTTCAGGATGGTGCGCGGGCGCCCTGCGTCGTCGGCGTAGACCTTGTCCACGCCGCGGAGGGCGGCGATGGGCGGCGCGGGGGCAGGGGCCGGACGGGCGCTCATCGGTTGAGACTGTACTTCGTCTCGGCGAGGCGGTAGAGCCGCCTCCAGACGAGGCGGTTGAGGACGACGATGGCGAGCGACATCGTGAGCACCCCGGCCGTCAGAAGCGGGAAGTCGGCTTCGCGCGTGGCCCTCGTGATGAGAGAGCCGATCCCGAACGTCTCGAGCGTCGTGCCGCGCCAGTTCAGCGTCTCGGCCACGATCGAGGCATTCCATGCGCCGCCCGCGGCCGTCACGAGCCCGGTGACGAGGAACGGGAACACCGCGGGGACGAACAGCGTCCGCCAGCGGGCGCCGCCCTTCATCGCATAGACGTCGGCGGCTTCGTCGAGGTCGTGCGGGATCGCGCTCGCGCCCGCGAGCACGTTGAAGAGGACGTACCACTGGGCGCCGAGGAGCATGAGCACGGCCGCGATCGCGCCGAACGGCACCCGGAGCACGAGCAGGACGCCCGTCACGATCGGGAAGAGCATGGGCGCGGGAAACGACGCGACCACCTGGACGACGGGCTGGAGCCGGCGCGACCAGACGGCCGAACGGCCGATCAGGATTCCGATCGGCAGAGTCCAGGCGGCCGCCAGGGCGAGGGCGGAGAAGGTCCTGACGCTCGTCGCGCCGACGGCGCCGGCGAGGACGACCCACTTGGCGACGGGAACGCGCACGAGGAGCCCGACGAGCTTCCACGCGCCGAGGAGCGCCGCCGCGAGCGCGACGATCCCGAGCCCGGAGACGAGAGCCGCTCGCACGCGCTCGCCCCCGCCGCCCGGCACGGTTCCCGCGCTCTCAGGAGGGGCGAGGAGAGCCGGCGCCCGTGGGCGCCGCCTCCTCCTCAGGCGCGTCCGGCGCAGGAAACTCGAACGGCGCATCAGGTTCAGCACCCACGACTCCGGCGC
>CALAQS010000329.1 GCA_937888435.1 uncultured Acidobacteriota bacterium
GTTTCCAGACTAGGCCGAGGGGGCCCGCGGTGCTCTGATGCATTCAAATCAGCGCCGTACCTTCGCCTCACTGTCGGACCGCAGGGGATCGGCGGTTCAGATTGAAAGGGGAGTGGGTGGCAGTTTCATGCAGGCTCCGTGGACGCCCGGACAACCTGTACCTTTGAAAGCGGTTCCGAGCTGAGAACGAGTTGAATCTTTGGTTCTCAAAACAGAGAACGCGGTTCGCGTAGACGACCGAGTGGGGATCCACTCATCTTCGCCCCCGCCGTATACGATGCCGCCATGACCCGACGTCACATCAGGGGCCGCATCCTGGTCATCTCCGTCCTGACCGGGGCGTTGGTCAGCACCCTGACCAACCTGTCGCAAGGAGGTGACTGGCGGACCTGGGCCGAGGGGGGACTGGTCGGCCTCGCCATCGGACTGACGATCCTCGGCATCGAGGTCGCCTTCGGCGAGCGCCTCGAGCGACTTCCGGTTTCTCTCCGCCTTTCTGTCCGCATGCTCCTCTTCGGAGTCGGCGGCTTCCTCGGGTACCTTGTCGGCCTCTTTCCCACCGTGGTCCTCGTAGAGAGAGCCACGCCGGAGGCGGCTCTCGCCCTTTACACGCGATCACACCTCCTTCTGGGCTTAATCGTCACGGTCCCGGCGGCCCTGCTCGTGGGAGGGGTCATGTACACGCTTGAGCGTCTTCGGCAGCGCCTGGCGGAGAGCATCTCCCGGCTGAAGGAGACGGAATTCGCCGAGAAGGAGCTGGAGCTGGCCCGCTCGATCCAGAAACGGCTCCTCCCGCCCGCCGAGCTCTCCGGAGACGGGTTCAGGGTCGCCGCGCGTAACTTTCCCGCCCGCTGGGTGGCGGGGGACTTCTACGACGTCTTCCGGCTGGGTGACGGACATGTCGGGCTCGTGGTGGCGGATGTGGCGGGAAAGGGAATGGGGGCGAGCCTGATCATGGCCTCGGCGAAGGCTGTTCTTCCCTTCATTGCCGAAGGGCGAACGGCGGACGAGACGCTGAGGCATCTTTCGGCCCGGCTGGCTTCGGAGCTCTCGCCACGTGAGTTCGTGGCCCTAGCCTACGCCCGGTACGATCCTCTCCGTGCAACCTTGGAGCTGGCGAACGCGGGCCTCCCGGATCCCTGGCACGTCACGCCTGCGGGTGTGGTGGAGGCCCTCGGCGTTCCCGGCCCGCGCTATCCGCTCGGTATCCGGCGCGACATTGCCTACCGGTCGCGGACCGTGCAGCTCGGGCCGGGCGACCGCGTCCTTCTTTTTACCGACGGCCTCCCAGAGGCCACCACGCCGTCGGGCGGACCGATCGGGTATGACGCCCTCTGCTCGCTGCTGGCCGGGGGGACGGCCCCTCCGGGAGAGTGGCTCGACGCCCTCTTCGCCCGCCTTCGTGCCGCGACGTCGTCGACCCTCGAGGACGACTGGACAGCCCTGGTGCTGGAGCGGGCCCTCGAGCCATGACGGCCGGGATTGCGAAGGAAACTGAGGGCCAGACCCTGATTTCCACGCGCTACATCCCCCCGGCAATTCCCATTGCACCCCTACAGAACCGTTCATAGCCAGAGCCAGCCGGGCGGCACGAACGTGTGACGGGCCGGCGAGCGAACGCCCTCGTTAGATATGGGCCGGAACGTCCCCGCTTCGCAGTCTGCTGAATCCCTGCCGCACCGACGATGGCCGCGACGACGGCAAGTGCCGCCTGTTCGGTACGGTTGTGTGAGCGGCACGGCTCGTGCTTTTGTGTACCTCAAGAAGGAAGGGAAAAAATCATGGATACGATCCTCATAATCATTGTGTTGGTCCTTCTGTTCGGGGGCGGCGGCTTTTACTGGAACAGCAGACGCCGATAATCGGCGGCTCATGAGCCCTTTTCACGATCTCGGCCAGCGTTGCGGCGGTCCCTATAGGGGTGCAATGGGAATTGCCCGACGTCTTGGCGTGCTCAGTCCAGCGTTTCAGATTCGCATCGAATCACGGCGCGCACCGTCCCGCCGATCTTCACGGAGCCGGCCTGGAACATGCACACGACCGCGGAGATGGGCGTCGACACCTTCCAGGCCGACCGGTTGCCGGACTAAGCCTATCGGACGGCGCCATTCAAGGGACCTTTCACGCGCACGGAGGGAGGCTTCTTCCATGACGGCCGCTTCGCTATGCTTCTCGACGTGGTCAATCACTACGACGGCCTACTCGGCCTCAAGCTTGGCGAAAAGCAGAACACGGATCTCGTCGAGTACCTGAAGTCGCTGTAGAAAGAAGGAGGAACGTCATGAAGAGTCGCGCCGCGATCGGAAATCACCCCGTTCACCCGGCGCTGGTTTCCCTCCCGATCGGCGCCTTTTTTCTCGTGCTCGTCGGCGACATTGCTCACGCTCGCACCGACGCCGACTTCTGGTACGCATTTTCCTTCGTTTGTCTCGGCGCCGGCATCTTGATGGCGCTGGTCGCCGCGATCGCCGGCTTCGTCGACTACTTCGGCGTGAGGATGAGCGATGCCGGCTTCCGGGCGGCGCGGATCCACATGGTGCTCAATCTGACCGGGGTCGTCCTTTACACGATCAACTGGTTCCTGCGACGCGGGAACGGCGCCCTTCACACGCCGCGCTGGAACCTCGTCTTTGGCCTCGAGGTCGTGACATTCCTCGCTCTGGGCGTCTCAGGTTGGCTGGGCGGACGAGTCGCGTTCGAGCACAAGGTCGGGGTCGTCGAGAACGCGGACCCTGAGGCGACGGAGATCGGCCGTCTAGAGACTTCGCGCAAAGTGAAGAGGAGCGCGCGTCCCGGGCCCCGGGTTCGCCCTCGATGATGTGGGCGTCGAAGGTAGCGCTTCGAGGAATTGCTCAATCGCCGCTCGCGGCCGCCTCGGCGTCCGCCGGCGCGGGATAGCGCAGCGTCCCGTCGGCCATTACGCGCGCACTGGGCGTGAGTGTCGCCGGGTCGGCTTGACCAGGTCCCATGATGTGCTCGACGCGTCGCACCGCCGAGCGCCTGATGCGGGCGGAAATGCGCGTAGTGGAGGAGGCCGATCTCGACCTTCACCATCAGATCTTCGGCCACGAGCGGCCCTATCAGACGTAGGCCGAGCGTGTCCTTCAGCGTCCTCCACAGCCTCTCGATCAGCGCGATGGAGCACTTCTTCCCGAACGCCCCGAACCTCTGCTTCACACCGAGCCTTCGCAGCTTCCGGCGAAAGACCTGGCCCGTGAAGCAGCGAGCGTGATCGGAGATGAAGTGCACCGGCCGTCCATGCCTCCTCGCGGCCTTCGAGACGAACCGGCCCCGAGAATCAAATCTCCTATACTTCACAAGGGGTTACCAGCATGCAGAAGTTCACGACGTTCGCCGAGGCAGTCGCCGCC
>CALAQS010000330.1 GCA_937888435.1 uncultured Acidobacteriota bacterium
TGCGGACGCTTTCCAGCCGGTACAGCACGGCCCGGAGGATAAACGAAGGGCTACTCGTGTCTCTCCACGACGCTAAAGCGTGCCGACGACGAACGGCAGCGATTCGACCCTTGCACCCGCGGGAGCGATCGTGAAGCAGCCCGCGAGGCGGTCGTAGAACGTGGCGTTCGGTTTCGCGCTCGGGCCGAGCTCCACGACGAGGAGGGGCTCACCCTTCTCCACGGCGTCGCCCGGCTTTTTCTTCACGCGAAAGCCCGAAGCCGGGTCGACGACGTCGTCTTTCTTCGCGCGTCCGCAACCGAGCTCGATCGCGAGGAGGCCGACCTCCCGCGTCGCGATGCGCGTGACCACGCCGGAGGCAGGCGCCGGGACGTCGCGCCGCGAAACGGCCTGCGGGAGCCGCTTCGGCTCGTCGCAGACGCCCGGGTCCCCACCCTGCGCCGCGATGAGCTTCCGGAAAACCTCCAGAGCCCGCCCGTCGGAGAGGGCGGCGTTGAGGCGCCGGCGGGCGTCCTTCGCGCTCGTCTCGAGGCCGGCGGCGAGGACGAGGTCGGCGCCCAGAAGGAGCGTGTTCTCGCGCAGGTCGGCCGGCCCTTCCCCGCCGAGCATGCGAATCGACTCTTCGACCTCGTTCGCGTTCCCCACGGCCTCGCCAAGCGGGCGATCCATCGCCGTCAGGTAGCCCGAGGCCTTGCGGCCCGTCGCCCGCGTCGTTTCGACGAGAGCCTTCCCGAGTCGCTCGGCGTCCTTCGGATCCGCCATGAACGCCCCGTTTCCTGTCTTCACGTCGAAGGCCACGGCGGAAGCTCCGGTCGCGAGCTTCTTGGAGAGGATCGACGCCGTGATGAGGGGAATCGATTCGACTGTGCCTGTCACGTCGCGCAACGCGTAGAGGCGGCGATCGGCGGGGGCAATCGAGTCGGTCTGCCCGATGAGCGCGCACCCGACGGTGTCGAGGAGCCGGTCGAACTCCGCCTTCGGAACCGCCGTCCTGAAACCGGGGATCGCCTCGAGCTTGTCGAGGGTGCCGCCCGTGTGCCCGAGACCGCGCCCCGACATCATGCCGGCCTTGACTCCGACCGCCGCCAGGAGCGGCGCGAGGACGAGCGTGGCCTTGTCGCCCACGCCGCCCGTCGAGTGCTTGTCTGCCACGAAGCCGTGCCGCGACAGATCCCATGTCTCTCCCGACCTCATCATCGCGAACGTCAGTGCGGCCGACTCGGCGGCGGTCATTCCCCGGCAGCACACCGCCATCAGGAAGGCGGCCGCCTGCTCGTCGGTGATCGTGCCATCCGTGACCCCGGTGACGAAGGCGTCGATCTCGCCTTCCGACAGGTCGCCGCCGTCGCGCTTCTTCACGATCGTCCGGACGAAGAGGCTCATTTCGCCGCGACGGGCGTCGCGAGCGTTGCCGCGATCTTCTCTCGCCACTCCCTCGCATCCTGGATGACCTTCGCCTCGTCGAGGGACGTGACGCGTTTGCCGTCCCAGAGGACGCGACCTTCGACCATCGTGAGCGAGACGTCGCTTTCCTTGACGGTATAGACGAGGGTCGAGAACAGGTCCCACACGGGTTGCGTCCCCGCCCGGACGAGATCCACCGCAACGAGGTCCGCTCGCTTCCCGGGCTCCAGCGAGCCGATCCGGTCGTCCAGCTTCATCGCCCTCGCGCCCTCGATCGTGGCCATCCGGAGGAGGTCCTTCGCCGGCAACACAGTCGGGTCCATCGTGGAGACTTTCGCAAGCTTCCCGGCGAAGTCCATCGCCTCCCACATGTCGAGGTCGTTGTTCGAGCCCGCGACGCCGTCCGTCCCGAGGCCGACGGCGATGCCGGCACGCCGCGCCGCCACGACGGGTGCGACCCCGGACGCGAGCTTCATATTCGACTCCGGGTTGTGCGAGAGGCCGACGTGACGTTCGGAAAGGAGGCGGAGGTCGTCCGCGTCGCACCAGACGCAGTGGGCCGCAAGGACGTTCGGGCCCAAAAAGCCGATCGATTCGAGCCAATTCGTGGGCGTCGTCCCATACTTCTCGGCGAGCTGCCTCTGCTCGTCCCGCGTTTCGGAGAGGTGAATGAGAAGCGGCGCCTTGAATTCCAGCGCGAGTTCGCGCGCCGCAAGGAGGGACTCCTTCGAGTTCGTGAACGGCGCGTGCGGCGCGACCGCCGCGATGATGCGCGGGTGGCCCTTCCACTTCTCGAGGAACGCGCGCGTCACCGTGATCGATTCGGCAAGGTTCTTGTGGTCGGGCACCGGGAAGTCGAGCCACGTCTCGCCGAGGACGGCGCGCATCCCGCACCGGTCCACGGCCGACGCGACGTCCGACTCGTAGTAGTACATATCCGCGAACGTCGTCGTGCCGCCGCGGACCATCTCCGCGCAGGCGAGGAGCGTCCCGGCCTTCACGAAGTCGGGCGAGACGTTCTTGCTCTCGGCCGGGAAGATGAACTTCTTGAGCCAGTCCATGAGGGGCAGGTCGTCCGCGATGCCGCGCAGAAGGTTCATCGCGGCGTGCGTGTGCGTGTTGACCAATCCGGGCAGGACGACGGACCGGGGGCGGAAAATCTTCTGCTTCGGGGAATAACGAGAGAGCAGCTCCGACGACGTCCCGACCGCGACGATCGCTCCGCCCTTGATCGCGACCGCACCCGGGGAAAAGACCCGGTCCGTCCCGTCCATCGTCATGACGTGCGCCGCCGTGACGAGGGTGTCGATCGAAGAGACCGAAGATTTCTGCTTAGAAGGCGCATGGGGGGTCTGCGCGAGGGCGGCCGGAGAAACCGCGACCGCAAGCGCGATGCACAGCGCCGCGACCAGCCAGGCGTTCCTCGCGCGCTGCGGGGTTCCCACCGATTCATTTACCTTCAAAGAAATCTTCTCGTCTCCTTCTCGTTCTTTCTCCCTCACCTCGGCCCCTTGAATTCGAAGGCCAGCGGGAGCAGCGTCGTGAGCCGCATGCGGCTCACGACGCGCGCCGGCGTCGCGAGAATGACGTCGATGTCGCGGCACTGGTCCCAGAGCACCTGCCGGCACGCGCCGCAGGGCGATGCCGGCGGGTCGGTGTCCGTCACGACGGCGACCGCGCGAAACTTCCGCGCTCCCTCCGAGATCGCCTTGAACACGGCTGTCCGCTCGCCACACACGGTCAGGCCATACGACGCGGACTCGACGTTGCAGCCGCCGAAGATCGTGCCGTCCTCGGCGAGCAGCGCCGCACCGACCCGGAAGAGGGAGTACGGGGCCGAGGCGTTCTCGCGTGCCTTCTGCGCCGCGCCGACGAGGCGTTTTTCCTCGTCTGCCGTGAGGGGCCGGGTCGCGCTCACTTCTACTTCGCCTTCTTCATGCGGGCCGCGGCGCGGGGATCCGGCAGAAACGCGTCTTCCGTCGCTCCCGACCGCCTGGTGCCGAGCGCCTGGACGAGAAAAGTCAGAAGGCGGACGAAGTCTCCTTTCACCCGCTGCGTCGTCTCGAGGACTTCCCGGTGGTCGAGCTTCTGCTTCGACACGCCGGCAGCCATGTTCGTGATGCACGAGATGCCGAGGACGCCGACGCCCATCTGATTGAGCGCGATGACTTCGGGCACCGTGGACATGCCGACCGCATGCGCGCCCCAGGCGCGGAAACCTCGGATCTCGGCCGGCGTCTCGTACGACGGGCCGTGGACACCGACATAGACGCCGCGCTTCAACGGGATGCGCTGCCGCTTCGCGACGGCGAGAGCGAGCGAGCGGAGGTCCTTGCGGTAGGCGTCCGACATGTCCGGGAAGCGCGGGCCGAGGTCTTCGTCGTTCGCGCCGATGAGGGGGTTCGTCCCGAACGCGTTGATGTGATCCTCGATGAGCATGAGATTGCCGGACTTGAAAGACCTGTCGATGCCGCCGGCTGCGTTCGTCACGATGACTGTCCGGCAGCCGAGAAGGCCGAGGACGCGCGCGGGAAATACGACGGCCGGCATGGGGTGGCCTTCGTAGTAGTGGACGCGCCCCGAGAGAACGACCGTCGGAACGCCGCGCACCCTACCCGCCACGAGCGTCCCCGAGTGCCCGACCACGGCCGACGCCGGGAATCCCGGGATGTCGCCGTACAGGATGGTGACCCGCTCGTCTACGCCGTCGGCGAAGTCGCCGAGGCCGGAGCCCAGGATGACGCCGACGAGCGGCGGGTGCGGCAGCCGTCCGCGCAGCCACTCCGCGGCGCCCGAGAGCCTGGAATCCATCACGTGCCTCCTAGCCCATCAGAATGCCGGCGATCGCCGCCGTCATGAAGCTCACGAGGGAACCCCCGAGAAGGGCCCGGAAGCCCAGCCGCGCGAGGTCGGACTTGCGCGACGGCGCGAGGCCGCCGATCCCGCCGATCTGGATGCCGATCGACGAGAAGTTCGCGAAGCCGCACAGGGCGAAAGTCGCGATGACCTTTCCCTTCTCCGAGAGCGTGCCGACGACGTCCTTCATCATCGAGAAGGCGAAAAACTCGTTGATGACCGTCTTGTTCGCGATGAGATTGCCCACCGTGGCCATGTCCTTCTCCGGCGCGCCGAGGCTCCACGCGAGCGGCCCGAGGACCCATCCGAAGATCGTTTGGAGAGAGAACGCCGGACGGCCCCAGAAGTGTCCGGCCCACCCGAGGAACCCGTTCAGCATCGCGATGAGCGCCACGAAGGCGATGAGCATCGCCGAGATGTTGAGGACGAGCATCATGCCTTGCGAGGCGCCGCTCGCGGCCGCGTCGATGAAGTTCGCGCTCGTCTTCTCGACCTGCATCTTCACGGTGCCCATCGTGGTGGGCGTCTCGGTCTCGGGCCAGAGGATCTTCGAGATGAGGAACGTGCCCGGGGCGGCCATCACGGAAGCCGTGATGAGGTACTTCAACGGCGCCCCCATCGTCACGTAGGCCAGCATGACGGCGCCCGAGACGTGCGCCATACCCCCGATCATCATCGTCAGAAGCTCCGACGTCGTCATCGTCGCGATGTAGGGCGCGATGAGGACAGGCGCCTCCGTCTGTCCGATGAAGACGTTCGCCGCCACGCACAGCGCTTCGGCGCCGGAGACCTTCATCGTCTTCTGCATCCCCCACGCCATGCCTTTCACGATCACCTGGATGATGCCGAAGTGGTAGAGGATGGAGAAGAACGCGCAGATGAAGATGACGATCGGCAGCACCTTGAAGGCGAAGATGAAGCCCCTGAAGGGCATGCCCGTCTTCTCGCCGAGGGTGTCCATCGGCCCCGCGAGCCACCCGAAAAGGAAGCCCGATCCCTGGTCGGCGAACGCGATGGCGTGAGAGACGCCGTTCGAGAACGACTCCAGCGCCTGCTTGCCGCGTTCCCAGTAGAGAACGACGAGCCCGAACGCCATCTGGAGCGCGAACGCCCAGCCGACCGTGCGCCAGCGGATTGCCCGCCGGTTCTTCGAGAGCGCGAGCGCCACGGCGAGCACGACCGTCAGACCGATCAGACCGGTGAATCGCCCCACGAAGACCTCCGCTTGTCGAAAGAGGCCGAAGAATACTCCACGGCGGGCCGGTCTCCGGCGGCCGCGCTCAGAGCTCGAGCGTCCCGGCGAGGAAGGCGAAGCTCAGCGCTCCGTCATTTCTCGTGCCGGCCGTGGTAACTCTGGCAAAGATAGTGGATGCCGACCATCATGACGGCCTCCCACGCATGGTCGACCTCGAGAGACCACTCCGGATCGCACGCCTTCACCGTCTCGAGGAGACTGTCGAGCCAGAAGTCGTAGAGGCTGGCTCCTACCTCGAGCTGCCCGGATCCATGCCGCACCGCGACGTCCGAAAGATAGGCGTCCGGCGTCTGTTTGCGGTCATGCGCGACGAGAAGAAGGTGATGGAAAGAAGCTTTCAAAGCGCGCTTCTGCCGCACGAAGTCCGTTCCCGCGAATTTCCCGGCCACCTCGGGCGACGAGGCGATGAACTTCTCGTAGAACAGGTCGAGAAAGCCCGGCCGCGCCTCGCACCTCGCGAGGCTCCTCTCGAAGAGGTCGAGCGTGCTGGAATCCACGATGTCGCTCATCAGGAGCCTCCCGGGTGCCGGACGCAATCGTCATGTGAGAGCTGGTCGCAGTATAGGAGCAGACGGGCCAGCCGTATGCCTCGCGTGAGCCTGCGTCGGGCGGCTCGTCAGGCCGCCGGACGGATCAAGCGGAGGAAGCTCGTGCCGGTCAGCGGCGGAACGCCGAGATGCTCGGCCGCGGTCGCGCCGAGGTCGGCGAACGTCTTCCGCGTGCCGATGTCGGCTCCGCCCGTCACGCCCGGGCCCGCCGCGACCATCGGGACGTACTCCCGCGTGTGGTCGGTGGACGTGTCGCACGGGTCGCCCCCGTGGTCCGCGGAGAGCATGAGGAGATCGTCCGGACGAAGAGCGTCCACCATCCCGGGCATGAAGGAGTCGAGCTCCTCGAGGCACTTCGCGTAGCCGACGACGTCGTTGCGGTGTCCGTACTTCGTGTCGAAGTCGACGAGGTTCGTGAAGACGAAGTCGTCGTGGCGGTCGCGGATGGCAGAGATCGTCTTCTCGATGCCGTCGCGGTTCGAGACGGTGTGCACGGCCGTCGCGATCCCGCGTCCGGAGAAAATGTCCTCGATCTTGCCGAGGGCGTGCACCTTCAGGCCGTGCAGGGCCGCGCGGTCGAGAAGCGTCTCGCCCGACGGCGGAACGGAGAAATCCCTTCGCCGGTGGGTGCGCTGGTACTTTCCGTTCGCCCCCACGAAGGGCCGGGCGATGACGCGGCCGACCCGGTGCGGGGGCTTCAGGATCTCGCGCGCCGCCCGGCACCACGCGTACAAGGTGTCGATCGGAACGACGTCCTCGTGTGTGGCGATCTGGAAGACGGAGTCTCCGGAAGTGTAGAGGATGGGCCGCCCGGTCCTCACGTGCTGGTCGCCGAGCTGCTCGAGGATCGTCGTCCCCGAGGCGGGCTTGTTCCACAGCACCTTCCGTTCGATCGCCCTCTCGAACGGCTCGACGACCTCGGGAGGAAAGCCGTCGGGATAGAGGGGAAAAGCCACGTCGAGCGTGAGCCCCATCAGCTCCCAATGCCCCGTCGTCGTGTCCTTCCCGGCGGAGGCCTCGGCGAGACGGCCGAAAGCGCCCGTGGGCGCGGGCAAGCCGGCGGGCGCGTCCGCGTACATCGTGTGCAGAAGGCCGAGCCGCGTCAGGTTCGGAAGGTGCGGCTTGCCGTCGCGGAGGACGTGCTGAAGCGTCTGCTTGCCCTCGTCCCCGAAAAGCGCGGCGTCCGGCGCCGTTCCGACGCCGAGGCCATCGCAGACGATGACGATGACGCGACGCTTCACGGCGCGTTACAGGCTTGCGAGCTTCTGCTGTGCGTCGGTCCGGAGAGGGGAATCCGGAAAGTCCGTCACGAGGCGCTGGTAAAAGCTCTTCGCCTCGACATTCTGTCCCGTCTGCTCGTAAAGGCGCGCCATCGTGAAAACGAGGACGTCCTTCGAGACGGGCGAGTCGCTGGCCTCGAGGTACCTCTTCGCCGTTTCGAGAGCTTCCTTCGGGCGGCCCGCCGCCGCCTCGGCGTCGATCGCCGCGACCGCCGCGACTCCGGCCGCGATCGTGCCGCTTTCGGACTTCGCGAAGGCCTTTGCCGCGTCGAGGTTCGCGCCCGTCGCCGCTTTCGGGCCGTCGAGCGAAAGCACGACGACCGCCGCGGCGCGGCCGGCCGGGGAAGATGGCGCATCCTTCACGAGGGAGGCGAGCTCCGACTTCGCCGCGGCGGTCCGTTCGGCGACGTCCTTGAAAACGCGCGCGCCGGGCGCTGGAGCCGAGTCGGACGCGAGCGGCGCGTCGAAGAGCGCCAGCGCGGAGGAAAACCGCGCGGCGAGACGGCCGTTTCTCAGAACGATTCCGCCCCAGATCGCGCCGAGGATAAGAACCGCGCCCCCCGCGATCAGCGCCCAACGCGTGGTCTCGGACCGGTGGGCGGCGACATAGTCGCGCGCATCCGTCAGCGCGTGCTGAAGCTGATCGGTCTTCATCTGTTGTTTCGTGAGTCGATTGGACATGCGCACTTTCGAGGCCGCTCAGCAGGACGCGGCGCATGCCGCGTCCTGCCCTCGCCGCGGCTTCAGCGTTTCCTTAGCGTTTCGACTTTTTCGCCGGCTTGCGAGACTTCTTCGCGGCCTTCTTCTTCTTCGGGGCGGACCTCTTCGCCGGTCTCCTCTTGGGAGCGGATTTCCTGGCCGCTTTCCTCTTCGGAGAGGACTTCCTCGCGGTTTTCTTCTTCGCGGCCTTCTTTTTCACGGCGACCTTTTTCTTCTTGGTCGCCGCCTTCTTCTTCGGAGAAGCCTTGGCCGCCGGAGCCGCTGGCTTCGGAGCGGGAGGAGCTGGCGCCTTCGGGGCCGCCGGAGCCGCTGGCTTCGGAGCGGGAGGAGCTGGCGCCTTCGGGACCGCCGGAGCCGCTGGCTTCAGAGCGGGTGGGGCTGGCGCCTTCGGGACCGCCGGAGCCGCTGGCTTCGGAGCCGGTGCGGGAGCTGCGGCCGCGGGAGCAGCGGATTTCGGCGCCACTTGAGGAGCGGGGGCCGGCGCGGGCTTCGGCGCGACCGCGACGCCCGCTGCCCGGAGTACCTGCTCGGCGTGGTGCTCGGTGTCGACCTTGTCGAAGACGTGGCGAATTCGCCCGTCCTTGCCCACGAGGAATGACTTGCGCAGCGGACCGACTCCCCACGCGGGATTCGGGTTCTGGCCCCAAGCGCCATACGCCTCATGGACGGCGTGATCGGCATCCGTCAGGAGCTCGAACGGCAGGTTGTACTTGGCAGCGAACGCATTGTGCGACGCGGAGTCGTCGCGCGAGATTCCGAGGACCTCGATCCCGGCGCTCTTCAGCTCGCCCCAGGAGTCGCGCAGGCTGCACGACTCGCGCGTGCATCCGGGAGTGTCGTCTTTCGGGTAGAAATAGATCAAAACGTCCTTGCTATTGCGATAGTCGTGCAGCGAAATTGTCTTGCCCGAGCGAGCCGGAAGCGAAAAATCGGGAGCGGTCGAACCGGCGCTCAGGGGCGTGGAAGCCTTCATTTCATCGGCCATCTGGCGGTCCTCCGGCCGGGTAGGATATCAAAGTAAGGCGGCCGGCACGAGGCGGTAACGGTCGCGTGTTTCGGAGACGATTTTCTCGACGCGCCCGGTGTCCTCGAGGTACATCAGGAACCCGAGGATCTCGCTGTAAGCGAGGAAAACGTTGAGCGTCTTCACGCGCGGGAAGATCGCGGCCACCAGGTCGCGGACAACCGCCGGCCCCTTTGCCAGTTCGCGCTCGATCTGCCCGACGCGAATGCCGTACCGCCGGTCGAGCGTCTTGCGGTGAGCGGACCAGTCCGTGACCGGCGCACCGTGTCCGGTGAGCAGCGTCGCATCGCCGCTCGTCCTCCCGATCTCATCGAGCGTCTCGAAATAGCGCGTGACGCTGCGAAAAGGGCGGCCGGACTCCTCGGGGTCCTCGTCGACGACCGCGTTCGGCGTGATCTCCTTCAGCACGGTGTCCCCCGTGAAGACGACGCCCGCCTCCGGGATCGTGAACGTGAGGCTGCCGGGCGTGTGCCCGGGTGTCGATCGCACGACGACGGACCAGCCGTCGCCCGGCAGAGTCTCCCCGCCCGAGAGCTCGTCCCACACCTCGAGCGGCTTCGCGAAGCGGTCGACGGCGGTGACCGAGGCGACGACCGCGAGGCGCGGCAGGAGGCCGAAGCCCGCCCGGGCCATGTCCTCGAGGAGCAGCCCATGGCTGCGCTCCTGCCGGAAATTGCGGCGGTCGAGCCTCCCGCCGTACAGCGTCGCGCCCGAAGCGTCGGCCACCTTCTCCGCGAGGCCGTAATGATCTTGATGGCCGTGAGTGAGGAGGACGCGCTTCACGTCGGAGACCTCGAGGCCGAATCTCTTCAGGCCCGCTCCGAGCGCGTCCCAGGCCTCCTCCGTCAGCGGCCCGCTGTCGATGAGCGTGATGGGATCGCGCAAGATCACATGGACGTTGACGGGCCCGACGGGAAAGGGGGTGGGTACCGAAAGAGTTTCTATGAATGATGAAGAACGCCCCGGCGCGCCCCTTACGCCCAAAGGTCGTACGGGTATCCGCCCGCCTCGTACACGCGGTCGCTGATCGAGGTGCACTCGGCGTCGCGGTTCTTGTCGAGCGCTTTGAGGTTCGCGACCATGCGGTGCCTGGCCTTGGAGCCGAACCAGCGCGCGATCTCGATCTCCCCTGCGGCTTTCTCCTCGCCTTTCTTCGCGATCGAAGCCGTCACGCGCGACAGCGTCGCGATCTGGGCGTAGAGGTCGATGAGGACGTCGGCGAGGCGCTCCTGCTGGTACTCCTTGTCGACGACCTTCTTCCCGTGCTTGCGCAGGATCGTCTCGCACGCATTCGCGAAGATTCCGGCGTACCGCCCGACCTGGTCGGCCTCGGGAGCGAGCGACGGGTGCACCTTCGTGAGCCTGTCGTGCGTGATGACTCCTTTCAGCCGCTTGTGGGCGTACTCGGTGAGGACCCCGCGCTGCGCCAGCGGGCTCCTGAGCGCGCTCTGGACCTCCTTGAGCGAATCGCCCAGGTCCTTCATGCCCGAGAGGGCGAGCAGGAGGCGCAGGATCTCGTTCGTGCCCTCGAAGATCATGTTGATACGGCTGTCGCGGAGCGCGCGCCCATATGGGTACTCGTTCATGAAGCCGTTGCCGCCGGCGATCTGCAGGCCGTCGTTGATGTTCTGCCAGAGGACTTCCGTGCCGAACACCTTGCAGCACGCCCCCTCGAGCGAGTAGTCGCCGATGCCCTTGTCCACGAGGCCGGCCGTCAGGTAGACCATCGACTCCAGGGCGTACGTGGTCGCCGTCATCCGCGCGATCTTGTGGCGGATCATCTCGAAGTCGGCGATGCGGGTCTTGAACTGCCTGCGCTGCGTCGCGTGGTCGACGGCGAGCTTGAGCATCATCTTCGAGCCGCCGACCGAGCCGGCGCCGAGCGACGTACGACCCGTGTTGAGCGTCTCGAGGGCGATTTTGAAACCGTGGCCCTTCTCACCGATGAGGTTCGCGGCGGGGACGCGGCAGTTCTCGAAGATGATCTGGCACGTGGAGGACGCGCAGAGGCCGAGCTTCTTCTCCTCGGCGCCGCGTGAAAGGCCGGGCAGGGTGCCGTCCTCGTTCGCAATGACGGCGAAGCAGGAGATCTCCTTGTGCTTTTCCTTCTCGGGGGTCTCGGAGGGGATACGGGCGAACACCGAGAAGAAGCGGGCGAATCCGCCGTTGCTGATCCACTGCTTCGTGCCGTTCAGGACGTACTCGTTCGTGGCGGGGTCGAAGACGGCGGTCGTCTTGAGCGAGCCCGCGTCCGAGCCGGCCTCCGGTTCGGTGAGGCAGAAGGCCGCGATCAGCTTTCCGCTCGCGAGAGAGGGCAGCCATTTCTTCTTCTGCTCGTCGCTCCCGAAGAGGACGACGGGCTTGCAGCCGATGGACAGGTGCGCCCCGACGACGATGGAGGCCGAGGCATCGAGCGGCGCGATCGTCTCCGTCATCCGGCAGTACGCCGCCGACGAGAAGCCGCTGCCGCCGTATTCCTCGGGAATCGTCATGCCGAGGACACCTAGCTCGCCCATGGCCTTGACGGCCTCGCGCGGGAAGAAGTGCGCCGCGTCCATCTTCTCGGAGTCGAGATGGGCCGCATCGAACTCCGTGTAGGCGCCCGCGAACGCCTCCACGGTCTCCTTCACGTCCTGCGGGATCTCGGGGAACGGAAAGACGAGGTCCTCCGCGATGTGGCCCTGAAACAGCGTTTTCAGGAAGGATTCGACTTCGACGGTTTCGGACTTGGCGATCGTCGGTTCTTTGACTGTGGACATCTCCGCTCCCCTCAGCGCGATTCAGAATTTCTTACAAAGTGAATGTGGGCCGTCCTTTTCTCATTCGAAGAACTTCTTTCCTGTGTTGGCCATCTCGATCAGCAGCGGCGCCGGGACGAAACGCTCGCCTTTTTCCTTCGCGAGCTTCTGGAGACCCTCGACGATCTCCTTCGCGCCCACGGAATCCGCATACGCGCACAGGCCGCCGCGGAAGGGCGGGAATCCGGTGCCGAAGATCATCGCGAGGTCGAGCTTCGCGGGGCTCGCGACGATGCTTTCGGACAGGCAGTACGCGGCCTCGTTGATCATCGGGAGGATCAGGCGCTCTTCGATTTCGGAAGAAGAAAGATTCTTAGAAGGTGAAGAAAGGCCCAGCTCGCCATACACCGCCTGGTCCGGTCCGCCGCGCTTGTCCTTTTCGTAGAAATAAAATCCCTTCCCGACCTTCCGGCCGAGGCGGCCGGCCGCGACGAGCTTTTCGAGCGCCGGATCCGCGGGCATGCGCGCCGGGAAGGCGGCCGCCATCGTCCCGCCGGCCTTTGCGGCGACGTCGATGCCGACGTCGTCGAGAAGCTCGATCGGCCCTACCGGCATTCCGAACGTGCGCATCGCCTTGTCGATGGACTCCATCGAATTGCCTTCGAGCAAGAGCCGCACCGCCTCGCCGATGTAGGGGCTGAGGATGCGGTTCACGAGGAAGCCGGGCGAGTCCTTCACGACGACCGGCGTCTTCCCCAGCTTTTTCGCGAGATCGAAGACCGTTGCCGTCACCTCGGGGTCGGTCTTCACGCCGTAGATGACCTCGACGAGAGGCATCTTGTGCACGGGGTTGAAGAAGTGCATTCCCACGACGCGCTCGGGGTGCGCCGCTTTCGAGGCGATCTCGGTGATCGGAAGCGTCGAGGTGTTGGAGGCGAAGATGGCCTTCGCGGGCACGACGCGCTCCCAGTCCGCGAGAACCGCCTGCTTGACGGCCATCTTCTCGAGCACCGCCTCGATCGTGATGTCGCAGCCCTCGAAGCCCGCGTACTCGAGCGACCCGCCGAGGAGCGCCATCTTCCTCGCGAAATCGGCGCGGGTCATCCGGCGCTTTTTGAGCAGCTCCTTCCAGATACGCGCCGCCTGCGCATATCCCAGTGCGAGCGCCTCGGGCTTGATGTCCTTCATACGCGTCGGATAGCCCTTGTCGGCCGCGAGCTGGGCGATGCCGCCTCCCATGACGCCGGCGCCGAGGACGCCCACGCGCGCGATCTTCCGCGGTCTGACTCCGGCGCCGGGCGCCCCGAGAGCTTCGACGCCCGTCTCCTTTTTGACCTCTTCCATCCGGAAGAAGAGGCCCATCAGGCTCCGCATGACCGGCGTGCCGATGAGCGATCGGACGCCTTCGACCTCGAATTCGAGCGCCTTCGCGAAATCTTCGCCGAACCCTTTCTCGACGACACCGAGCGCCGTGAGCGGCGCCGGATACTGGCCCTTCGTCTCTTTCAGGACCGACTGGCGCGCTTTCGAGAAGACGATGCCTTTGCCGGCCCCCTCGAGGAATTTCTCCACGAGCTTCGGCTCGTGGACGCGTGCCGGCGCGCCGCCCGGACCCGCGTTCGAGCGCTTTTTCGTGCCGAACTTCCCCCGGGCGAACGCCTTCGCCCAATCCCCGAGGATCGCCTGCGGGACGACCTCGTCCACGAGGCCGATCCGCTTCGCACGCTTCGCGTCGAGAACCTTCCCCGCGAGGATGACGTCGAGGGCGTTTGCGAGGCCGATCATGCGTGGGAGGCGCGTCGTGCCGCCCCAGGCCGGCAGGATGCCGAGCTTGATCTCCGGAAGGCCGATCTGGGTCTTCGGCGAGTCGGACGCGAGCCGCCAGTCCATCGCGAGAGCGGTCTCGCAGCCGCCGCCCACGCAAGCGCCGTCGATCGCGGCGACCGTGGGAAACGGCAGATTCGCGAGCTTGTTGAAGGTCCGGTGCCCGCCCCGGATCATCTCGGGATCCGCGTTCCGGTCGGCCTTTGCGATCTCGTTCACGTCCGCGCCGGCGATGAAGACTCCCGGCTTGGCCGAGAGAAGCAGGAGCGCTTTCACGTCGGAACGCGCCGCGAGGCCGTCGACGACGCGCTCGAACTCCCTCATGACGGGCGTCGAGAACTTGTTCACCTTCTCGCCTGGCGTGTCGAAGACGAGAAGGGCGAGGCCATCCGGCTCGACCGTGAGCCGGAAGGGTGAGAGCGAGCCGGCCGAAGCCGTGGCCGGGACTGTTTCAGCGACGAGCGTGGACATCAGACCGCCTCCAGGAGGATCGATGCGCCCTGCCCGCCCCCGACGCAGAGCGTCGCGAGGCCGTGCGCGACCTTGCGGCGGCGCATCTCGAGAAGGAGCGTCAGGATGAGGCGCGTCCCCGAGCTCCCGACCGGATGCCCGAGGGCGATCGCGCCGCCGTTCACGTTGAGAATGTCGTCCGCGATCCCTCCGAGCTCGGGAGACCTCGCGAACGCGTCGAGATTCGCGAGGACCTGGGCCGCGAACGCCTCGTTGATCTCGACGAGGCCCACGTCCTTCATCGAAAGGCCGGCCTTCTTCAGCGCGATCGGCGTCGAGCGCGACGGACCGAGGCCCATGCGCTCGGGCTCGAGGCCGGCGAAGCCCCAGCCGGAGATGCGGCCGAGGGGCCTCAAGGCATGCTTCGTGACGTACTCCTCCGAGGCGACGACGACGGCTGCACCGCCATCCGTGATCTGGGAGGAGTTGCCCGCCGTGACCGTTCCGAATTTCCGGTCGAAGAAAGGCCGAAGCTTCGCGAGGGCTTCCATCGTCTGGTTCTCGCGCACGCCGTTGTCGAGCGTGAGGACGCGGTCGTAGTCCGGCGGGACAGGCACGGGGACGATCTCCTCGGCCAGCTTTGCGCGGGCCGCGGTGGCGCGGTGGTGCGAGCGCAGCGCGAAGGCGTCCTGCGCCTCGCGCGTGAGGTGGCCCTCTTTCGCGAGGATCTCGGCGGTGTCCCCCATGCCGAGGTCGCACACGGGGTCCGTCAGGCCCTGCTTGAGGCCGATCACGGGCTTGAAGAGGTCCTTCCAGGGCATCTTCGAAAACGCCGATACCCTGCCGCCCGCGGTCTTCGACATGCCGGCCTTCGTGAAGACCTCCTTGACGCCGTCGCGATAGAGAAACGGTATCTGCGTCATGTTCTCGACGCCGCCCGCGAGAACGACGTCCGCTTCGCCCGTCGCGATGAGGCGCGCGGCCTCCACGACGGACTCGATGCCGGACGCGCAGTTGCGCGAGACCGAGTGCGCAGGCTTCTCCTTCGGAACACCGGCGCGGAGCGCGATGATGCGCGCGATATTCGAGGCGTCGACGGGCGTCGCGATGTTGCCGAAGATGGCCTGGTCGATCGCGTCGGGCTCGACACCCGCGCGAGCCATCGCCTCGACGGCGGCCGTGCGGCCGAGGTCGACGGCGGAGACTCCGGTGAAGTCGGTGCCGGCGCGCGCGAAGGGCGTGCGGGCTCCGTGAACGACGAATGCGGTCTTGCTCACTGGGGTTTTCTCCTGCGCCTCTCGGTGACCTTCAAAGAACCTCCCGGCGCGGCGAAGCCGCGCAGCAGCGTGCCCACGAGCTGTTTCGCGTCCGCGATCGGCTTCCTCTCCCCCGACAGCAGCCACTCCGAGAGAATTTCGTCCGCGGCGCCGAAGAGAACGCGCACGGCGAGACGGGGGTCGAGGCTGCGGCGGAACTCGCCGCGCGCGATGCCATCGCGCAGGACGTCGCCGAGGAGGCGGAAATATTCGACGAGCTTGCTGCGAGAGAAGCGTTCGACGAGCCGGGCGCTTCGCCTGAGCTCGATCTGGAACACCGACGCGAGGTCGCGGTCCGAGCCTATGAACTGGAGATGGAGGTCCACGAGCGCCGTTAGCCGCTCGCCGGCCGGCGCTTTCGAACGCGCCAGAGCCCGACCTTTTTCGAGGACGCCGTCCATCGACTCGTCGAACACGACGCCGAGGAGGTCTTCCTTGTTGCGGAAATAGAGGTAGACCGTGCCCTCGGCCACCTTCGCCGCGGCCGCGATCTCGGCGATGCGGGCCTCGTGGAACCCCCGCCGGCCGAACGTCCGGACGGCCGCCTCGAGAATGCGCCGGCGCTTCTCGGGGTCGGCGCCGGCGGGAGCGCGCTCCTCGCCGGCGGTCGGGAGAACCGCCTCAGGAAGCGCGTCGCGACCCGATGAATGAGCCATCACTCAGTAGCCTAGGCGCGCTGCGCCGGGCTGTCAAGGGAGACCATAATCCGCGCGTGGGCGCCCCCGTACTCGTCCTGAACGCCGGCTCCTCCACGCTGAAGTACGCCGCCTACCGGGCCGACGGCGGCAGCACGTTGACCGCTCTCGTGAGAGGCAAGGTCGACGGCATTGACCTCGACCCCGTCGTAGAGCTCCTCGAGCGACATCTCGAGGGCGCGAGCCCGTCCGCCGTCGGCCACCGGATCGTCCACGGCGGCGCGGATTTCCTCGGGCCGACACGCGTCGACGATCGCGTCCTCAAGGCGCTCGAAGAACTCGTCCCTCTCGACCCGCTTCACCAGCCCAGGAGCCTCGGCGCCCTCCGCGCCGCCCGCGCCCGTTACCCGTCGGCGCTTCACGTGGCCTGCTTCGACACGTCGTTCCACCGCGGCCACCCGGACGTCGCCGATGTCGTGGCCCTGCCCCGGGCGCTCCGCGAGGCCGGCGTCCGCCGCTACGGATTCCACGGCCTGTCGTACGAGTATGTCGCGCGCCGCCTCTCGGAGCTCGATCCCGAGGTCGCGAAGGGACGCGTCGTCGCCGCCCACCTCGGCTATGGCGCGAGTCTCTGCGCCCTCCTGGACGGGAGAAGCGTGGACTCCACGATGACGTTCACGGCGCTCGACGGTCTCGTCATGTCGACGCGCCCCGGCTCCCTCGACGCCGGCGTCGTCCTCTGGCTTCTCGACCGCGGCTGGGACAGGGAGCGGATCGCACGCCTCCTCTGGAACGAGTCGGGCCTGCTCGCGCTCTCGGAGAAGAGCGCCGACCTGCGCGAGATTCTCGCCGCCACTACGCCCTCCGCCCGGCTCGCCGTCGACGTCTTCGTCTACACGGCCGTCAAGGAGGCCGCTGCGATGGCAGCCGCCCTCGGAGGTCTGGACGGCCTCGTCTTCACGGCGGGGATCGGGGAGAATCAGCCGGAGACGCGGCGGCGCATCGCGGACGGGCTTTCCTTCCTCGGCGTGGCCCTCGACGAGGAGGCGAACCGCCGGAACGACATTCGAATCGGCACGTCGGGTGCGCGCGTCGCGACGTTCGTCATTCCCACGGACGAGGAAGACGTCATCGCCCGCTACACGCTCGCCACGCTTCACAAGGAGAATCCCGCCCCGTGAGCCCGCCTGAAGACCTCCTCTCGAAAATGGACGCGTACTGGCGCGCCGCGAACTACCTCTCCGTCGGCCAGATCTACCTCATGGACAACCCGCTCCTGAAGTCGCCGCTCGTCCTCGAGCACGTCAAGCCGCGACTCCTCGGGCACTGGGGCACGACGCCGGGCCTGAACTTCGTCTACGTCCACCTCAACCGCGCGATCGTCGAGCGCGACCTCTCGGTGCTCTACGTGACGGGCCCCGGCCACGGTGGGCCGGGCATCGTCGCGAACACGTACCTCGAAGGCACGTACAGCGAGCTCTACCCGGCCGTTTCCGAGGACACCGCCGGACTGAAGCGCCTGTTCAAGCAGTTCTCGTTTCCCGGCGGCATCCCGAGCCATGTCGCGCCCGAGACTCCGGGGTCGATCCACGAAGGCGGCGAGCTGGGCTATTCGCTGTCGCATGCGTTCGGGGCCGCGTTCGACAACCCGGATCTCGTCGTGGCCTGCGTCATCGGGGACGGCGAGGCCGAGACGGGCGCCCTCGCGACGAGCTGGCACTCGAACAAATTCCTGAATCCCGTCACCGACGGGGCGGTGCTGCCCGTCCTTCACCTCAACGGCTACAAGATCGCGGGCCCGACCGTCCTCGCGCGTATTCCGCGCGGCGAGCTGAGCGACCTCCTGCGCGGATATGGCTGGGAGCCGCTCTTCGTGGAAGGCCACGAGCCGGCCGTCATGCACCGGTTGATGGCCGAGACGCTCGACCGCGCTCTGGACTCCATCCGGGACATCCAGTCCCGCGCGCGCGCGAGCAGGAGCGCAGCGCGCCCGCGCTGGCCCATGCTCGTCCTCGCGACGCCGAAGGGCTGGACCGGCCCGAAGGTCGTGGACGGAAAGCCGGTCGAAGGGACGTGGCGGGCGCACCAGGTCCCGCTCGCACAGCTCGAGAATCCCGAGCATCTCAGGGCGCTCGAGGCGTGGATGAAGAGCTATCGGCCCCACGAGCTCTTCGACGGCGGCGGAAGGCTCGTGGCCGGCCTGCGCGCTCTCCCTCCGAAGGGCGCGCGGCGTATGAGCGCCAACCCGCACGCGAACGGAGGCGCCCTCCTCGTCGACCTCGCCCTTCCCGACTTCCGGGCGTTCGCGGTGGACGTCCCGAGGCCGGGCGCGACGGACGCGGAGGCGACGCGCGTACAGGGCCGATTCCTCGAGGAGGTCCTCGCGCGAAATGCCCACGCGCGCAACTTCCGAATCTTTTCGCCCGACGAGACGACGTCGAACCGTTGGGACTCCGTCTTCGACGTGACCGACCGCATGTCGGTCGCGGAGCTCCTGCCGACCGACGATCACGTCGGGCCGGACGGACGAGTCCTCGAGATGCTCTCCGAACATCAGTGCGAAGGCTGGCTCGAGGGCTACCTCCTGACGGGCCGCCACGGATTCTTCTCCTGCTACGAGGCGTTCATCCACATCGTCGACTCGATGTTCAACCAGCACGCGAAATGGCTGAAGACGTCGCGGCAGGTGGCGTGGCGCAAACCCATCGCCTCGCTCAACATCCTGCTGTCGTCGCACGTCTGGCGGCAGGACCACAACGGCTTCTCCCACCAGGATCCCGGCTTCCTCGACCACGTCGTGAACAAGAAAGCCGAGATCGTCCGCATCTACCTCCCGCCGGACGCGAACACGCTCCTCTCGGTGACCGACCACTGCCTGAGGAGCCGCCACTACGTGAACGTGATCGTCGCGGGCAAGCAGCCCGAGCCCCAGTGGCTCGACGCCGCGGCCGCGTGCCGGCACGCGGCCGCGGGCATCGGCGTCTGGGAGTGGGCGAGCCACGACGGCGGCCGCGACCCCGACGTCGTCATGGCCTGTGCGGGCGACGTCCCGACGCTCGAGACCCTCGCGGCCGTGTCGATCCTCCGGAAGGAGGTTCCGGATCTGAGGATCCGCGTCGTGAACGTCCTCGACCTCATGCGCCTCCAGCCCGCGAGCGAACACCCGCACGGGCTTTCGGACGAAGAATTCGACGCGCTCTTTACGACGGACAGGCAGGTCCTCTTCGCGTTCCACGGCTACCCGACGCTCATTCACCGGCTCACCTATCGGCGCACCAACCACGACAACATGCACGTGCGCGGCTACAAGGAGGAGGGCACCACGACGACGCCCTTCGACATGTGCGTCCTTAACGACCTCGACCGGTTCCGGCTCGCGATGGACGTCATCGACCGCGTCCCGGGTCTAATCGAGAGAGCGGCCGGGGTGCGCGAGCGCCTCGTCGCGAAGCGCGAGGAGCACCGCCAATGGGTGCGCGGGACCGGCGAGGATCTGCCCGAGGTGAGGGAGTGGCGCTGGGAGGCGTGAACGAGACGCCCGTCGACCCCCCGGTCGGTCATTCTTGAAAGAGTGTCTCCTGCGACGGGGCCCACTCGATCGTGGCGACTTCGTTGGAGACGAGCGTGCCCGCCTCGCCGCCGAGAATGCGCGGGATGTCCTCGAGGGCCCCGATGGCGGCCATCCTCCCGGTTCGCTCGGCGAAATCCCTCGCCGCTTCCACCTTCGGCCCCATCGAGCCGGCGGCGAAATCGAAGCGTGAGAGCGCGGCGGGCGAGGCCCGGCGCACGGCGCGTGCGTCGCGCGTACCCCAGCCGACGAGGACGGCCGGGACGTCGGTCGCCATGATGAAAAAATCGGCCTCGAGCTGCTGCGCGAGGAGCGACGCCACGCGGTCCTTGTCGATGACGGCCTCGACGCCGTGGAGCTTTCCGTCCTCGCCGTAGACGGTCGGAATCCCGCCCCCTCCCCCGCAGATCACGATCGTACCTTTTTCGAGAAGCCACTTCAGGGGACGGATCTCGAAGATTCGCTTCGGCTGGGGCGACGCGACGACGCGCCGCCAACCGTCTCCGTCGCGCGCCACCGACCAGCCGCGTTCTTTCGCGACCCGACGGGCTTCCTCCTCCTGGTAGACGGGACCGATGGGCTTGTCGGGCTTCGCGAACGCGGGGTCGGCGGGATCGACCTCCACCATCGTCAGGAGCGTCGCGAAAGGGACCTCGAACGGCAGGAGGTTCCCGAGCTCCTGCTCGATCATGTAGCCGATCATTCCCTCGGTCTGGGCGCCGAGGACGTCGAGCGGGAAGTGCGCGGCATCGAGTCCGGCTTCGGCCTGCAGGGCGAGAAGCCCCACCTGCGGGCCGTTCCCGTGCGAGATGACGAGCTCGTGGTCCCGCGCGACCGGGGCGAGCGCCTCGGCGGCCCGGCGCACGTTGGCGCGCTGCCGCTCTGCCGTCATCGGCTCGCCCCGCCGGAGCAGGGCGTTCCCCCCGAGGGCGACGACGACGCGCATGCGCTCCAGCCCGGACTCCCGCGCCTTCGGGTCCTACGCTCCGACTCCCTCGTACATCCCGTCGATCAGGTGCTTGAAATGCTGGTCCACGATGCGGCGCTTCACCTTGAGCGTCGGCGTGAGCTCGCCGCTCTCGATCGTGAGGTCGCGCGGCAGGATCGCGAAGCGGTTGATGAGCATCTCGTGGGGCTTGCCCATGTTCCACTCGTCGATCGCGCTCTGGAAGATCGCGACGACCCGCGGCTCCTTCACGAGGACTTCCAGGGAAAGGCTGCCGAGGCCGTTCTCCTTCGCCCAGCTCGCGAGCTTCTCGAAGTTCGGTACGAAGAGGCACGACAGGAATTTCCGGCGGTCGCCGATGAGGACCGGGAGCGAGACGAAGGCGTGGCTCTTGAGGAACCCCTCTATTGGCGCCGGGGCGACGTTCTTGCCGTTCGAGTTGACGAGGATCTCCTTCTTGCGGTCCGTGATCATGAGGAAGCCGTCCTCGTCGATCCGGCCGATGTCTCCCGTGTGGAACCAGCCGTCCGCGTCGATCGCCTCGGCGGTCTCCTTCGGCTTGTTGAAATAGCCCTTCATGACGTGCGGCCCTCGCGTCAGGATCTCTCCGTCCGGCGCGATGCGGCATTCGACGCCGGGCACGATCTTCCCCACCGTGCCGAGCCGCCACGCGGACGGGCAGGCGAGGGCGATGACCGGGCTCGTCTCCGTGAGGCCGTAGCCCTCGTAAATCTCGACGCCGACCGCCCAGAAGAACTCCGCCAGCTCTCTCGCGAGCGGCGCCCCGCCGGAGATCGCGAACTGAAACCTCGAGCCGAGCGCCGCTCGCACCTTGCGGTACACGAGCCGCTCGTAGATGAAGTGCTCGAGCGCGAGCACAAATCCCGGCGTCTTCCTCTCCACGCGCAGCTGGGTGACCTTCTTTCCAGCCTCGATCGCCTTTTCGAAGAGCTTTCGCTTGGCGGGCGAGGACTTCGAGAGGGTTTCCTGCACGCGTCCGTAGATCTTCTCGTAGACGCGAGGGACCGCGCCGAAGAGGTGCGGGTTCACCTCGGAGAGGTTGTCGCGCAGCTTGTCGATCGACTCCGCGTACGCGATCGTGGCGGACCGGTGGTAGTAGGCGTATTCGATGGTTCGTTCGAAGACGTGCGAGAGGGGCAGGAACGAGAGGGTGACCGTGGAGGAGTCGAAGGGGACGATGGAGCAGGCCGCGACGACGTTCGAGACGAAGTTGCTCTGCATGAGCATCGCGCCCTTCGGCTCGCCCGTCGTTCCGGACGTGTAGATGAGGGTCGCGAGGTCGGAGGGCTGGCGCGCGTCCGCGCGTTTCTCGAACGCGGACGGGTCGGCCGCGTACGCGGCGCGGCCCTTCTCGACGACGCTGGCGTAAGGAGTCGTGCCGGGCAGCGACGAGGCTTCGAAGACGATCACGTGCTTCAGCGTCTGCTTCACCTCGGGAGACGCCTGTTGCGCGGCGAGCATCTTTCCCGCCTGGTCGGGCGTCGACGCGAACGCCACGGTCGTTCCGGAGTCCTTGAGGAGGTACGCCGCCTGATCGGCGACCATCGTGGGGAAGATCGGCACGAGCACGGCGCCATAGCACTGGCAGGCGAAGTCCACGATCGACCACTCGGGCCGGTTCTCCGAGAGAAGCGCCACCCTGCCGCCCTGCTTCACGCCGAGGCCTTCGAGCGCCGACGAAAGCGCCTTGACCCGGTCCATGAACTCGGCCGTACTGATGGGAATCCATTTCCCGCCCTGCTTGGAAAGGAGCAGATCGGGTTTCGGCGTGTCCGCGAGATTCCGGAAAATGTCGACGAGCGTCCGTGGCGTCATGGAGCGGCCTCCCGGCGTTCTGTGCGCAAACCGAACGGATTATAGTGGGAGCCCGTGGCGTTGGCGCTCACACTTTTATCCGTTTTCACGCTCGTGGGGCTCGTCTTGTCGGCGGCGTCCGGTTGGGCCCTCTCGCACGCGCTCGGCGGATCGGTCACCGCCGCGCGTCACATCGCCGTCGCGATTCCCACGGTGCTCTTCTCCCTCTTCACGCAGTCGATGGTCCTCTTTTTCTTCATCGGCACGGGAAAGCTCCTCAAGGAGGCCGCGTCGAAGCGCCCGGACGCGGCCGGGCGCGACTTCATCCTGGCCCGCGTGCGCGGCTTCAAGCTGAGGACTTCGGCCCTCTGCACCTTCGCTCCGCTGTCCGCTTTAGCCACCGGCCTCCTCGGCGTGACCGCGCACACCGGCAAGACGCCTGTCTCTCTGCACCTCGTCGCCGCGGCCCTCTGCGTGCTCCTGCACGTCGTTGCCTTCGGCCGCGAGGTCGTGGCAATGGCGGAAACGAACCAGCTCATGGACGAAGCCGCCACGGCCCTCCCGCCGGGGCCCGAGGCCGCGGCACCGTGAGCGACGCGAGGAACGCCGCGAAGGTCGCACTCGTCACAGGCGGGGCGAAGCGGCTCGGCTTCGAGTTCGCGAAAGCCCTGGCGAAGAACGGGTATTCGATCGCCCTTTCCTATAGAAGCGATGCCGAAGAAGCGGGTCGCGCAGTAGATTTTCTTAGAAAGGAAGAGGGGGCCCGCGCACAGGCGTTCCGTGCCGACTTCTCCGCCGACGACGCGCCCGATTCACTATTCAAAGAAATCTTCTCTTCCTCCCTTTTCTCCTCTTCCTCATCTTCACCTTCGTCCGCGCCCCCGTCTTCTTCCCCCGCGCCCCGCCTCGACGCCCTCGTCCACGCGGCGTCGCCGTGGATCCCGAAGCCGTTCTCTTCCGTGTCTCTTGCCGACTGGGAGGCGATCTTTCGCGCCGGCCCCCGCGCGGCGTTCTTCCTCGCGCAGGCGGCGGCGCCGGCGCTGGCGCGCTCCTCCGGGTCGATCCTCTTCATTTCCGACATCGCCGCGACGCAGGCCTGGCCCTCGCACGTCCCGCATGCGGTCGCGAAAGCCGCGATCAACGCTCTCGTGCGCAACCTCGCCGTCGCGCTCGGTCCGGGGGTGCGGGTGAACGCGATCGCGCCGGGAGTCGTCATGCCGCCCGCGGACATGAGCGCGGAGGCCGTCGCCGCCCTCGTCGCCAGGACGCCCCTCGCACGCAAAGTCGACGTCGCGGACCTCACCGCGATGGCCATCGCCGTGCTCGAAAACCGCTCGATGACCGGTCAGATCGTCACCGTGGACGCGGGGAAATCCGTCAGCTCAGAGTGATCACGACGACCTGACGAGCGTCGTTCAATTGACGAGGAGCGTCAGGGGCCTGGCGCCGCCTCGAACTCCCCTGCCTCCTGGGCGAGCTTTCGCGCGAACAGGGTCGCGAAGGCGACGCGGTCGGCCGCGAGGCGCCTGCCGGCCGGGGTCGCGAAGCGGGCCGACTCCATCTTCTCCACGATCTCCTGCGCCATCTCGGCGAGCGTCATGCGCTCGCGCGCGCCGGCGGCGAGAAGCTGCGTGACTCCGTATGCGCCGACGGATTCGAGGAGCATCGCGTCGTGGACGATCCTCTCCTCGGGGCTCTGCGGGTCGGCCTCGTAGCGGTCGAGGGAGGAGACGAGGATTCGGATTTCTTCGAAGGGAATCCGGAGGGAGCGCAGGAGCAGATCCTCTCGGCTGTCCGGCGAGATGCGGCGCGCAGCAGGAAGCCCCGCGAACGCGGTGATGAGAAAGAGCCGGTCCTCGTCGACCTCCTCCGCGCAGCCAGGGCGACGCACACCTTCTAAGAGATTCTTCGCGATCTTCAGCCGGCGCTCGACGAACCCGAAGTTCGTCATCCCGTCAAGGGAGACCGAAAGCGGCCTCACGAAGTCGAGGATGCGCTCGCGGGCCGCGGCGCCAAGGTTGGGCGTCACCTTTCGATGATAGGTCTCGACGGCATAATCGGGACATGAAGCCTCAGCCTCTGGTCCTCCTCACCGTCGCCGCTCTCGCCCTCGTCTCCTGCGGCGGGGGCGAAGCACCCCCCCGGCCCGCCCGCTTCAGCGTCGCACTCCTGACGCCCGGGCCCATCTCGGACGCCGGCTGGAACGCGGGCGCTTACGACGGTCTCAAGGCGATCGAGAAGGAGCTGGGCGCGTCCATCTCGCACGTGCAGGTGAAGTCGCCCTCGGAATTCGAGGAGCAGTTTCGCGCCTACGCGGCGAAGGACACGCGGCTCGTGTTCGGCCACGGCTTCGAGTTCCAGGACGCCGCGGCGCGCGTGGCGAAGGAGTATCCGAAGACGATCTTCGTGACGACCTCCGGTTCGCGGACGGGGCCGAACCTCGCGCCCATCGTCTTCGAGCTGGAGCAGGCGGCGTATTTGTGCGGCCTCGTGGCGGGCCGAATGACGAAGACCGGCAAGGCGGGCATGGTCGGCGGCGTGGAGCTCCCGTCGATCAAGTCCACCTTCCTCGCTTACGAGGCGGGCTTTTTGGCGGGACATCCGGGCGGAACCGCGCAGCCCGTATTCACGGGGTCGTTCGAGGACGTCGCGGGTGCGAAGGCGGCGGCGCTCGCGCTCGCGGACCAGGGCTGTGACTCCCTCTTCCAGAACGCGGACGCCGCGGCGCTCGGCGTCTTCAAGGGCGCCGAGGAACGCGCGATCTGGGCGTTCGGCACGAACAAGGACCAGAATGCGCTCTCGCCGGCCGTCCTTGCATCGGCCGTCATCGACATGCCGCGCGCCTTCGTCGAGACCGCGCGCCGCGTGAAGGACGGAACGTTCGACGGCCAGCCGCTGCGCTACGGCCTTTCGAGCGGCGTGATCTCGTTCGTGTGGAACCCGGCCGCGCTCCCGCGCGTACCCTCCGCGGTCGTCGAGGAGGCGAAGACGGCGGAAGAGAAGATCAAGGCAGGGACGCTCGTCGTCCCTCGGGGGAATTTCTGACGAAAGAAGAGAGGGGAAAGAGAAAGATCTCTGCAGCGGCGCTTCGCGCCGCCGATTCTTCGAAGGGTGTGTGAGCGAAGTGCCCGGGCTCGGAACTGGCGGTTCCGCTGAGCCGATTCCCTTTTACCCTTCTAAGAAATCTTCATCTTCGGCTCCCGCGCTTGAACTTCGGCGCATTTCGAAGCGCTTCGGCGAGACCCAGGCTCTTTCCGAAGCAGATCTCGTCGTGTTTCCCGGTGAGATCCACGCTCTCCTCGGCGAGAACGGCGCGGGGAAATCCACGCTCGTGTCGATCGCAGCAGGGCGGCTCGTGGCCGACTCGGGCGAAATCCTGCGCGGCGGATCGCAGGCGTCGTATCGCAATGCCCGCGACGCCCGCCACGCCGGGCTCGTTCTCGTGCCGCAGCACGACCTCCTCATCGGCGCGGCGAGCGTGGCCGACAACCTCGCGTTCCTCGATCCCGCCGCGCCTTTCTTCGAATCCGCCGCGGCGCGGCGCGCCCGTGTCGGGCGGCTCGCGCAGGCGTTCGGGCTCGAGCTCGGCGATGCGGACGCCCGCGCCGACGCGTTGCCCGTCGGGACCCGCCAGCGCATCGAGATCGCGGGCGCGCTCGCAGGCGACCCGGACGTCCTCATCCTCGACGAGCCAACGGCCGTCCTCTCCCCTGACGAGACGGCAGCCCTCTTCGCTTCCCTGCGCAAACGTGCCGACGCCGGCGCCGCCGTCGTTCTCATCACCCACCGGCTCGCCGAGGTCTTCGCCGGCGCCGACCGGCTGACGCTGCTCGCGCGGGGGCGGTCGGTCAAGACCTGCCGCGTGAGCGAGACGACACCGCAGGAGATCGGGGGACTCCTGCTGACGAACACAGAGGGAGAGAAGAATTTCTTAGAAGGGGTTTGGGGCGCACGGGCGCTCGATTCACGCGCGGACACACCCGGCGGCCGAAGCCAAACTCACTCTTCTGAGCATGCGGCGCAAAGCGCCGCGACTCAGCCTCTCCCAAGCCTCGTGCTGACCGGATTCGCGCCAGACGAAGCGCGAGCGGTCCGAGCAGAAAGAATTTCTCTTTCCCTCCTTCCTGGCGAGATCCTCGTTCTCCTCGCGATCGACGGCAACGGCGCCGACACGATCGCCCGCGCCATCGCGGGACTGGAACGATTCTCGGGACGCGTCGAGGTCGGCGGCGTGCCGCTGCCGCTCTCGGGCGACCCGCTCGCGTTTCGCGCCGCTGGCGGGGCGTTCGTGCCCGCGGACCGGCGCGAGGAAGGCCTCGTCGCGGCTCTGTCTCTCTCGGAGAACCTCGCGCTCCCGAATCCTCCCGGCAGCGTCTTCCTCGACCGCCCGGCGATGCGCGCTCATGCCGAAGAGCGGCTGCGCGCGTTCGGCGTCCGCTACGCCTCTCCCGCCGCCCTGGCCGGCTCCCTCTCCGGCGGGAATCAGCAGAAGACCGTCCTCGCACGCGAGCTGGCGCACCGTCCCGGCGTTCTCGTCGCCGTCCATCCGACGCGAGGCCTCGACCTCGCTTCCGCCGCCGCGGTCAGAAGCCGGATTCTCGACGCGTGCCGCTCCGGGACGGCCGCTCTCGCCGTCACGGCTGATCCCGACGAGGCGCAGCTCTTCGGCGCGCCGCTTCGCGTCGTCTATCGCGGCCGCCTCTCGGCCGCGCTCGAGCCCACGACGCCCCCTGCGGCGCTCGGACGCCTGATGGCCGGACTCGAAGGATGAGCCGGGAATCGGCCGCTCGCCGCTTCGCGGTCGCGGCCGCCGCCCTCTCGGCTGCCGCGGCCGCGCTCGTCGGCCTCGCGCTTCTCGCGGGAGCGTCACCTCTCGACGCGGTCCGTGCCCTCGCCGAAGGCGCGGCCGGCTCGCCCGCGGCGCTCGGCGAGACGCTGGCCCGCGCGACCGCCCTTGTCCTCACGGCAATCGGCGCGAGCCTCGCCTTCCGCGTCGGGGTTCTGAACATCGGCCTCGAGGGGCAGTTTCTCGCGGGCGCCGTGGCCGCGGCGGCGGTAGGGCCCCTCCTGGCCGGAAGCCCTCTCGCCGCGCGCGCCGGGCTTCTCGCCGCGGCGGCGCTCGCGGGAGCGCTCTGGGTGATGCCGGCCGCGTACCTCGAGGCGCGGCGCGGGGTACCGGAAGTGCTCTCGACGATTCTCCTGAACCTCGTCGCCGCCGCCGGCGTGAGCGGCCTCGTGCGCGGGGCGCTGCAGGATCCGGGAGGCGACTATCCGCAGAGCCGCGCGCTGCCGGACGCCGTGCGCCTCGCACCCCTCGCCGCGGGCGGCCGTGTCACAGCGGCAATCCTCATCGCGCTGGCGCTCGCGCTCTTCGCGACGCTCCTCCTCGAGTGGACGCCGTTCGGCCTGAAGCTGCGCGCCACCGGCCTCGCCCCGGCAGCCGCGCGGGCGATCGGCCTGCCCCGCGCCCGCCTGCGGCTGCTCGCTTTCGCGGCCTCGGGAGCGCTCGCGGGCCTCGCGGGAGGCCTCGAGGTGCTGGCCGTGACGGGCCGCCTCTACGATCCCTTTACGGCGGGTGTCGGCTACACCGGGATCGCCGCGGCGCTCCTCGGCGGGTCGCATCCTCTCGCGGCGGCGGTCTCGGCGGTCCTGTTCGCGGCGCTCGGCACCGGCTCGTCCGCGATGCAGCGCGACACGGGCGTCCCGGGCGCGCTCGCCACGATCGTGCCCGGCGTCCTCGTCCTCGCGGTCCTCGCGGCGCGTGCGCGTCTGGCGCGGAAGGCAGCGTGAGCGGGTTTCTCGCGGTCACGCTTCTCCTCGCCGCGCCGCTCCTCCTCGCCGCGGCGGGCGAGCTGCTCCTCGAGCGAGCGGGGTCGATCCAGATCGGGCTCGAGGGCACGATGCTCATCGGGGCGTTCACGGCCTTCGCCGCCGCGCGCTCCGGAGTCGGCCCCCACTCCGCGCTCCTCGCCGCCGCTTTCGCGGGCCTTCTCGCGGGGGCGGCCTTCGCGGTCTTCGCGGTGGCCGGCCGGGCGGATCCGATCCTCGTGGGCACCGCTTGGAATCTCGTGGCCGCGGGTGGAACCGCGTTCTCCTACCGCCTGCTCGCCGGGGCGACCGGCTCGGTCCTCGAGGTCAGGACGCTGCCGCCTCTCGCTTTCGGCCTTCCGGCAGCGGTCCTCGCGGCTTTTTTCGTTCCGGTCGTCGTGGACGTCTTTCTCGCGCGCACGCGCCCGGGTCTCGCGCTCGTGGCCGCGGGCGAGAACCCGCTCGCTCTCGCGGCGACGGGCGGCTCGGTCGTCGCCGTGCGCACGGCCGCCTCGGTCGCGGCAGGCGCACTCGGCGCCTTGGGCGGCGCTCTCCTCGTCCTCACGGTGTCGCCCACGTTCGTCGAGGGTGTGACGGCCGGGCGCGGGTTTCTCGCGCTCGCGCTCGTCGTCTTTGCGCGCTGGAAGCCGCTGCGCCTCGTGCCGGGCGCGCTCCTCGTCGCCGGCGCCACGGCTCTTCAGTACCGCCTTCAGGCCGGCGGCTCGCGCATCCCCTACGCGGTCTTCCTCGCCCTGCCGGGGCTCCTCGCGCTCTTCGCGCTCGCGGCGGCCCGCGGACGCGGGGGGTCGCCGAAAGCCCTCGGCACTCCGGCGCCCTGAGGCTACCGGTCCGGAGGACGCTGATCCGTAGGCCTCTGGTCCGGCGGCCGCTGCTGGGACCGCTCGCGGCCGGCGCCCGGTCCGGCTCCGCCGCCCGGTGAATGTTCGCCCCCGGCCGCGCCGCGCCTCTCCATCAGGCGTTGCGCGCGCCATTCCTCGCGCCGGTCGAGGACCTGCTGCCACTGCGCGGCCGAAAGGACGTCCCTCTGCTCAAGGAACATCATCGTGGCCGCCTTGCGCAGCTTGAGCCGCGACTGCTCGAGCGCGTCGACGGCCGCCGAGACCTTCCTGGCATCGGAGTCTTTCTTCGCGACGAGCTCCTCGACGTCGATCTGGCGGCGCTCCACGTCGGCCTTGAGATCCACGAACTCGCGCCGGCGGCGCGAGAAGATGTCTTCCAGCTTCGCCTGTTGCTCGGCGGTGAGATTGAGCATCTGGACGATGCGCGGACGCTTCCACCACTTGCCCGGGGGCGCCTCCGGCATCTGGGCTTCGGCGGGGCGCGCAGGCGCGGCCGCAAAAACCACGAACGCGGCCACCGCAAAACCTCTCCCGACGCGTCTTATCGCATGTCTTATCGCATGTCTCATCGCGTGTCTCATAGCGTCTCTTCCACGACCAAACCGGCGAGCGAGGAGTCCTCGAGCGCGCGGTCGACCGAGACGAGCAGCTCGTCGTCCGAGGCGTCGTTCACGGCGGCAGGAGTCACCTCCCTGACCTCGCTCGTCGTCACGGTCGCCGTCTGCACGGGAGGCGCCGTCGAACCGGAGCGCAGGAGCGAGAGGCCGCCCACGAGGAGGAGCGCGGCCGCGAGGCTCGAGAAGGCGAGGGCCGGATGCCGGAGGATGCCGCGCATCCGCGGCGGGAAGACGCCCACCTCGGGCACGGGCGCGTCCACCGGTGCGCCGGCGCGCACGCCCGCCATCGTCGCCGCGGCCTGCGCCTCCCAGAAGCCGGACGGCAGGTCGTCCACGGCCCCGCTCACGGCACCGCGGTCGAGGAGCCAGGCGTCGTGCAGCGCGGCGACGCTCTCCTGGCAGTCAGCGCACGTCGCGAGGTGCTCTGGCATGGCGCCGGCGCGGTCGTCGGCCGGGAACACACGCTCGACGATCTCGTCGGGGGTGAGGTGGCGGGTCGGATTCATCGGAGGTCCTCCAGGCGCTCCCGCAGCTTGCGGGCCGCGCGAAAAAGGTGTGACTTGATCGTGCCCTCGTCGAGGCCGGTGACTACCTTGATCTCGGCGATGGACTTTTCCTCGTAGTGTTTCATGACGAAGACCGCTCGCTGACGCGGCGACAGGGCCACGAGCGCTTCGGCGATCCGGCGCCGGATATCCCGCGACAGGAGGTCGCGCTCGGGGGACGTGCCGTCGGCCGGATCGAAAGCGGCCGGAAGCTCGGGGCCGTCGTCGTCCGGGTCGGCGCGCAGCTCCGAGAAGGACACGACCGGCTTGCGGCGGCGGATGTGGTCTCGCACGGCGTTGATCGCGATGCGCGTGAGCCACGTCTCGAAAGCCGACTGCCCCTTGAACTCGGGCAGCGCGCGAAAGGCCTTCACGAAGACGTCCTGCGTGATGCCGTCGGCGTCGGCCGGATCGCGAAGGAGCGTGTAGACGAAGCGCGTGATCCGCTTCTGGTATGTGACGACGAAATACTCGAAGGCGTCCACGTCGCCCGCGACGACGCGCGTGAGGATCTCGGACTCGAGCTCCCGCTTCGCGGCGCGCTCGTCGACGCTCACGGATCGCGCCGCCTGTCTCGAGGGTTTGTCATGGCGAGCGTGTCTCTTGGCTCCGGAAAACGTCAGGACAGGGGCCAGCGCGGTTCCGCTCACGCCGATTGGACGCGCTTTTCTCTCCCATGGTTTACGGCATATCCGCCTGTCGGAAATGAGGATAGCCCGCCCGACCGCTCAGCGCCTCCAGGGTCTCGCGAAGGCCTTGAAATCGTCCCACAGAACGATCCTCCGCCGGAGCCAGCGCACCGCGCGGACCGCTCGAGCCGGAGGAAGATCCGGCAGGAAGTAGCTGGAAAGAAGGAGGTTGATGTCTTCGAGCCGATTCAGCCCGGGGCGCGCGAGGTCCCTGTAGCGAGACAGCGGCGGAACCGGGGCTTTCCCCACCCGGGCCCGGTTCAAGTCCACGAGCCAGAGCTGGAGCGTCCCGGCCTCACCCGTCACGAGAACGTTCCCATCGGTGAAGTCGCGAAAGAACACCCCCGCGTCGTGCATCCGCCGCCCCAGCCTTCCGAGGGCCACGACGACCTCCTCGAACGAAAACGGCAACGGCGGACCGGGCCGCCGCGGGTCGTCCCGATGGAGGAACCAAACGCGAATCTGCGCCGCCCCTTCGAGCCTGCGCGCCACGTACCAGCTTTCGTCGCCCACGATCTCGGCGGCCAGCGGCTCGGGGGTCGCGAGAGAACGAGCGAGAAGAGCCCGGGCCGTGGCGAAGGAGCGCACGGCCTTGGGCGTCGACAGGCGCTGCCGGAGGTCGAGCGGCACCTTCTTGACGACGACGGGAATGCGCTCGCCGCCGCGCTCGAGAGTCGCGTTCACGACCTCGTGCCGCCCGGGGTGGCGTTCGGGGGCTTCCTCGAACACGAGAGAGTCGTAGAGCGGCGTCATGGCCGCGCCAGGAGCAGGGCCTCGTCGCCGCCCACCCGCTGCCGGTCCAGGACGACGAGCCGCGAGAGGCGGGCGTCCGTCCAGTGCCGCCGCTCGCTCTCGTCGGCGAGCACGAGGGCTCCCGGCGTCCTCTCGACCCATTCCGCGAGCGCGGCGTCTCTCTTGAAGTGCTCGGTCTTCCGCCGGAGCACGAGAATCGGGTAGCAGCGGTACGTCTCGCCGAAGTACGCGAGCGGCTCGCCGTGGGACACGCGCGGACGGAGGCGCTCGTAAAAGGGCTTCCCGGTCTTCAGGGTGTCGATCGCCGGGAAGACCACCGCGCCCGCCGCGACCTCCCCCGCCGCGAGAGCCGCGGCAAGAGCGAGCAGCGCGGGAACCGCTTCGCGTCTTCGTCTGACGAGAACGGCGATCGTCCCGGCGGCCCCGAGGCCGATCGGGATCGCGGCGAACGGCGCGAGGCCAGCCTGTTCGACCGCGAACCGGCGCGCGGCCGGTGCGAGCGCCGCCGCCCCGATGAAGAGGAGAATCGCCGCGAACGCGACCCAGCTACGCACCGCCAAGAGCAGCCCGCGGCTACCCGCCCTAGCCCGGCGTTCCGCCTCCACGGCGAGCGCCGCAACGAGCACCGCCGCGAATGGATACGCGGCTAGCAAGTACTTGCCCTGCTTTGCCTGCGAGAGAGAGAGGAACACGAAGCTCACCGCGGCGGCCGTCGTCGCGAACCGCAGCTCCGGCCGCTCGCGAAGCAGGCCCGCGCGCGCGAGGACGAAGGGTGCCGCAAGCGCGAGCGCCGTCCACGGGAAGAAGTCGCTCCACATGCTCTCGCAGTAGAACCACCACGGCTGGATGTGGTCGAACGCCCGGAAGAAGCGGTTCCAGTTCTGGTTCACGACGAGGTCGTAGGCGTACGCGGGCCCGCCCGCCCGTGCCGCGAAGAAATACCAGGGGACGACGAGGAGAAGAAAGACGAAAATGCTTCGAAGGGGTTGCAGACGGCCAAGGAGGCGCAGGGACCTGGCCGTCGCGCAGCGGGTGAGGACGACCAGTCCCACGATGGCGATCGCGAGAGGGCCCTTGGTCAGCACGGCGAGCGCGATCGAGACACGCAGCACCCAGAGCCAGCGGGTGCCGCGCCCCTCTTCACCTTCTAAGAAGAACACCGAAACCAGACTGAGCATCAGCAAGCAGGAGAAGAGAGCGTCGACCTGGAGAAACTGGGACTGCCAGAAGACGATCGGCGCGACCGCGGTGGCGGCGCCCGCGACGAGGGCCTCGCGTTCCCCGCCGCGCCGGCCGGCGAAGGCCGCGGCGCAAAAGACGAGCGCGGCGCCTGCGAGAACGGAGGGCAGGCGCGTCGCGAAAGGCTTCACGTCGCCGCCGGAGAGCGGCGTCGTCGCCGCCACGGCCCAGTAGAACAGGATCGGCTTCTCCGAGTAAGGCTTCCCGTTCTCGTAAGGGAGGAGGAGGCTCCTGTGCTCGAGCATTTCCCGCACGTGCTCGGCGAAATCGGGCTCGTCGGGGGCCCAGAAGTCGCGCCCCGCCGCGGCGACGAGGTACAGCACGGCCGCCGCCGCTGCAAGAAGGAGGGGGATGCGGAGGGAACCTGGTGCCTCTCTCAAGCGCCCTAACGATACGACGCCGCCTCCGGATCGCATCCTGCGCGACAATCTGCGCCGGAGGGCGCCTCATGGAACACAACTACCTGCACACCTTTCGGATCACTGTGGAGGGCCTGCCGGAACCGCTCGAATTCGAGATGTTCCACGAGCTCGCCGACGTCACGGAGGTGACCGACGGCTTCGCGAAGTACGTCGCGCGCCAGGAAGACGACTTCCTGCCGCTCGGCGCCACCGCCGCCGTACGCGCGAGCAAGGTGATCCACCTCGTTCACGTGAAGTCCGAAAAAGCGGGAGCCGGGCAGATTTCCGGGTGAGATCCGTGCCCGCTTCGCACGCGCGCACCACCCGCCTGAGAGGCTAGTGGTGCTTTTTCTTGTTCCGCTCGGCCGCCGAGAGAGCGTCGGCCGTCTCGCGGTCGGGGTTCAGGATCTCCACGCCGAGGCCGAACCGGCCCGATTCGTGGAAGCCGGCGCGCCGCACCACGCGGCAGGTGAAGAACTCGTCGGATTTGAGGTTCGTGACCTGCATCTCGGTGCCGATGTCCAGGTCCTCCGAGCAGATGAGCAGCGCGCCGCCCTCTCCCACGTTGAGCGTGCAGCCCGCCGTCAGCGGCCGCCCGCCCACCCGGACGCCGATGGGGATCACGGCCTTGGCCCGATCTCCCTTGCGATGCTCCTTCGTTCCGGCGGCCTCCCCGACCTCGGGCTTCTTTCTCTTCACCGGGCCATTCTGTCGATCCCGCATGCGAGAATCAACTCCCTGCCCCGGAGGGCCCGTAGCTCAGTTGGATAGAGCAGCGGTTTCCTAAACCGCGTGTCGCAGGTTCGATTCCTGTCGGGCCCACCA
>CALAQS010000331.1 GCA_937888435.1 uncultured Acidobacteriota bacterium
GGGCCGCGGAGGACGAGCGGCGGGCGCGCCGCGCCTCGACGGACCAGCGCAGCGCCCGTGCGAGCGCCGCGCCGCCCGCCACGGCCGTGCCCGCGAGAGAGGCGAAAAAGAGCGTGAAAAAGACGCCCACAGGTCCGGTGAACGCGCCTGCCATCGCGAGCATCTTCACATCGCCGCCGCCCATCCCTTCCTGGCCGCGCAGCCTCGCGTAGGCGCGCCTGACCCCTTCGAGAAAGACCGCGCCGAGAAGCGCCCCGAGCAGCGCCTCGAGGAGATGGCTCTCTATGAACGGGAAGGCAAACGGACGATGCGAGCCTCGGGCCGCGCGGTCGCGAAGAGCCGCGAGAAGAAGGCCGCACCCGAGGGTCGAGAACGTCACCTCGTCGGGCAGCGTGCGCGCCTCGAGGTCCGTGGCCGCGAGAATCACGCAGGCCGCCGAGAGAAGGGCCGCCGAGGCCGCGACGAGGGTGGGTCCGTAGAGGAGGCCCGCGGCGAGAAAAAGGAGGGCGACGACCATTTCGACGGCCGGATAGCGGATGTCGATGGGAGCGCCGCACCGGCGGCAGCGGCCCCGAAGCACGAGCCAAGACACGACCGGCACGTTGTCGTAGAAAGCGATGGGCGCTCCGCAGGCCGGGCAGTGCGAGCCCGGGTGGACGACCGAGGCTCCGCGCGGCAGGCGGTGGATGCACACGTTCGCGAAGGAGCCCACGACGGCACCCGTCGCGAAGAACAAGCCCAAAAGGACGCCATCGGCCGCGCTCACGGGGGCCTCTGCCCCGCGAGGACGAGACCGGCGAGCACGACGAGCGAGGCCACGGAGAGAGCCGCGCCGACTCGAAACGCGGCCGGCCGGTAGGCGAGCTCGAGCCTGTGGGCGCCCGCGGGAACGAGCACGGCCGAGAGGGCGAGGTCCGCCCGAAGGAGAGGGACTTCCGCTCCCTCCAGGCGCGCCTCCCACCCGCGGTCATGCGAGCGCGTGAGGACGAGGTAGCCCGCTTCCGAGGCCTCCATGTCCACCGTGAGGGCCTCCGGCGCGTCCCGAACGACGCGCGCGACCGAAAAGCCCCGCCCCGCGCGCGGCGCCGGGAGGGGCCCCGCGGGCGGAGCGAGAAGGACCACCGATTCCGGGTCGAAGTCCGGCGCGGCAAGCGCGCGAAAGGCCGCCTCGTCGTCCGCTTCACGCGCCGACCGCGCGAAAAAGACGCGCCCTAACGCCCGGGGAAGAGCGTAGACGAGGACGCCCGCGTCGCGCTTTTCGAGCCGGGCGCCGGGGATCGTCGTCGGAAACGGAGACACGACGTACCGCACGTCCACGAGAGCGAGGATCGTCTCCGCGTTTCCCCCCGAGAGGGCCGCGCCGAGGAGGCGCGTGCGCCGCGGATTTCCGATCGGCGAGGGTGAGACCGCCGAGGAGAGGCCGAGCGGCAGATTCGTATAGCCCGACAGAGCCGCGCGCGCCCGCGCGCCCGATGCGCCGCCCCACTCTCCGCCAGTTTTGTGGGCGAGCGCCGCGAGTAAAGACGCGTCCGAGACCACCGGAAACACCCGGCCCGGAGCGCCGGCCAGGTCCGCCACGGCGGAAGTCGGACCCGCGAGCGGCGCCGGCGCGAACACATTCGCCGACGCGAGAGGAAGAGACAGCGCCACGATCGCAACGAGCAGGGCGGCCGCGAGGCGAAGACCGGGCCGCCCGGCGGCGCGCGCGGACGCGAGAAGCGCCGCGCCGACTCCGGTCGCGAGAAGCGCCGTCCACGCGGAGAGACCGGTCAGACGGCCGGCGGCCGCTCCGGCGCCGAGGAGCGCCGCGGCTGCCGCGCCGAAGAGGACAGCGGGCGCGAGGCGTTGGGCGGCGGAAGGCGACGCGCCCACGCCGTCCTCAGGCGCTCGGCCCTTCGGCCAGCCCAGAAGCCGCCCGTGCAGCCAGCCGTCGAGGCCGGCGCCCGAAAGGCCCGCTAGGGCGAGCTGCGTGAAGACGAACCAGCGCGCGGGAAACCGCACGCCCCTCGCGAGTCCTACGTCCCAAAGCGCGGGAAACAGTCCGCCGCGCGTCCCGAGCGCGAGGAGGAGGCCGAGGAGGCAGAGGCACGACAGCGCGGCGAGGAGGCGGGGGCGCGCCGCGAGGCCCGCGCCCGCGCCGGCCGCGAGCAGGAGAACGAGCGGAGAGAGGGCGAGCGTCGTGAGGTATCCCCCGCGGCCCTCGGACGGGCGGGCGAGGAGCGCGTCGGACGGCGGAAGGACGAGGTCGATGAGGTCCGACGTTCCGACCGGCCGCGCGAGCGCCTCTCTTCTCGTCACGCCCGTGAGCCGGCCGGAGGACGCGGCGTATTCGAAGAAAGGAATCGCGGCGGCCGCCGCGAGGCCCGCGCCGAGGACGAGTCCTCCCACCAGGCGCGAGGCGCCCCGAACGTCCCGCGGAAAGGAGCCGGGCTCGTCGCCTCGCGTGGCGAAGGCGACGACGGCCGCGGATGCGGCGCCCACGGCAGCCAGCGCCGGCTCGCCGCCCAGAAATGCGAGAGCGAAGGCGACGGCGAGCCCCGCCGGCGAGCCGCCTCGCACCGCGTATCGTGCCGCCAGGAACAGCCACGGCAGGAAGGACGCGGTCTCGAAGTTGTTGTAGACGAGCGCGAGCGAGAGAAAACCGCCGCCCCCCGCGAACACGCCCGCACCGAGAAGAGCGCCGGCGCGCGACGTGCCGAGGCCGGACAGCCAGGCCGCCATTCCGGAGGACGCGATCGCGAGGTGGAGGGCGATGCCGAAAAGAGGGCCCCAGGCGCCGGGCAGCAGGAACGGCAGGTCTCCCGGGTAGAAAACTCCGGTCTGAAGCTGGGCGAGCCACGGCTCGCCGCACCCCGAGAGCGGATTCCACAGCGGCACCCCCGAGTGCCAGCGCGCGGCCGTGTAGGCCTTCATCGGCCAGAAGAAGTCGGCGAGATCGCCGCGAGCCGGCACTCCTCCCGAGAGGGCGCAGGGGAGAAGAAGGAGGGTCGCGAACGCGAGCCCCAAGGCGCCGCCCAGGAGCGCCGTCCGTCCCGTCGTCCCGCGGCCTCGCACCGCGGCGATTCTAGGCCCGGAAAAGAAAAGAGCCCCCGTCAAGGGGGCTCTTGGATCGGGCCGCAGAGGGAGGACGATTAGTTCTGCGCGCCCGCGGGGTACTGAACGAACTGGCCGTCTATGAAGACGATGTCGGCATTGAAGTTCGTCGTTTCGCCCCACGTGGGCGTTTCCTTAGTGCCGTCTTTGCCGTTCGAGTAGATCTCGTAGTCTTGGTTGCCGGTACCCGCGCCGTAAAGGAAATACGAGCTCCAGCCGTCCGTCAGGGGTAGGAGGCGGATGTAGGTCGGCGTGACTTGCGCGTTGAAGCCCGAGCCGGGCTTTCCAAACGTGGTTGTGGGAGCACTGGAGAGGCCAGAGGGTGGAGTGTAGCCCGCCGCCGCCGCCGGGTAGTGGTTGAAGTCGACGGCGTATGCCTCGGCGGCCGTGCCCGCGGACCGCATGTCGCCCATCGTCCTCTTCTGTTTGGCGCGCTGAATGGCGTTGAGCAGGTTCGGAATGGCGATCGCGACGATGATTCCGATGATCGCGACGACGATCAGAAGCTCGATGAGGGTGAAGCCCTTGTGATTCCTCTTCTTCATGAGATGAACCTCCTAATGGGCGAATGTGCTTTCAAGACGCGTGCCGCGCGCTCCGGAGCCGGAATCCGACTGGTTCGGGCACGAATCGGGCCGGAACGCCGGAAGAGCGACAAAATTTTGTCGGAGAAGGCGGGGAGGCCGGGCCACCGTTTGTCGGGCCGGCGCCCTGCCCCTCACTTCTGAACGCCATCCGGATACTGCACGAACGTGCCGTCGACGAGGATGATGTCGGCGTTGAAATTCGTCGTCACGCCCCAGGCCGGAGCCGCCTCGAGGGCCCCGTCGGCACCCGCCGAGCGGACCGCGAAGTCGCTCCGTGAGGAGCTCGTCCCATACGTGAAATACGAGCTCCAGCCGTCCACGAGCGGCACCACCCTCAGGTACGTCGGGCTGAGCGATGCGGGAACCGTTCCGAGCGTGCTGGTCGGCAGTGAGAGGCCCGAAGGCAACGTGAAGCCCGCCGCCGCCGGATAGACGTTCTGGTCGGTCGCGTACGCCTCGATTGCCGTCGCGAGGCTGTTCATGTCCCCCATCGAGCGCTTCTGCTTGGCGCGCTGAATCGCGTTGAACATGTTCACGAGGGAGATCGCGACGATGATTCCGATGATCGCCACGACGATCAAGAGCTCGATGAGCGTAAACCCCCGGCGTCTCGTCATTCTCCCTCTCGATCCCCCGGACCCCGAGAACGTAATCAAGAAGCGTGCCCCGATTTGGCGGGATGCACACCCCTTTAGAATGGGTCCAGCTTGATTCCCCGCCCGCCGTTCGCGTCCGCGCTCACGCTCGAGCAGGAGCTCGTCGAGTTCGAGGCCCTGAAACCGCGCCTCGCCGAGGTCTGGGATTCGATCTCGATGCGAGACGAGGAGCCCCACACCTCGGTCGTCGTCCCGTCGATCACCCTCGACCAGGCCGAGATGAGGAAGCTCGCGGGAGCGAGCTTCTACGAGGAGCGGCTCCTGTTCCTTCTCATCCGGCTTCGCAATCCGAGGGCGCGTGTCGTCTTCGTCACGTCGCAGCCCGTGCATCCCCTCGTCCTCGAGTACTATTTTCAGCTCCTCGTCGGCATTCCCACGAGCCACGCGCGGAGCCGGCTGACGCTGCTGTGCGCCCACGACGCCTCGCCGCGCCCGCTCACGCAGAAGATCCTGGAACGCCCGCGCCTCATCGAGCGCATTCGCCAGGGCATCGCCGACCGCGCGCGGGCGTATCTCACCGTTTTCAACTCCACGCCGCTGGAGCGCAAGCTCGCGGTCCTCCTCGGGATTCCGCTCAACGGCGTCGACCCCGCGCTCAACGCCCACGGGACGAAGTCCGGGAGCCGGAAGATCTTTCGCGAGGCCGGCATCGCCCTTCCCGACGGCTTCGAGGACCTGCGCGATGACCGAGACATCGAGACCGCGCTCGTCGAGCTGAAGCGCAGGAAGCCGGGCCTGAGAAGCGCGGTCGTGAAGCTGAACGAAAGCTTTTCCGGCGAAGGCAATGCGCTCTTTTGCTACCCCGAGCCGGCGGGCAATCTCGTCGAGGCCGTCCACGCCGCCCTCCCGCGCGTCGCGTTCTCGGTGCCCTCGGAGACGTGGGACGAGTACGCTGAAAAGTTCCGCCGGATGGGTGGCATCGCCGAGGAGCTCCTCGAGGCCCCCTTCAAGACCTCACCGAGCGTCCAGCTCCGGAGCGATCCCCACGGTGCGGTCATCCCGATCTCCACGCACGACCAGATCCTGGGCGGACCGGGCGGCCAGGTGTTTCTCGGCTGCCTCTTTCCGGCCGCCGACGCGTATCGCATGCACATCCACGACGAGGCCCTGCGAATCGGCGCCGTTCTCGCGGCGAAGGGCGTCGTGAGCCGTTTCGGGATCGACTTCCTGCTGACGCGGGACGATCCGTCGGTTCCCTGGAAGGCGTGGGCCCTCGAGATCAACCTCCGCATGGGCGGTACGACGCATCCCTACCTCGCGCTCCAGTTCCTGACGAGCGGGCAGCTCGATCCCCAAACCGGTCTCTTTCACTCGCCGCGGGGCTCGCCGAAGTTCTATCGCGCGACGGACAACCTCCAGTCGGAGACGCTCCGCGGGCTCCTGCCCGAGGACCTCATCGAGATCGTCACGATCAACTCCCTTCACTACAGCCACAATTCCGAGTCGGGCGTGCTGTTTCACCTCATCGGCGCGCTCTCGGAGTACGGAAAGCTCGGGATGACGGCGATCGGGAACACGCGCGAGGAGGTCGAGGCGATCTACGGCAGGACGCTGCGGATTCTCGGGCACGAAGCCGGCATGGGCCGGTGAGCTCGCCGGGTTAGCATCCGCGAATGACCCGCCCCACGCGACAGGCTGGCGTCCTGCTGCACCCGACGTCGCTGCCCTCGCGGTTCGGCGTGGGAGATCTCGGGCCCGCCGCCGACGCCTTCCTGGACTGGGCTTCTCAAGCGGGGCTGAGAATCTGGCAGGTCCTGCCGCCTGGCCCCACGGGCCCCCACCATTCGCCTTACGACGGGCTCTCGGCTTTCGCGGGCGATCCGCTCCTCGTCTCGCCGGAGTGGCTCGTCGAAGAGGGTCTCCTCCCCGCGGGCGCTCTCGACGGCGCTCCGGAGTTTCCCGAGGGGCGCGTGGACTGGGAGCGCGTCGTGCCGTTTCGCCGCCGCCTTCTCGAGGACTCGTTCCGCCACGCGAAGTCTCTCGGCGGGCGCATCCTCGACGAGGTCGCGCGGTTCGCCGAAGCCTCGTCGAACGCCGCGTGGCTTTCCGACTGGTCTCTCTTCGCCGCCCTGAGGGAAAAACACATGGGGCTGCCCTGGACGGAATGGGATCCCGCGCTTGCCAGCCGCGCGGAGGCCGCCCTCGCCGCGGCGCGAACCGAGCTCGCGGACGAAGTCGCGTTTCACACGTACGCCCAGTTCCTTTTTTTTCGGCAGTGGCAGCGCGTGAAGTCGGAAGCGAACGCGCGGGACATCTCGATGATGGGGGACCTGCCCATCTACGTCGCGTGTGACAGCGCCGACGTGTGGGCGCACCGCCGGCTGTTCGCGCTCGGCGAAGACGGGCGACCCACGGCATTGGCGGGCGTTCCGCCCGACGACTTCAGCGCGGACGGGCAGCTCTGGGGCCATCCCCTCTATCGATGGGACGTTCTCGCCGAGGAAGGTTACGACTGGTGGATCGAGCGGATCCGCCTGAACCTCCGGCTCGCGGATGCCGTGCGCCTCGACCACTTCCGCGGCTTCTCGGCGTACTGGGAGGTGCCCGCGGGCGCGGCCACCGCGCGCAATGGGCGCTGGGTGAACGGGCCGGGCCTCATGCTCTTCATGGCGATCCAGCATGCGCTCGGAGACGTCACGCTCGTCGCCGAGGACCTCGGCCTTCTCACGGAGGACGTCCGCCGTCTGCTCGAGATCCTCGGGCTTCCCGGCATGAAGGTGCTTCAGTTCGCCTTTGGCGAGACCGACAGCGAGCACCTGCCGCACCGTTACATCCCCAACATGGTGGTCTACACGGGCACGCACGACAACGACACGTCCCGCTCGTGGTTCGCGGCGCTCGACGACGGCGCGAAGACCCGCTTTCGCGACTACCTCGGGACTTCGGGTGAGGATGCGGCGTGGGATCTCATTCGCGCCGCGTTCGCGTCCGTCGCCGAACGCGCGATCGCGCCGATGCAGGATTATCTCGGCCTCGGAGCGGAGGGCCGCATGAACGTGCCCGGGCGCATCGGCGCGAACTGGGACTGGCGCGCCACGGTGGACGCGTTCTCGCCGGACCTCGCCGCGCGCCTGCGGCGCCTCGCGGCGCTGACGGGACGCGCGGCGGCCGCACGTTAGAGGACCGCTTGCCCGAACGCCCTCCCACGAGGCGCCTGCGCGCTTTCGCCCTCCTCGCCACGCTCGCGCTCGTGGCGTTCGCGTTCATCGGACGGGCGGTGATCTCGGCGGACGACGGGGCCGAGATGACTGCCGACACGCTCGGGTTCCTCGTCCAGGGGCGGTTCGAGAGCGCGACGATTCCCCCGAGCGGTCCGCCCGATCCGTACCTTCCCCCGGCCCTGGCGTTCCGCTCGCGGTACGGGATTCTCCCCTCGCTCGTGCCGCTCCCGTTCGTCGGCACCGCGTGGCCGTTCCGGCGGACGCTCGGCGCGGCGGGGGTCGACGCCTGCGCCTCGCTCACGTGGGCCGCTGGAGCGGTTCTTGCGGCGCTCGCCTTCTTCCGCCTCGCGCGGGAGCTGCGCCCGGACGCCTCGCCGCTCTGGGTCCCCGCCTTCCTCGGCGGGACGTACCTCTGGGCTTACGCGGCCGACTCGTACGTGGAGCCATTCGCGGCGGCCGGGCTTGCCTTCGCCGGCGCGCAGATCCTCTCGAAGGCCGACCGTTCTCCGGCCCGCGCGGCGCTCGCGGTGGCCGCGGGGTGTCTCTCGGCGTACCTGCTGCGCCCGTTCGACTGGATCACCGCGCCCGGGTTCGTTCTCGCCGCGCTCGTGGCGTGGAAGGGATCGCCGGACGGAGGCCGGCGCGGCGTGTGGCTGCTCGTCTGGCTCGTCCCCGGCCTCGTGCTCCACGGAGTCCTCAACCAGCTCCGCAACGGCTCGTTCACCGATTTCGGCTACGGCATTACGGGGCAGTTCCCGTTCGTCCACCCGCTCCTCTCCGGGCTCGTGGGCTCGGCCGTCCACCCCGGGCGCGGGCTCTTTTTCTACGCGCCGGTCGCGCTCGCGGCGCTCGTCGCCGCGCCCCGCCTCGGCTGGCCCGCGCGCCTCCTCTGCTTCGGCGTGCCGCTCGAGCTGGTCCTCGTCTCCGCACGCTGGTACGGCTGGCACGGCGGCTCGTGCTGGGGGCCGCGCTTCCTCGTCCCGATCCTGCCGCTCCTCGTGGCGCCCGCGGTCCTCGCACCGCGTCGCCTCGCGGCCGCGCTCCTTTCCCTCGGCGCGCTCTTGAACCTGCCGGGCGTCCTCGTCGCGCCGGGCGCGTTCCAGAACTATGCCGAGCTCCTCGTCCCGCCGCCCGGTGCGAGCTGGCCGAAGCAGGGAGGCGATCGCGTTTCGGAGATCGCGGTTCTTGCGCCGCTCTACGGGCACCCGTGGCTCCTCGCGAATTCCCTCGCGGGGCGCCGGCTCTCCGCGCCGTGGCTCGCGCGGGGCGCGCGAGAGACGGCGCCGCCGCCGGACGCGGCCGGATACCTCTCTCCATGGATCGTGAGGCGCGCGGTGGGGCTGCCGCCGGTCTCGCCCTTCCTGCCGCGCCTCCTCGTCAGGAGCGCGTTCGGGTATCTCGTCCGCGGGCGACTTGAACAGGCGGCGCTCTTCGCAGAGGAGGCGCTCGTCCTCGACCCGAAGGAACGCGACGCCCCGGGGATCCTCGCCGAGGCTCGGCGTGCCGGAATCCTGCGGCGATGACCCCCGATGACTGGCCCTCTAGCCGCCGTGGCCACGCTCCGACGGGAGCAGGATGACGGATTCTCCGAGGCCGCCGGCCGCGCTTCCGCCCCGGTAGGCCTCCTCGCCGTGCACCTGCCGGTCGAGGCCCTCGAGCTCCGCGCGCAAGTCGA
>CALAQS010000332.1 GCA_937888435.1 uncultured Acidobacteriota bacterium
GAGCGCGTCGGCCAGCTCGGCGACACGGCGCGCCGCGTCGCGGGCGCGCTCCTCGGCCGCCGAGGAGGCGGAGGCGAGGGAGCGGGAGCGCTCGGCGAGGACGTCGCGCCCGTTGCGCGCGGCGGCATCGGCCTCGGCGGCCGTGAGGCGCGCGGAGCGCGCGGCGTCGAGCGCCGTCTCGAGCTCCGAGAGCGTGCGTTCCACGGTCGCCATCTCGGATTGCCGCTGCGCCGCGAGACGCGCCGCTTCCGTCCGGCTCTCGCCCGCTTTCGCGAGGTCCTGGTTCAGCGCATCGCCCTCTTCGGCGAGGACGCGCAGCTCCTGGGCAGCACGCTCTTCCTCCGTGCGCGCGGCCGCGCTCTTCGCCTCGGCCTCGGAATGCGCGCGCTCGGCGGCGCCTTTCGCGGCGAGCGCGGCGTCGAGCGTCGCGGCGAATGTTCCGACCTGCTCCGCGAGAGAGCCGATCTCGACATCCGCCGCCGCCAGCTTCTCCACGACGTCTTTCCGCTCCACGGCGAGGTTCACGAGGTCGCGCCGGACCGTGAAGAGGCCCTCTCCCGGAACTTCCGTGCCGGCGGCCTCGACCACCGCGCCCCGCACGACGACGCCATCCTTTGTCACGAGCGTGCGCTCGGGATGCAGCGCCGCGAGCGCGAGCGCGTCGTCCACGTTCGCGACGACGACGGCGTCGGGCAACGCGGACGCCGGCGCTCCCGCGGACTTCGCGGTGAGGAGCTCGCGCGCGATCCCGAGGACGCGCGGGTCCCTCGGCTTCAGCGGGAACGGCGTCTCGGGCAGCGGGTGGACGAAACGCGCCGTGCCCAGTTTTTTCTCGCGCACGGAGGCGAGCGCGGCGTCGAGCGCGGAGCGGGTTTCGAGGACGGGCGCCTCGAGGGCGGACCCGAGAGCGGCGTCCAGGGCCTTCTCGAAACCGGGGGCCGCGTCGAAGTGGTCGGCAAGGACCCCCTTCGGTGCGACTTTCGCGGCCTCGAGTGCTCGGCGCGCGGACTCGCCTCCGGCTTCGCGCGCGGCGAGCGTCGTCTCGAGCGCGGCGGCGCGGACATCCACGGCATGGAGCGCCGCGACGTGGGCCTCGCGCACGGCTTTGAGCGTCGCGAGGCGGTCCTCGGCGGCCCGGCGGCCGTGGCTGGCCTCCTCGAGATGCCGCCGCGCCGCGTCGAGGCCGGAAGCTGCTCCGGCGAGAAGTGCGTGGGCGTCGGCGGAGGCCGTCCGGCGCTCCTCCGCGAGCGATGTGGCCCGCGCCCGGCGCTCCTCGAGCTTCGCGAGCGCGAAGCCGAGGCGGTCGACGAGCAGGGCGGCGTCGCGCTCGCGGTTCGTGGCCTCGGCGGAGCGTGCTCCCGCGGAGAGAAGATCGCGCCGCGAGCCCTCGCGGCGCGACGTCACGTCGGCCTCGCGGGCCGACACTTCGGCAAGCGCGAGCGCCGCGGCAGCGGCGGCCGCCGCGGCCTCGGCAAGCGCCGCCTCGGCCTCTTCCCGGGCCCTCACGGTGCGGCCGGCTTCCTCGACGAACCGGCTGTGGTCGGATTCCGATTCCCTGCGCTGCGCCTCGAGCAGCTCCTGGCGCGCAGCGGCTTCCTCGGCCTCCCGCGCGGCCGCCGCGACGTCAGCCTCGGCGGCAACGAGCGTCTCTCTGGCGCGCGCGAGCGCGTCACCCGCACCGCGGATGGAGCGCTCGTCCTCGTCGGCGACACGGCGGGCTTCCGTGACCTCCGCGTCGAGCCGGGCGAGGTCCGCGAGAGATACGGCCTCAGCGTCCGTCGCCGTCTCGAGGGCCGCCTGGCCCCCGGCGAAGCCGGCCCCCATGCGGTCGGCGCGCAGCCGCGCGAGCTTCTTCTTCTGCCCCGAGAGGAGATCGGCCTGCTCTTTCCAGCGCGCGGCGCGCGAGGCCTGCCGTTTCAACGAAGCGCACGTGCGGTCGATCTCCGAGACGATGTCCGTGAGGCGCAGGAGGTTCCCGCGCGTCTCCTCGAGCTTCACCTCGGCCTGACGCTTGCGGATCTTGTACTTCGAGACGCCGGCGGCCTCCTCGATGAGCCGGCGGCGATCCTGGGGCTTCGTCGAGAGGATCAGGTCGATTTTCTGTTGCTCGATGATCGAGTACGCGCGCACGCCGAGGCCGGTGCCGAGGAGAATCTCCTGCACGTCCTTGAGGCGCGACCTCTTTCCGTTGAGGATGTAGTCGCTCTCGCCGTCCCGCGTAACGCGTCGCGTGATGACCACCTCGCCGCCCGTTTCGGCCCACTGCTCGCCGCTGCGCGACTCGAGCGTGAGCGCGACCTCGGCCATCCCGAGCGGCCGCCGGCGCGCAGCGCCGTTGAAGATGACGTCCTCCATCGTCGTGCCGCGCAGGCTCTTCGCCGACTGCTCGCCGAGCACCCACTGCACGGCGTCGCAGATGTTCGACTTGCCGGAGCCGTTCGGGCCGACGATCGCCGTGATGCGTGACGGAAGGGTGACGGAGGTCTTGTCCACGAAGGACTTGAAGCCCTGGATTTCGAGTCTCTTCAGTCGGAACATCAGCGCCTTTTCACGAAGGTTGTGGTGCTTTTTCGGGTCGCGACGCTACCACGTGCCACCGGGGCGTACCACTACATTTTGAGGTGTCGCCGGCCCGGAGACTCCACCGGCTGGGGTTTTGCGGCCGATCGGGGCGCCGCATCGAGAGCTTTCAGAAGGCCCGACCGCGAGCCGACGCCGAGCTTCGAAAAGACGTGCTTGAGGTGATCCTTGACGGTCCATTCGGTGATGAAGAGGCGGCGCGCGATCTCCGCGTTGCGAAGCCCTTCGAGCACGGCGCCCACGACGTCGGCCTCGCGGCCGGAGACGCCACGCGTCGCGAGCCTTTCGCGCACGTCTTCGACGGAAAGAGCCGACTGGACCTTCAGCGTGAGAACGGCGACGTCGTCTTCTTCCTCGTCGGCGAAGCGCGCGATCGAGGCTTCGAGCGCCCGGCCGTCGGCGAGGACGGCGCACCACTTTTCGCCCGCGGCGGCGCCCGCCCCCAGGCGCGCGATCCAGGTCGCGAGCGAGGTCTCGCGACCGTCTCTCGGGACGACGACGAGGGGGCTGCGGGCAGAGAGGAGCGCCGCGGCGGCGCGGTTCGCGTAGAGCACGGAGCCCGACGGCCGGACGAGAAGGATCGGCGTGGACGCGGCTTCGGCCGCGCTCTCCAGCCGGCGTCGGGCCGCCGCGTGGATCTCGGCGGCGGCCGCGCTCTCGAGGAGCTGGGCGAGAAGCGGCCGGAAGACCTCGAAGCGCAGGACCTCCGGCTGGGTCCACGGCCTCCGGGGCCCGCGGAGCAGAGTGAGCGCCCCTCGAAGGAGGCCCGTCAGGTGGAACTCCACGGCCAGGGACTCCACCGGCGCCGAGTGCCGCCGGGCCGGGCGCACGGTGCCCGCGGTGAACACGCGGCTCCGCAAGGCCCGCCAGCGGAAGCGCTGGCCGGAAGGCTCGAAGAGATACTCCATCTCGACCGAATCCGGATCGAGGACCGAGCGCACGGTGCCGACGATTCGCGTCAGCGTCGTGGCGTGGCGCCCCCGGAAAGGCGGCCCGTCGAGCGGGGAAACCGGCATGTGTGGCGCTCACCCTCCCCCTGAATTCTATGCGGCCTCGCGGCCGACGGCCGCCGGTCGTTCAATTTGTGTTGACGACAGGCGGACACCCCCCGAGCCGTGATACGCTGGAGTCTGTACAGGAAACTGTCTCCCAGTGGCGGAGGATCCGTTCCATGTTGAGCTTTGAAGTCCGCAAAACGGGCGGCGAATCGGAAGTTCGCAAGGTCCATCGGGATGTCATCCACATTGGCGCTTCGACGGGCAATGATCTCGTTGTGCGCGCTCGCGGCGTACTCGGCCGGCACGCCCGGATCTCCGTGGCGGGGGAGGAGCTTCGCCTCGAGGTGCTCGGGAGCGCGCCCGGCTCCGTCGTGACCCTGAACGGCTCGATCGTCAAGACCGCCGCCCTCGCCGCAGGGGACCGGATCGCCATCGGCGAGGCCACGATCACGCTCCTGAACGGCCCGGCCCCGAATCCGAACCGGATGGCGGCACCTCCGCCTCGCGGACGCGATGCTCTTTCTCTCGCGGCGGCGGCGCTCGCGCCTCTCGCACCGGCTCCCTCGCTTTCTCCGGCAAACGCGCCGGCCGCGGTCGCGGCGCCGCCGGCCATGGTTCCGGCCGGGCGTCTCGCCGCAGCCCCGGTCGAGGCGCCGCACCGGGCGGAGGAGCGGTCCACGAGAGATCCCTGGCCGGGATTCTTCAAACGCCTCCACCGGCCGGTCCCCTTCGAAGAGCTGCTTCAGGAAGTCACGGCCTACATCGCGTCGGTGACGCCCGTGCACAGCCTCGCGTTCGTTTCCCTGCTTCCTCCGAACGAAGGCGAGGCGATCGCGGCGCTCTGGAAGGGAACGCTTCCGCGCCTCTCGGCCGGAACTCTCGCGGAGGCGCGCGAGAAAGCCACGCCATGGGAAGTCACCGAATCGGGCGCGCGGCTGCGGGCGTTCCCCGTTCCGCGGCCAGGGGGTGAGAGCGTCGGCCTTCTACTCGTTCCCGCCGAGACCGTCTTCGATCCGACGCTCCTCGATTTCGTCGCGCATGCGGCGGCCGCCGTCGGCTTCGTGCATGGCGAGCGGAGCGAGGCGGCCTTCGGCGAGCGCGGAGCCTCGCTTTCCCCAGTTCCCTTCGCGGTCCCGCTGGAGGATCCGCTCGCGCTCCTCGTCGGCGGTTCTCTGGCACTGTCGAATCTCAAGGCGTCGCTGTCGCGCGTCGCCTCGGCGCGCGCACCGATTCTCCTCGTGGGGGACGTCGGCAGCGGAAAGACGCTCGTGGCCGAAACGCTCCACGCTCTCTCGCCGCGGCGCTCACGCCCGCTTGTCCGCGTCTCGGCGACGGCCGCGAGCCCCCAGGCGCTCGAGGAGGATCTGCTCGGCGCCGCCGCCGCGGGCGACCGCAGACGCCGCGTGGGCCGGCTCTTCGAGGCGGATGGGGGCACTCTCCTCGTCGAGGAAGTGGGCGACCTGCCCGGGCCGACGCAGGCGCTGCTCTTCCGCCTGCTCGAAGCCCGCGAGGTGACTGCGCCGGGCGGACGGACCGTGCCGGTCGACGTGCGCGTCATCGGTACGACCTCGCGGCCCCTCACGCGCGCCGTCGAGGACGGCGCCTTCCGTGACGACCTCTACTTTCGCCTCTCGGCGCTCACGCTGCGGCTGCCATCGTTGAAGGATCGAAAGGAAGACATTCCGGCTCTCCTCGACGCGCTCGCGGCGCGACACGGCGGCCCGGTGGCGGAGCACTTCGACGTCGAGGCGATGAACGCGCTCCTCAACTATCAGTATCCCGGTAACGTGCGCGAGCTCGAGAACGAGGTGCGACGTCTCGCCGCCCAGATCGGGCCCGGCGCCATCACGCTGGCCGACCTCGACCAGAAGTTCTCAGGCGAGCACGTCGAGCTCGCGCTCAAGGAAAGCGACGACCTCAAGGAGATCGTCGAAAAAGTGGAGCGCCAGGTCATCGAGCGCGTCATGCGCAAGGTGCGCGGAAACCAGTCGCTCGGCGCGCGGCTCCTGAACATCTCGCGGGGCAGCCTCATCGCGAAGATGAAGGAGTACGACATCAAAGACTTCCGTTACTTGAAGCGAGGGGACTAGCTAGACTGACAGCGTGTCCGACCTCGACACCCGGGCTTTCCGGCGCTCGCTGACCCTCGTCCTCGCGGTTCTCGGCTTCCTGACGGCGGGGGCCGTGGTGCTCTTCGGACACCTCCTCTTCAAGGCGCTTTCGAAGGACGTCGTCAACGACGCGATTCTCCACACGAAGCTCGATGCGGAGCGGCTCGCACGCGGCATTGCCGAGCGCTCGTCGGGCGACCCTTTCGTCCTGAAGCTCAAGCAGACGGAGATCGACCGGCTCGTCACGACGGGGCTCTCGGAGCGACAGATCCTCACGGAGGTCGAGGTCCTCGACAGCGCGAAGAAGGAAGTCCTCTATGCGTATCACGGCACGCTCACCGTGCCCGACCGCAGGGGCCAGGAGGGAGCCGAGGGGCCGAGGGTTCTCGACGTGAAGCCGGCGGAGCCCGGCACGACCGCACGCAGCTACAGCCTCGAGGCGCCCGAGCCCGATCCCTACGACATGGAGGTGCCCGTCGGCGACTTCGCGGTGCTGCGCTTCGGCGTCTCGCGGCGCGTTCTGGCCGAGCGCGTCGAGAAGCTCCGTCGCGAGCTGTACCTGCGGACGGCCGCGGCGGCCGTCGTGTCGTTTCTCGGGATTCTCGCGGCGTCCGCGGCGGTGATCCTCCTTTATCGCCGCACGCGGCGCATGGAAGAGGCGCGCCTCGAGGCCGAGCGGCGCGCCGAGCTCGGCGAGGTGGCGGCGGGCCTCGCGCACGAGATCCGGAATCCCCTGAACGCAATGGGCCTCAACCTCGAGCTCCTCGAGGAGAAGCTCGTGCACCCGGCCGCGGCCCGGAGCACCGGCGCGTCCGCGGCCTCGGCCGCGGATCTCGCCCAGGCCGCACGCGTCGAGACGAGCCGGCTCGCGCGGCTACTCACGGATTTTCTCTCGTACGCGCGCCCGTCGCCGCTGAGCTCCGTTCCCGCCGACTTGAACGAGGCTGCACGCGAGGCGGTCTCGTTCCTGGAACCCGAAGCCTCTCGTCGCCACATCCGGCTGACGTTCTCGCCCCAGGCGGGAGGCGCTCCCGCGCTTCTCGACCCTGCGCGCGTGCGTCAGGTGGTGCTCAACCTCGTCGGCAACGCGCTCGATGCCGTGGAGGCGGAGGGGGCCGCGGCGCGCGAGGTCGAGGTGCGCGTCGAGGATGCCGGAAGCTCATGGCGCCTCACGATCGCCGACCGCGGGCCCGGTGTGCCGCCCGCGAAGACGGCCGACGTCTTCAAGCTTTTCGTGTCCACGAAGCCCGCGGGCACGGGCCTCGGTCTCCCGATCGCCGAGCGGATCGTGCGCGCCCACGGCGGGACGTTGACGCTTTCCTCGTCGCCCGGCGAGCCGACGCGGGCCGTGGCGACATTCCCGAAGGGGCGCTGAGGCTCAGCGCGGCGGGAGGATCTTGGCGGGGTCTTCACCCGCCTCGCCGCGTTGAAACGCGAGCACGCGCGCGACGAGCGTCTTCACCGGCGTCGGGAGCGTCAGCAGCAGGTCGCCCTGAGGATTCAGGATCACCTGCTCCGTCGTGCCGGTCGCGAGCAGCGTGCGCTCGGGCAGTCGGCGGACCTCGTACGCCATCGCGAGCTTCGCCGTTTCGGACGGCGCGAGGACGGCGGAAACCTCCAGCCGGTCGTCCAGCACCGCGGACCGCTTGAGGTTCAGCTCGACCTTCGTGATCGGAACCTTGTAGCCGTGGGCGAGCGCGTCGGCGGGCGTGAGCCCGAACGCCGCGCAGAGCGCGTTGCGCGCCACCTCGAAATACTGCACGTAGTGGCCGTGCCAGACGACGCCGTACGAGTCCACCTCGGGGAAGCGGACCTCGAAGGAGGTCGTGAACGCGCGCATCGTCATGGCGCCGTGAGGACCGCCGCGAGGACGTTGCCGCCGGCGCCGAAGGCGTCGATCAGGATCGCGCCGGTTCCGGGATCGGCGCGCAGCTCGGCCGCCGCGAGCGCGACCTGGATCGCACCGATGGCAGGGTTCTCGCCGAGGGAATCCTTGACGGCCACGGTGCGCGGAAGTTGCGCGCCGAAGACATCCGTGAGCGCGACGCTCTCGGCGGCGTCCGTGAACGGCGATCCGTTCCGCGAGAGATGGACGAGGCCGATCCCGGAAGGAGCCAAGCCGGCCTGGTCGAGAGCGTCACGCATCGCGGCGGCGAGGACCGCCGGCTCGGCGCGCCGCTTCTGGGGCGAGAGAGCCGCGCCGCGCGACGCAAGGCCCGCGATCCGCGCGTCGATTCGGGCTCCGCGAGCTCGGGCCGCCGTTTCGTCCTCGACGAGGACCACGGCCGCGCCCTCGCCGAGAACGAACCCGGGGCGCCGTTCCGTGCGGGTAGCATGCACGCGCTCGTATGCGCGGTGGTAGACGAGGTTCCACTCGTCGGCGGCGCCCACGAGCAGAGCGTCGGCGCGTCCGTCCACGAGGAGCATTCGGGCATAGAACAGCGCGTTCAACGCGGACGAGTCCTTCTGGGTGATCGTCACGTTAGGGCCCTTGATGCCGACTTCGATCGCGGCCTGCGAGGCTGGCGCGTTCGCCACCGTGTTCGGAAAGAGGAACGGCGACGCAGAGTCGGGCGATTCGACCGCCATCTGCCGTTCGAACTCGGTGAGCGGACCGGCGCCTGCCGAGCCGGTGCCGAGGAGAATGCCGGTCCGCTCCTCGCGTCCCGCGACCGTGTAGAGAGCGTCGGCCAGGGCCTGCTTCACCGCGACGACGGCGTACTGGCTGCCGCGATCGAGGCGGCGGGCCTTGCTCTTCGGCAGCTCCGGCTCCGTCGTGAACGCGCCGATCCGCGCCGCGGGGGAGCGGTCGGCGGCAGGCGGCGCGCCGTCGTCCTCCACGGGGCCCACGGCGGAGCGCCCGGCGGCGAGCGCGGCGCGCGTCTCGGCGAGCGTCCGGCCGAGCGCGGTCACCGCGGACTCCCCGGTGATGACGGGCGCCTTCAAGGCGCTCCGAACGCGACGACGGTCGAGTTGCCCCCGAACGCGAACGAGTTCGAGAGCGCGATTTTCACGCGCACCTCTCGAGCCGCGTTCGGGACGATGTCGAGATCGCACTCGGGGTCCGGCTCCTCCCAGTGGATCGTGGGCGGCACGAGGCCGGTCTCGATCGTGCAAACGGTCGCGACCGCCTCGATGGCGCCCGCCGAGCACAGGCAATGGCCGAGCATCGACTTGATCGACGAGACGGGGATCTCTCGCGCGCGCTTCCCGAGCGCCCGCTTGATCGCCGCCGTCTCGGCCGAGTCGTTCTGCGGCGTGGCCGTTCCGTGGGCGTTCACGTAATCCACGTCTCCCGGGTTCAGCCCGGAGGCCAGGAGGCACGCGCTGATCGTGCGCGCGCCCGCTTCGCCGGTCGGCTCGGGCTGCGTCATGTGGTGCGCGTCGGAGGTGACGCCGTAGCCGAGGAAGCGGGCCCGGATGCGCGCTCCGCGGCGGCGCGCGTGGCCTTCGTCCTCGAAGACGAGAAGGCCCGCGGCCTCGCCGATCGAAAGCCCTTTGCGGCGCAGGTCGAACGGGCGGCAGGGCTCGGGGTCGACCGAACGTAGCGCGTTGAAGCCGCCATGCGTGAGCCTTGCGAACGTGTCGGCGCCGCCCGTCACGACGACGTCGCAGAAGCCATGGCGGATGAGATCGGCGGCGTAACCGAGCGATGTGCCCGAGGACGAGCACGCGGTCGTGATCGTCGAGCGCGGGCCGAGGAGGCCCCAGCGCTCGGCGATGCGGTCGGTCGTCTGGTCGGGCGGGTGGTTGAGGACTTTCGTCGGGCGCGCCCGGCGAGGGCCCCTCGCGACGAGGTCGCGGAAGTAGTTTTCGCTGTCGAGGAGGCCCGACACGCCTCCTCCCAGGACGACTCCGATGCGCGAAGGATCCTCGCGATCGAGATCGAGGTCGGCGTCTGCAAGGGCCTCGGCCGCCGCCGTGAGGCCGATGACGTCCGTGCGCGAGAGGCGGCGTCTCAGAACCGGGTCGAAGCCCGAGGGCAGCTCCTTGATCTCGGCCGCGAGCTTCGTGCGAAAGGCCGACGCGTCGAAGAGCGTGATCGGGCCGATGCCGCACCGCCCGGCGACGAGCCCTTCCCAGGTCGACGCGAGGTCGTTCCCGAGAGAAGTCACGGCCCCGAGGCCCGTCACGACGACGCGGCGTTCGTCCATCCGCCGGATCTTACTGAGTCGCGAAGGGCTTTGGATTTCGGGAACGGCCCATCGAAGCGGCCGCACGAAGGGCACGAGCTTCTTCGCCGATCCATTGTTAGCATGCGGGCATGCTCGACCGCCGTGCGCTCGCCCTGACAGTACTCTGCTTCACCTTTTCAGCCGCCGCCGAGGGGCCGCCGACCGTGGCCGAGGCGGAGGCGTTCATGACGAACGCCGAGCAGCGCCTGTTGCAGCTCTCCGTGGAGGCGGGGCGCGCGGACTGGGTGAAGCTCAACTTCATCACCGAGGACACCGAGCTCCTTGCGGCGAAGGCCGACGAGCGCGCGATCAACACGGCTGTCGAGCTGGCGAAGCAGTCGGTGCGGTTCGACAAGCTTTCGCTGCCGGAAGCGCTCGCCCGCAAGATGAGGCTCCTGAAGAACGGTCTCACGCTCGCGACGCCCTCAGACCCGAAGGAAAGCGAGCAGTTGACGCGCATCGCCTCGTCGATGGAGGGCCTGTACGGCAAGGGAAAGTACTGCCGGCCGGGGGTGGACGGGAAAGAGGAGTGCCGCGACCTCGGCGACCTCTCGAAGGTCCTGGCGGCGAGTCGCAACTACGACGAGCTGCTCGACGCCTGGACGGGATGGCACGCCATCTCGCGTCCCATGCGAAAGGACTTCATCACGTACGTCGCGCTCGCGAACAAGGGCGCCAGGGAGCTGGGCTTTGCCGACACCGGTGCCATGTGGCGCTCCAAATACGACATGCCGCCGGACGCATTCGCCTCAGAGCTGAACCGCCTGTGGGAACAGGTGAAGCCGCTCTACCTCTCGCTCCACGCCTACGTGCGGACGAAGCTGCGCGAGAAATACGGCAACCGCGTTCCGGCCAACGGGCCGATCCCCGCCCATCTCCTCGGCAACATGTGGGCGCAGGAGTGGGGAAACATCTACCCGCTCGTGGCGCCTGCCGGTGCCGATCCTGGATACGACTTGACGCAGATCCTCGAGAGCCGCAAGACGAACGACCAGCAGATGGTGAGGTACGGCGAGGGCTTCTTCACGTCCCTCGGCTTCGCGCCGCTGCCCGAGACGTTCTGGAAACGATCCCTGTTCCTGAAGCCCCGCGACCGCGAAGTCGTCTGTCACGCGAGCGCGTGGGACGTCGACCTCGCGAACGACCTGCGCATCAAGATGTGCATCGACATCACGGCCGAAGACTTCGACACCATCCATCACGAGCTGGGCCACAACTTCTACCAGCGCGCCTACAACGGCCAGCCGTACCTCTTCCGCGAGAGCGCCAACGACGGTTTCCACGAAGCCGTCGGCGATACGATCGCGCTCTCTGTCACGCCGGAATACCTCGTGAAGCTCGGTCTTTTGGAGAAGGCGCCGGACACGTCGAAGGACATCGGCCTGCTCCTCGACAAGGCGCTCGAGAAGATCGCCTTCCTGCCGTTCGGGCTCGTGATCGACGAATGGCGCTGGAAGGTTTTCTCGGGACAGATCCCGCCGGAGAAATACAACGAGACGTGGTGGGAGCTGCGGAAGAAATACCAGGGCATCGCGCCGCCGGTGACGCGGAACGAGCAGGATTTCGACCCCGGCGCGAAGTTCCACGTGGCCGGCAACGTCCCTTACATGCGCTACTTTCTGGCGGACATCCTCCAGTTCCAGTTTCACCGCGCGCTGGCGGGGATCGCCGGATGCAAGGGTCCGCTCAACCGCTGTTCGATCTACGGGAACAAGGAGGCTGGAAGCCGTCTGAACGCGATGCTGTCGATGGGCGCGAGCCGCCCATGGCCAGAAGCCCTCGCCACACTGACCGGGCAGAAGCAGATGGATGCGACGGCGATCCGCGACTACTTCGCCCCGCTCCAGAAGTGGCTGGACGAGCAGAACAAGGGAAAGCCGGTCGGCTGGTAGGGCGATGACCGACCGCGTCGACTGGCATCGCTACTTCATGAACATCGCCGGAGAGGTGGCGAGCCGGGCCACGTGCCCGCGCAAGCACGTGGGCGCGGTGATCGTGCGCGACAAGCGGCTCCTTTCGACGGGCTACAACGGCTCGCTTCGCGGCCTTCCGCATTGCGACGAGGTGGGCTGCCTCATGGAGGACGGGCACTGCATCGCGACGGTCCACGCCGAGGCGAACGCGATTCTCCAAGCCGCGATGAACGGCGTCCGCATCGAGGGGGGCGAGATCTATACCACGGCGTCGCCCTGCTGGAACTGTTTCAAGCTCGTCGCGAACGCAGGGTTAGTCGCCGTCTACTTCGGCGAGTTCTACCGCGAGCCGCGCATCCACGACTACGCCGACCGCGTCGGCATTCGCCTTGTCGACCTGTCGGCGCGTTAGCCTCGGGTCTTCGGGCGTTTCGTGCGGGGCGCGAGGTAGTCGTCGATGAGCTGGCTCGCGTTCTGCGGAAGCCGGAAGAAGCGGGCGCCGAAGCCGGAGTTCGGGCCGTCGGCGCGCCGCACGACGATGACTTCGCCCGTGACGGTCTTACCGGATCGGTCGTGGGGAAGCTTGAAGCTTATCTCGAGGCGCGCGCCGACGGGCTGAGGCTCGCTCGTCGCGGTGAAGAACCCCGACGAGGAGATGTCGGTCACACGCCCTTCGGTCGGCTGTCCGTCGCGCCAGATCGCTACGGGCGCCTCGACTTTTACGCGCGGCGCGGCGCGCTCGAGAAGGGCGAGAAGCCGGCGGATTTCGGCGAGCACCTCCTCGGGCGCGGCGTTTCCGGGGAAGACATGGCCGGCCCCCGCGTGGCGGGCCGCTTCGGCGCGGTCCGGCGGCGTGAGGACGAGGAGCGGGACGTCGCGCGCGGCCGGGTCGGCGCGCAACACCCGGACGGCCTCGAGCGCGCCTTCGGGATCCTGCTCGAGGTCCACGATGACGAGGGAGGGGCCATGGGCGGCGACGGCACGCACGGTCTCTTCCGCCGTGGCGACGTCCAGGAGCATCCAGTCGCTCCGGCGGAGCCAGGAGGGCCCCTCGGGCAGGCGCCTCCGCGCGCCTTTGAGAAGAAGAATCGTCGGCATGGGCGAAAATCGAGACCGAGTCTCGCTTGCGAGTGTACGCGCTTTCACCAGGTCAGATTGAAGCCGCCGGCTAACGTGCGGCCCGGCAGCGGGACGGAGGCAACCTCTTCGTAGCGGACGTTGCCGAGATTCTCCCCATCCACGAAGAATTCGAGGATGCGCCCCTGGAAGGCCTGCCACGAGATGCGCCCTGACAGGAGCCAGACGCCATCAGTGAAGCTCGGCCGGGAAAGATAAGACAGGCGCGAGGTGACCGAGAGCGCGAGCGGCAGGGCGATGCCCGCGAGGATGTCCCACTTCGCGTGCAGCGGGTCGAGCACGTACTTGCCCTCCGTCGCTCCGTCGGCCGCCGCCGACAGGCTCGCGAGATCGACGAACGTGTATGCGGCCTGAACACGAAGCTGCGCCAGGAACGCGGGCCGCCCTCGGGTCCAGTCGGCCGAGGCCTCGACGCCGTCCGCCACGGCCTCTCGCACGTTCCGGGCGCGCCAGGGCTCGTCGGGAGACGAGCGCACGAAGTCGATGAGGTCGGTTGCATGCCGGTGAAAGTACGCGGCATCGAGAGTGGCCGCTCCGACTGCGAGGGCGGTCCCCGCCTCGACCTGCCACGCCTTTTCAGGCCTCAGGTTCGGGTTGCCGACGTTCTGCGGGTCGACGTAATAGAGCTCCGTGAACGACGGGACGCGGAAGCTCGACCCGAACGAGGCGCGAAGGGTGAGGGGCTGGGCGGCGTCCCAGGAGACCCCGGCGTACGGCGAAAAGCGCGAGCCGTAGCCCTCGTACTCATCGGCCCGCAGGCCCGCATGGAGGCCGGCCGTCGAGGACGCGGCCGGGTCCCAGGCGCGCGCGAACTCGGCGAAGAGCGCGCCGTGATCGCGGCCATGGCTCCCGAGGTTCGTGGACGAGATCGTCTCGCGCCCGGCCTCCACGCCGAACGCGAACGTGCCGCCGCCAAGCGCGTGGCGCGCGGCCGTGCGCAGGAGAGAAGTGACCGTGTCATGAAGGTTCTCGTAGAACGACGGGTCGTTTCGGTCGAGGACGAAGTCGTCGTGGTGCGCGCGCACGGACGCCGAGGGGGTCAGAGTCCAGCCGCCGAGGGCGAGAGTCGAGGATAGCGCGGCCGTGCGCGTGCGCGTCGACTCCTGCTGGTTCGGATAGGTCGTTCCGTAGAATGCGTAGGCGCCGAAGTTTCGGCTCGCATAGCCGAGACCGAGCATGACGGGCCCCGCGCCCGTGTCCCAGCGGCCGGAAACGCGCAGGAGGTTGGAGGAGGACTCCGTGTCGTCGCGGAAACCGGCGTTTTCGGTCCGGTGCCAGTCCACCGCCGCCGAGGCGGACTCGCCGATGCGCACCGCGGCGCGGTAGCCACCGGCGTCGAGAGAGTCGCTGCCGTGGGAGTAGCGGGTCTCCCACTGCATGTTCGACCGCCCGAGGTCCGCTCCGCGCGTCACGATGTTCACGACGCCGCCGACCGCGTTCGAACCCCACAGCGCGGAGCCGCCGCCCGCGAGGACCTCGATCCGCTCGACGGCGCCGAGGGGCACGTCGAAGTCCGCCGAGAGGTGGCCGCTCTCGGGATCGGTCATGGGCTGGCCGTCCACGAGGAGCAGCGTTCCGTTGAAGTCCGAGCCCCGTATCCCGATGTCGGCCTGCGTCCCGTCCAAGCCGCGCCTCCGCACGTCGAGCCCGAGGATCGTCTGAAGCACGTCGGGAAGCGCGCGGACCCCCGGCATCGCGGCGATCTCTTCCCGCGTCACGATCCTGACGGTGGCGGAGGCGGGCGCCATGTCGAGGCGCGTCGCGACGACCGCCACCTCCTGCCTGACGCGTGGAGGGGCGGCTTCGTCCGGCGGCACGTCCTGCCCGGGAAGCGGCCGCGAAAGGAGCGCCGCGCCGAGCGCGACGCCGGCGAGGATTCTCATGCGCGGGAGGATAGCGGATGGGTCCGGGGGTTAAAGTCGCGGGGGATGGATACGCTCACCCACGGCCTCGCGGGCGCCCTCCTCGCCCGCGCCCTACCGTCCACGGGGGACGAGACGCTCGACCGCAAGCTCGCGCGGCGCGAGGCCTGGGTCGGCTTCGTGGCGGCCACGTTCCCGGACGCGGACGTGTTCGTGTCGCCGTTCTCCGCCGAGTTCTACATCACGCACCACCGCGCGCTCACCCACTCGTTCGTGACGCTGCCCGTGTGGATCGTCCTCCTCACGGCGGTCGCCTCGATTCGCCTTTCGCCGACGTTAGGCCCGCCCGGCGCGGCCGGCCGGCGCACGGCGGTGTGGCGCCTGAGCGTCGTCGTCGCGCTCGCTCTCGTGTCGCACATTCTTCTCGACTGGATCACGTCGTGGGGAACGATGTTCCTGTCGCCGATCTCGTCGACGCGCTTCACGCTCGACTGGACCTTCATCCTCGACGTGTTTCTGTCCGGGCTCCTGGTCCTCGGCCTCGTCGGGGTGCGCGCCGTCTCGAGGCGGTCGTTCCCGCGATCGAGGGTCGCGGCGCGCGCGGGCCTCCTCGCGGCGACCGCGTATGTCGGGCTCTGCGCCGTCCGCCATGGACAAGCCGTGCGTCTCGGCGAGGCGCTGGCGCCGCGGGCCTCGAGTCGCGCCGCGATTCCCCAGCCGGGATCGCCGGACCGCTGGCTCCTTCTTTCGGACGACGGGCCCGCCGTGACCGCGACGTTCGTGGATCTCGGGAAGCGGGGCAGGGAGATCGCGAGGCCGCCGGAAGCCGACGAGCTCGCTCGCACAGGATTCCGCGGCGGCGCCCTGAACCTTTTTCGCCATCTCGAAGGTGTTTACCGTTCGCGCGACGACCTCGCGCCGCGGGTGATCGACAAGGCGAACGGTCCGTTCGCGCGGCGCACGCTCGAGACCGGCATCGCCGGCGTATTCGGCCGCTTCGCGCGATTCCCCGCCGCGCGCGAGGAGCCGCGAGGCGACGCCGTGGAGGTCCTCCTTCGGGACGTGCGCTTCGGCTACCTCTCGAAAGAAATCGACCCGTTCACGTACATCGTCCGGTATTCGCTCGATGGCCGCGTTCTGTCCTCGGGCTTCCCGTCCTCGCGCTGGAGCCACGAGGCCGCGCCGCGCGCCGTCGGCGCCACGCGCTAGCAGGCTGGCCATGGCACGCATGCCCGTTCTCTTCGTCGGTCACGGCTCGCCGATGAACTCCGTCGAGGATAACGAGTGGAGTCGCGGATTCTCGGCCCTCGCGTCGCTCCTGCCATCGCCCGTCGCGATCCTCGCGGTGTCGGCGCACTGGTACGTGCGGGGAACGTTCACGACGGGCGGCGAGGCGCCGCAGACGATTCACGACTTCGGAGGCTTTCCGGCCGCGCTCTACGAGGTGCAGTACCCGGCGCCCGGAAGCCCCTCTCTCGCGCGTCGCGCTTCGGCCCTTCTCGGCAAACGCGCCTCGGTCAGCCTCGAGTGGGGACTCGATCACGGCACCTGGTCGGTGCTGCGTCACCTCCGCCCCGCCGCCGACGTCCCCGTCGTCCAGCTCAGCCTTGACGTGCGCCTCGCACTCGAGGAGCACGTCGCCCTCGGGCGTGCGCTCGCGCCCCTGCGCGAGGAGGGCGTGCTCGTGATGGGGAGCGGAAACATCACGCACAACCTGAACGACGCGTTCTCGAGGCTTGATCGCGGCGACCTCGCGACTCCCGGATGGGCGACGCGGTTCGACAGAGACGTGGCGGTCGCCCTCGAGTCGCACGACGTGGAATTCCTCGCGCAGGCGCCGGAGACCGAGGCGGGGCGCCTCTCGCATCCGACGCTCGACCATTACCTGCCGCTTCTCTACGCCGCGGGGGCCGCCGATGCGCGCGACGCCGTACGCTTTCCGATCACGGGCTTCGACCTCGGATCACTCTCGATGCGGGCGGTGCTGTTCGGATGACGGGCCGTTCAGCGTCCGACCAGTTTCTGGAGGTGTTCGGGGTATCGAGCACCTTGTACCGTGATCTTCGAAGCGGCGCTCTCGATTTCACGGAGGTCTTCGGGCGTGAGGTGAAGCTCGGCGGCTCCGAGGTTTTCCTCTAGGCGCTCCAGCTTCCGGGTTCCCGGGATCGGAACGATCCACGGCTTCTGAGCGAGCAGCCAGGCGAGGGCGATCCGGGCGGGTGTCGCCTTTTTCCGTTCTGCCATCCGGCGAAGCATGTCCACGAAGGCCAGGTTCGCCTTCCGAGCCTCCGGTGTGAAGCGAGGGACGACGTTGCGGAAGTCGGATTTGTCGAACGCCGTGCTTTCGTCGATCTTCCCCGTGAGGAACCCCTTGCCCAGCGGGCTGAAGGGCACGAAGCCGATTCCGAGCTCCTCGAGGGTCGGGAGCACCTCCGCTTCGGGTTCCCTCCACCACAGCGAGTATTCGCTCTGGAGCGCCGCCACCGGCTGGACCGCGTGCGCGCGCCGGATCGTCCGCACGCCTGCTTCGGAGAGGCCGAAGTGCTTGACCTTCCCTTCCCGAATCAGGTCCTTCACGGCTCCCGCGACGTCTTCGATCGGAACTTCCAGGTCGACCCGGTGCTGATAGAAGAGATCGATGGCATCGACCCTGAGTCGCTTGAGCGAGGCCTCCGCGACCTGCTTGATGTGCTCCGGCCGGCTGTCCAGGCCCGACCACTGCGGCCCACCTTTCGGATCGGGCTTGAATCCGAACTTCGTGGCGATTGCCACTCGTCCCCGGAAGGGAGCGAGGGCTTCTCCCACGAGCTCTTCGTTCGTGAACGGGCCGTAGACTTCGGCGGTGTCGAAGAACGTGACACCGCGTTCAACGGCCGACCGAATCACCGAGATCATTTCCTGCTTGTCCGAAGCCGGACCGAAGCCGAAGCTCATGCCCATGCAGCCGAGCCCGAGAGCCGAGACCTCCAGGTTGCTACGCCCCAATTTGCGCTTCTGCATTTCGTCCTCCTATTCGGCGCTCGAGCCGGCGTCGCCGCGGGCGCCGGCGACAACGACGTACGTGACCGTATCCCAGGCGTTGTGGATTCCGATGAGCAGCAAGCCAAGTGCCGCAGCCCCGATGATTAGCATAACGCGCCAATGTAGTGGCGAAACGCGCCAGGGAGTGGCAGTGAGATCTCACAGCCGGAA
>CALAQS010000333.1 GCA_937888435.1 uncultured Acidobacteriota bacterium
ATCGGTGAGGACGATGGGCGGTCCGTTGAGGAATCGCTCGATCACGGCGGCGTAGCGCGCTTCGGCGGGTCCGACGATCTGACTTGCCTGGACGTTCTTGGAAGCCGAAAGCGAATTGCCGCCAGCGCACGGGAACACGCGCGCGACGAAGTCCTCGTAGCGCGGGTCGTACCCGGGAGACGCGGCGGGCGCGGCGTTCGGGTTCAGGCCCTCGGGCGGGGCGAAGGACGCCGGCCCCACAGGCGGCACGTTCACGGGCGGGGGCGTGGGCAGCGGGTAACGCGTGGCGGACAGTTTCGGGTGCTGGTAAGCGGGATTGTCGGTGGCCATGATGACTAAGACTCCTGCGGCATCGGCCGCTGTTAGACTTCGAGCCACGTTGGCTCGAAGTGGGGTTGACAATTCGTCCGGTACACGGGCCGCGAAACCGACCTTGCAGCCTTCGCTGCGTCGGCGCCGCCTCTGGCCGTGGCTGATCGAAAGAAAAACGCCGAGAGAACCGGGCAACTGAACCCGGCCGCTGATCCCGAAAAGATGGAGTGTCTCGTCGGGGCGTTCCTCTCGGCGAAAGTGTTCATCGGGAACCCGGCCGCGTGGGCGCGCGCCGCCCACACAGCGCGTTGATTCGCGCAACCGTGCCCCACGTGTCGAACCGTCCGCCCGGCGGAGCCGGCCGGGGCGCGGCGCGACCCGAGGCCAGGTTCACGAGCATTTGGCCACGCTCATCAACCCTCATACCCGTGTTCGCGCGCGGGGCGGCGAACGCCTCCACGTCCTCGGGCCCCATGAACATCCTGCTGCCGTCGTCCTGCGGGTTGCCGGGCGGGATCGCGATGCCGCCAATCCTCTGGTGGCCTTCAGGTGTTAAGCATCTGCCGTCCATTGCATCGTGCATGTGGAGGTCGCTGAAAATGCGACAGGCGCGCGCGACGCGGGGATCGTCTGCGGAGGGCGTGAAGGACGAGGGCGCGAGGTCGTCGCGGCGGTCGATCACGCGCATGACGCGCCGCCCAGTGACGCGCTCGACCTCGCTCTCCATCCACCGCAGGAACACACTCCCACGCTCTCCGGAAAGCGCAATCAGGATTGCGTCGTGCCGGTCCGGTGAGTCCGAGGGGTCGATGACGTGGAGCTTGCCCGCTGCGTTGATCGCGTACCTCATCCCGAGAAACTGAGCCCGCACGACAGGATCGTCGGGCAGACGTAGCAGACCCTTCTCGAGCAGCTCACGGACGCGCCAGGCCTCTTCCGCCTTGCGGTTGGTGAACCGGACGGGATCTTCCGCGCGGTCGCTCGCGCGGTACTCGGTCGTGGCCGGAAAGTCCATCGCGAGAGCATCGGCCGGGCCCTTCCCGAGCCCGATCGCGTCCACGCTGACAGCGGAAGCGCCGGACGCGCGCAGGATCGCAAGCGCCTTGCCCTTCGAGATCATCGTGTCGTGCTCTTTCCAGGCGCCCCCGATGCGAACGCGGTAGCGGCCGAGGTCGTCTGGGCCGTAGGCGAGTGCGACGACCGTCTCGTCTCCGTCCACGCTGCCCGCGCAGTCCATTCCGGCGACCGGAGCGTCGTCCACGTCGAAGGTCTGCGCCGTCGCCCGTTCGACGTGCGAGAACGGGTAAAGCGCGCCTTCGCCCTCCTCGATGTACTGCGCCATCACGCGAGAGCGGTAATCGGCGCTGTCAACTCCCCATTTCCGCGCGCAGTCGGCCTTCCACTCCGCGATGCCCTCGATGCCTTCGGCGATCAGGTCGTCGGCGGTGACGACGAGCCGGAGAACACGATCACCGCCCGCGATGTCCTTCTCGTAGAAGACGCCCGAGCGGATAGACGGCGTCGAGATCAAGATGTCCAACGCCTCGGGCGCCGTGAGCAGGCCTTGCGTGCTCGTGAACACCGCGTCCGGGACGGCCTTCGCCTCGTCGGTGACCCTGATGGCAGCCGTAGGCGAGTGCGCGCCTTCCAACGTCTCGGGCTTGTCGCTCGAGGCGCCCGACGCGAACCACGCGGGCCCGAACGTGAGCGACGTCGTCAGGCAGCGACCGACATTGAGATCCGCGAGAACGCTGCCGGCGTACAGGCGCCGGATCTCGGCCCAGACGACCTCTTCGATGATCTGCCACTTGGGAGCGAGAGAAAGGCCGCGCGCCTCGGGACGCGTTGCCATCCACCAGATCAGGAGAACGCCGACGAGCCACGACTTCCCCGATCCGTGACAGGCGCGGATGAGTACCTCGAGACGACGCTCTCCGCCGCGGACGCGGGCGCCGATCTCCTCGAGGGCCCGGCGCTGCCACTGACGGGGGACCTGCCGGAGAACCTTCTCGGTGAAGAGGCTCGGGTTGTCGTAGCTGAGGACGAGCAGGGCCTTGAGGTCGGTCGAAAGGTCGGTCATGACGACGCCCCGGGAAAGGCAAAGCCCGGCTCCCGGCCGAGACGTTCGGGGCGCGAGGGCTTGCCGGGTGGCGGAATCGCGGTGCCCGGATACGGGGTTGCGGGATTCGACTTCGGGCCGTGCAACGGACAGGGCGGAAGGCCGCATCCGCACAGGAACCTCTTCGTCTGATCGGTCATGGAGTCACGCCTCCTTGGGCGTTCGTTTCGGGGATAGCAGGGGCAGGGGTTGCCTCTTTCGTGGCTTCTGAGGGCAACGTAACGGTCTCGTCCCCGGCCGCCAGGGCTGGAATGGCCAACGGCGCGTCCAGAATGACTTGCACGGGCATCGGCGCTTCCAAGGCGGCCCGACGTGCCCGCGCTTCGGCAAGGGCCTCTGAAAGCTCTTTTGAGAGGTCGGCGAACCCGCCCGCGAGCTCGAGCGTCTGTCGCGGCGCGCCCCACGCATACGCGAGCACGAGCTTTGAGGCCTCGAGACTGACGCGGTGCGAGCGGGAATCGACCAGGGCCAAGAGACGGTCGGCCGCATGGCCGGCCATCGCGCGGCAGACCTCGATGCCCACGGCGGTGCGGCGGTCGCGAGCGCCCTTTTTCTTCCCGGGGTTGCCGGGCAGGAAAGGGCGTCTCATCGGGGAAGCCCCGTCAGGCAGGATGCGAGGAGATCAGCTTCGACGCCCGGATCGCCGGGAACGAGCACGCGGTTTCGCGCCACCTTCGCTCGGTAATACTCGGCCGGCTTCTCCGGGTGCGCCAAGCGCCACGCACGCACGTAGTCTCGGGCGACGAGGCGCTTGGCCTCGCGTTCGAGACGGCCATTGCAGCGCAGTTTCTCGAGGTCGTCGCGCTTCAAGGTACAGCCCCTTCTCGCCTGTCGTCGAAAGAGCGGAAAAACGAATTGCACAGGCTTCCGAGTGAAACCGAACACGATTTCGACTTACGCCCCACGAAACCACTGGTATCATTGCTCGAAAAACAACGTCCGATAATAACCCTTATGTTAAACGTCCCGCTCTTGCAAACAAAAGACTTACAGACTGTCCTCGTTATGTCCAAAGCGTAAGTCCTCTCGGCAGCTTGTGGCTCTGACGTACAAGCGAGACCCGAACCATGCGGAACCGACTCTGACGCGGACGGGCGCGCGACGCCCGTTCCCACGAGCCCACGCGAAGAGGTTGGGAACCTGCTCGGCCACCGGAAACGGCCGAAGTGACGTTCTGGGGCGCTATTTACGGGCGGGCTTGGG
>CALAQS010000334.1 GCA_937888435.1 uncultured Acidobacteriota bacterium
CCACCGGTTTGGTCGAGGCGTAACCGTGGGTCTCGATTCGGTCCGGCGAAACGGCGTTCTGGACGAGGACGGCTTTCACGGACTCGGCCCTGAGCTCGGAGAGCTTCATGTTGAATTCGGCCGACCCGGTCGAGTCGGTGTGACCCTCCACGAGGATCTTCCGGTCGGAGGCGCCGGCCAGCGCCTGACCGATCCGGGCGAGGCGCTCGCGGGCGCCGGGCTTCACGTCCGAGCGGCCGGATTCGAAGTACACGCCGCCGGGGAGCGTCAGGACGATTCCGCGCGGCTCGACCCGCACGGACCGCTCGATCTGCTGGAGGCGTACGAGGAGGTCGCCCTGCGCCTTCTCACGCTCGGCGGCCTGCTTCCGGGCTTCGTCGGCCCGAGCGTGCTCTTCTTCCGCCACTCGCCGGGCGGCGGCAACCTGCTCGTCGGCGAGCTTCTTCTGCTCTTCGATCTGCGCCTTCAGAGCGTCGATCTGCGCTTGTTGCTGCGTCCCCGCGGACTTCTGTCGCTCCGCGTCGAGCCGGGCCTGAAGCTCTCGAACATGCTCGTCGGCGGCCCGTTGCGCGACCTCGCGAGCCGTCGCGGCGGCCTCGCTTCGCTCGCGCTCTTCCCGCGCCCGCGCCTCGGACTCGAAGCGCGCCCTTTCCGCGTCCGTGCGGGCCTTGACGGCCAGAGCCTTGATCTCGGCATCGCGGACGGCGACTTCGAGCTCGACACGGCGCTTCGCCCCGTTGTCGAGAGCCAGCCGGGCCTTCCCTGCCTCCGCCTGGTACCGGGCGTTCAGAGCCTCGCTGTCGGCGAGGCGGGCGTAGTGAATCGCCGTGTCGCGATCGGCCTTGAACGTGTTCTCGGCGGTCACGAGATGCGCTTGCGCGGCGGCGAGCTTCTCGGCGGCGTACTGAGCGGCGCCCGCGCTCCGGGCGTCCTGGAGCGCGAGCCGCGCGTCCGCGAGCTCGGCCGGCTCGGGTTTCGTTTCTGCGCAGGCGCCGAGGAAAAGGAGGATGGCGGCGGCAGCAAGGACCGCCGACGCGGAGGTCCGTCGCGAGAGAGCGTTACGAGTCATCGTCATTCCTCCTACGGGCGCTGCGCTTGCGCGTTGAATTCCCGGATCCGCTTGTCGAGGTCGTCGAGCTGTTTCTGTAGCGCGGCGGCCTGCTCCACGACCTGCACGGACCGGGCTTTGCTCTCGGCCGCCTCCGCGGCGGCGCGAGCCTCCTCGAGGTGGGCACGGGCGTGGTCGTTGTCGCCGCGCGCGCGATCGCTCTGCGCGGCCGAGAGGGCGATGCGGGCGCGGTCGAGAAGATCCTTGGCGTGCTGCGTGGCCGTCGCGTTTTCCGCCGCGCGAATGGCGAGCTCGGTGTCCGAGACCTCGGTGTCGGCGACCTTCGGACCGCTCGACGCGCAGCCTGTCGCAAAAGGAATGCAAACGACGAGAGCGGCGAGAGCCGCGGCAGTCGTAGCGGCGAGTCGCGCCGAGCTTCTGCTTGTGTTCAAGGGAAACCTCCTCTACACGGGGACTACCCGGCGGCACTAAGAGCGTGTAATTCCTTCCCGGATCGATCGTCCCGCGGTGATCGAAGCAATCGTCGTGCCCGACCTCGAGGGCGGAATGCGGCCCTACGGCTTCGCCGGGCTCTTCTCGATCGGGAGCTCGCTCTTCCTGCTCCACTCGTCCCACGAGCCGTCGTACAGGCGCGCCTTGTAGCCGAGGCGCTTGGCCGCGAAGTACATGACGGTTGCCTGCTGGCCGATGTGGCAGTAGCTCACGACGGTGTCGCCGGGCTTGATGCCCGCCACCTCGAGGAGCCTCGCCGTCTCGGCGCGGCTCTTCATCCGGTCGTCCACGGTGACGAGCGTTTCGAAGGGCAGGCTGTGCGCGCCGGGGATGTGGCCGGCGCGGGGCATCGAGCCGGGGTCGGAGCCGTCGAAGAACTTCGGCGCCCGCGAGTCGACGATCGCGACGCAGACCGTGCCGAGGTTCGCAATCACGAAGTCGAGATCGGCCACGAGCTCGGGATGCGGTTTCGCCGTGATCTTCCCCGGCTTGCGCTGGACCGCCGACGTGGGGTCGCCTGTCGACGGGACGACCGCGCCGCCAGCGGCCTTCCACGCCGGCATGCCGCCGTCGAGAATGGAGGTCTTGTCGCCGAGGCCCGCCGCGTCGAGGCTGAAGTAAACGCGCGTGGTCGGCGAGACCCAGTCCTTGCCGAAGTAGACGACGACGCGCGAGTCGTCGCCGATTCCGAGGCTCTCGAGCTTCGCGCGGAGCTGGTCGGGCGGAAGGAGCTGGAGGATGAGCGCGCCCTCGACCCGCGGGATCGCGAGGTCCTGTGGACTCACGAGCAGCGCGCCGGGGATGTGCTCCTTCTCGAAGTCGGCCGGCACGCCCACGTGCAGGAGGACGAGGTTCTTTTCGCCCCGATGCTCGACGAGCCAGTCGGGCGTCACGAGCATGTCCGTCGCGGACGCGACCGACGTGGACGCGAGGAGGACAAGACTGGCGAGTACGTGCTTCATGGGACCTCCGGGAGCGGCATATTCTGCGACGGCAATCGGGCTCGACGAGGGGTTCGGGGTCGAATCGAGTTATGATACTTTTAGGCTTGAAAGTATCATAGAGATGATGGGAATCGAAGCAAGGTATCGCCGGGATGAAAGCCTCTGACTTTTCAGGCGACAGCTGGGGCCGGCTCGTGCGCGTCGCGGGAGGCTACGAGGCCTTTATCCCGCGGTGGCTGCCGCCGCCCCTGGAGTCCACCTGGGCCCTGACTTCGGCTCTTTCGCGCGCCGATCGCGCGCTCGCCGAGCTGGCCGGGGCTGCCCGCGCGTTGCCGAATCCGCACGTCCTCGTCGCACCTTTCGTCCGGCGCGAGGCCGTGCTTTCGAGTCAGATCGAAGGCACGCAGGCGTCGCTCTCCGACCTCTTCTTCTTCGAGTCCGGGCCCGCCTTCGCGAAATCTCCCGGCGCGGCTCCGCCGGAGGACGTCCGCGAGGTCTCGAACTACGTGACGGCGCTCGACTACGGCCTCGCGCGACTCGAGACGCTCCCGGTGAGCCTCCGGCTCCTGCGAGAGCTCCACGAACGCCTGATGCAGGGCATCGGCGGCGCTTCGTTGACGCCGGGCGAGTTTCGAACCCGCCAGAACTGGATCGGCCCTCCGAACTCCCGGCTCGACGACGCCGTGTTCGTGCCTCCTCCGGTCTCCGCGATGGAGCGATGTCTCCACGACCTCGAGACGTTCGTCCACGCCTCCTCCGACCTCCCGGCTCTCGTCCGCATTGCGCTCGTCCATTACCAGTTCGAGGCGATACACCCGTTCATCGACGGGAATGGCCGCATTGGGCGACTGTTGATCTCGCTCCTTCTCTGCAGCGAGGGTCTCCTGAGCCAGCCCCTCCTTTCTCTCAGCGCGTTCTTCGAACACCATCGGAACGACTACTACCGGCTGCTGCTCGAGGTGAGCCGGAAGGGCGCCTGGTCCGCGTGGATCGAGTTCTTCCTTGCCGGCGTCGAAGAGCAGTCGCGCGATGCCATCCGGCGGACCAAAGCGCTTCTCGATCTGCGCCAGCGATATCGAGCCCAATTCGAGTCCGCCCGTTCTTCGGCGTTGCTCCTGAAGCTCGTGGACGGTCTCCTCGAAGCGCCCGTCCTGACGATCCCTCAGGCCGCGAAGCGCCTGAGAATCACGCACCGCGCCGCGACGCTCAACGTCATGAAGCTCGTCGAGGCGGGCGTCGTCGCGGAGGTCACGGGCCGCGGGCGCAACCGCGTCTTCGTGGCGCGGGGCATCCTTGGAGTGCTCGAGGGGTGAGCCACACCGATCTCTGGCCCCTCGACCCGGCCGTCGACTACCTGAACCACGGCTCGTTCGGGGCGTGTCCGAAGGCGATCCTCGAGAAGCAGTCCGAGCTGCGGCTGCGGCTGGAGAGGGAGCCCGTGGATTTTTTCGTGCGGGCGCTGCCGGGCTTCCTCGCGGAGGCGCGCGCGGCGCTGGCGGGGTTCGTCGGGGCGGACGGCGACGACCTCGCCTTCATACCGAACGCGACGGCGGGCGTGAACGCGGTGGTGCGCTCGCTCGAGTTCTCCCCCGGCGACGAGCTCCTCACGACGGACCACGCGTACGCCGCGTGCAAGAAGACGCTCGACTACGTGGCGGCTCGGACAGGCGCGCGCGTGGTCGTCGCCAGGGTTCCCTTCCCTTTGAGCGGCGAGGAGGACGTGATCGAGCCGGTCCTCGCGGCCGTGACGCCGAGGACGCGCCTCGCGATGCTGGATCACGTCACGAGCCCGACGGCGCTCGTCTTTCCCATCGAACGGCTCGTCGCCGGGCTTTCCGCGCGCGGCGTAGACACGCTCGTGGACGGCGCGCACGCGCTCGGGATGATCCCGCTCGACCTCGCGCGCCTCGGCGCCGCGTATTACACCGCGAACGCCCACAAGTGGCTCTGCGCGCCGAAGGGCGCGGCGTTCCTGCACGTGAGGAAGGACCGGCAGAAGGGTCTGCACCCCGTCGTGATCAGCCATGGCTACGCCGGGGGCGAGGCGCGGTTCAAGGACGAGTTCGACTGGACGGGGACGGCCGACCCGACGGCTGCGCTCTGCATCCCCGAGTGCATCGCGTATCTCGGCGGCCTCCTGCCCGGCGGCTGGCCGGCCGTGATGGAGACCAACCGCGCGCTCGCGCTGAAGGCGCGCGCGGCGATCTGCGAGGCGCTGGGCGTTTCGACGCCCGCGCCCGAGCCGATGATCGGCGCGATGGCGTCGGTCCCGCTGCCCGCGGCCGCGCCCGGCGCGCCGGCCGCGCGCCTCGACCGCGAGCAGTTGGCGGACTGGATGCGCGCGCGCGGCACCGAGCCGTGGTTTTACGACTGGCCGGTCGACCGCGGAAAGCTGGTGCGGGTCTCGGCGCAGCTCTACAACACCGAAGGGCAGTTCGTCAGGCTTGGGGGCCTTCTCGCCGAGGCGCTGCGTGAGGGCTGAAGCCGGGAAGATCGACGGAAAGATCGAACCCAAGCTCGGGACGTTCGACACGGCGATGGTCGTCGTGAGCCTCGTCGTCGGCATCGGGATCTTCCGAACGCCCGCGATCGTGGCGCGCGCGACGGGGACGCCGGGCCTCTTCCTCCTCGCCTGGGGAATCGGCGGGCTCGTGAGTCTCGTAGGGGCGCTCGTCTTCGCGGAGATCGGCTCTGTCCACCCGCGCGCGGGCGGCTACTACCGCGTCGTGGCCGACTGCTATCACCCAGCGCTCGCGTTCAGCCTGAACTGGGCGCAGGCGCTGATGCAGGGCGCGGGCGCGGCGGGCGTCGCGTTCATCGGGGCCGAGTATCTCGTCGGGCTGCTCCTGCCGCCGGAGAGGCGCGGAGGAAACAGCGTCTTTCTCGTCGCGCTCGTCCTGATGCTCGTCCTGCTGCTCCTCAACGCCCTCGGCATCCGCATCGGCGCGGAAACGCAGAACGTCCTCTCGATGCTGAAGATCGTGATGATCGTGGGCCTCGCCGCCGCCGCGCTGGCCCTCGCGCCGAAGGCCGCGGGTGCCGCGGTCGCCACTCACGCGGCCGTCCCCGCGGCGGGCGTCACAGGCCTTGCAGCCGCTCTGATCCCGGTTTTCTACGCGTACGGCGGCTACCACATGACGATGAACCTGGGCGCGGACGTGAAGGACGCGAAGCGGCGGTTTCCACTCGCCGTCACGGCGGGAATGCTGACCGTCGTGGCGCTCTACCTCGTCCTGAACTTCGCGTACCAGAGGACGCTCGGGGTGGGTGGCGTCGCGGAGTCGAAGCTGGTCGCGGCCGCCCTCGCGCGCGCAAGCCTCGGCGCGGCCGGGGAAGCCGTCGTGTCGGCGCTGATTTTCCTCTCGGCGGCCGGCTTCGTGAACGCGACCGTCCTGCAGATGCCGAGAAGCTATTACGCGATGGCCGAGGACGGGGTCCTGCCGGCGGTCTTCCTTCGCGTCCAGCCGCGGACACAGGTGTCGATGGCCGGGCTTCTCCTCTTCGGCGTCACGATGCTCGTGCCCGCGTTCCTCCTCGGCTCTTTCGAGAAGCTCCTCAACTACGTGATCTTCACGGACATGCTCACGCTCGTCGTAGTCTCCTCGACGCTGTTCGTCCTGAGGAGGCGC
>CALAQS010000335.1 GCA_937888435.1 uncultured Acidobacteriota bacterium
GGAGGATCGATCGTGAAGAAAGCTCTCCGGCTCACTCGCATTCCCGCCCTGACGTTCATCGCGCTCGCGCTCCTGGGCTGCAACAAAAAGGAGATCGAGCAGCTCAAGACGGAGAACAAGACGCTCACCGAGGAAAAGCAGCGGTCCCAGAGGGAGCTGGGCGCGGCCGGCGCCGCGACCGCCGAGATGCAGTCCACGCTCGACGACGTGCAGAGAAGCCTCGAAGACCTGCGCGTCAAGGAGCTCAAGGCCGTCAGGACCTCGATCGCCGTCGCCCAGGAGGGCAAGACCGCCGCCGCGCAGAAGCGCGACGAGCTGAAGGCGGAGATCGAAGAGATCCGCAACTCCGTCAAGGCGAACCTCGCGAAGCTCTCGGCCCTGCAGAAGCAGAAACACGCCTCGGACGAGAAGGCCACGACGCTCGAGCGCCTCGTCGGCGAGCTGCGCCACGCCCTCGAGGAAAAGGAAGCCACGATCGCCGCGCTCGAGGAGAAGACGCAGGAGCTGGTGAAGACGACGGAGGAGCTGCGGGGCGCCGTGCAGGAGAAAGAGGCGAACGTGAAGGAAAAGGAGGCCGTCATCGCGGACCGCGAGACGCAGATGTCGACCGCCTACGTCCTCATCGCGTCGCAGAGCGCGCTGAAGAAGGCCGGCCTCGTCGAGAAGAAAGGCTCCGTGCTGGGCCTCGGAGGAAACTGGCAGCGGACGGGCCAGTTCGACGAGACGCTCTTCAAGCAGATCGACACGCGCAAGGAGGCGGAATTCGCCGTTGGCGCCGCGCGCGACAAGGCGCGCGTCCTCTCGGATCACCCGAAGGACAGCTACACGCTCGCGACGGCGGGCCCGAAGGCGAGCACGCTGACCGTGACCGACGCGGCGCGGTTCTGGAAGGGCAGCAAGTACCTCGTCGTCATGCTGCCGGACTGAGGCGCGCCGGGTGCTACGGCCCGATGATCGTCTTCCCCGTCGACCCCTCACCCACGACACCGGGACCTCCGTCCGGGCGCGAGCGCTGGCCACCCGAGCGGGCGAACGGAGCGCGGCGCTGCCCGGAGAAAAACCGGCGCGCGCACCGAAGCTCGAGACCGAATTTCGGAGGATCTGACCGCCTCAGGGTTTCGCGGTGAAGAACGTATACCGGGCCTTGTAGGCGATGCGGGCCTCTTTGCCCGATTGCGCCTTGTCGCAACCTTCCGCGGGTGCTTTCCCGCCGACGGTGGACAGCCTCTGAACGCTCAGTGTCCGGCTGAAGACGCCCATCCCGGAAGTGGACTTCGCGCTGAGCAGCAGCCACGGAATGGCGTCGGCGTCCGGACCGTTGTCTCGTGCCACAACTTCGCCGATCACCTTGCTTCCGTCATTCGATTCCCAGGTCGGGCCTGCGTAGTGCTTGCCGATCTTCTTGCCATCGCTGTCGAAGAGATCGGCTTCCGGAGCCTTGAAGACCCATTCGAACCGCGTTGGATCGGTCTTGCTGGCGCTGCACACGTAGATCTGCACGCCGGCGGCGTGCGTCTCGAGCGACAGCACCTGCGTGGCCGGGACCTTGAGACTCTCGGGGATCACGGGAGCCGTGCCCACCTCGGCGTCGGCTTTCGCAAGAAACACGCTGCTCCCAACCGCAAGCAGGAGCGCCAGGAACGCCGGACGCGACCGAGGGACGAGCATCCTTGCACCTCCACGCGATTCTAACCGGAGGGCGGAAGGCGCGGAGGCCGGCGGTGCGTCACGAGGTCGGATCGCGTGCACGCTTTCGTGCGCCAGCTCACCCCATGTGGTCTCCGGCGCGCAGATGCCCGGTCGTCCCGTCGCGCCATCGGGTTGCAGGCCAACGCGATCGGCTGTTCCCCGGCCTGGCACCTCGATTGAACGAGGAACGGTGAGTCCCGAGTACGGGCAGGAGGAAAAATGAAGAAAACCACTACCGCCGTCGTCGCCGCTCTCGCCGCGGTCGCCCTGGGCAGCGCAGCCCTCGCGACCATGGACATCCAGAAGGAGTACAAGGCCAAGGACCCGAAGGCCAGCTGCGCCACCTGCCACGTCGCCAAGATGCCGAAAAAGGACGCTGCCGAGCTCAACGATTTCGGCAAGACAGTCAAGGCCGCCAAGGGCAAGGACGGCAAGGTCGACTGGTCGAAGGTCAAGGTCCCCGAGGCCAAGAGCTGATCAGGGCCCGAGCGGCGCGAAGCGCGCCGTGAAGTGGCGGAGGGCGCGCGGGGCCTCGGTGATGCGGTAGCCCGTGAGCGCCGAGGCGTTCTTCGCGACCTCGAGGACCGCTTCGGCCACGTAGTCCACGTGCGACTGCGTATAGACGCGGCGCGGGAACGCGAGGCGCACGAGGTCCATCGGGCCGGGCTCCTCGGTGCCGTCGGGCTTCAGCCCGAACATGACCGTCCCGATCTCGACGCCGCGCACGCCCGCGACCTCGTAGAGCGCGTTCACGAGCGCGATGCCCGGGTACTGGAGCGGCGGGATGTGCGGGAGCAGCCCGCGCGCGTCGAGGTACACGGCATGCCCGCCCGGCGGCCGGATCATCGGAACTCCCGCCGCCTCGAGCTTCTCGGCGAGGTACTCGATCGAGCGGATGCGGTAATGCAGGTACGGCTCCTCGACGACCTCCTCGAGGCCGCGTGCGATCGCTTCGAGGTCGTAGCCGGCGAGGCCGCCGTACGTCGGAAACCCCTCCGTGAGGATGAGGAGGTTGCGCGCGCTCTCGGCCCACGCGTCGTCGTTCATCGCGAGAAAGCCGCCGATGTTCGCGAGCCCGTCCTTTTTCGCCGACATCGTGCAGCCGTCGGCGAGGGAGAACATCTCCTGCGCGATCTCCTTCGGGGTGCGGCCCTCCTGCCCCTTCTCGCGCCGTTTGACGAGGTACGCGTTCTCGGCGAAGCGGCAGGCGTCGAGAAAAAAGGGCTTCTTGAACCGGTCGCAGAGGGCGCGCACGCCGCGGAGGTTCTCGAGCGACACCGGCTGCCCGCCGCCGGAGTTGTTCGTGACGGTGACCATGACGAGGGGAATGCGGCCGCCGTCCTTCTCGAGCGTCTTTTCGAGGGCCGAAAGATCCATGTTGCCCTTGAACGGGTGGAGGAGGCTCGGGATGCGCCCCTCGGGGATGACGAGGTCGCGCGCCTCGGCCCCTTCGACCTCCACGTTCGCGCGCGTCGTGTCGAAGTGGTTGTTGTTCGGGACGACGTCGCCCTCTTCGAGGATCGTGTGGAAGAGGATGCGCTCGGCGGCACGCCCCTGATGCGTCGGGATGATGTGCTTGAACCCCGTCAGCTCCTGCACGGCGTCGCGAAACCGGTAATACGAGCGGCTGCCCGCATACGACTCGTCGCCCTGCATGAGCGCGCCCCACTGCGCGGCCGACATCGCTCCCGTGCCGGAGTCCGTCAGGAGGTCGATGAGGACGTCCTCCGCGCGGAGGAGGAAGACGTTGTATCCGGCCTCGGCGATGGCCGTGCGCCGTTGCTCCGGGGTCGTCGCCTTGATCGTCTCGACGGACTTGATGCGGAAGGGCTCGATGATCGTGCGGAATTCCACTGGAAACGAGGATAGCAGCGGGTTC
>CALAQS010000336.1 GCA_937888435.1 uncultured Acidobacteriota bacterium
CGGAAGTTGATGACGTCGCCGTCCTTCACGACGTAGTCGCGGCCCTCGAGGCGCAGGGTGCCGTGCGTCTTGCACTTCGCCAAGGAGCCCGCCTCGACGAGCGTCTGGAACGGCACGACCTCGGCCCGAATGAAGTGTTTCTCGAAGTCCGTGTGGATTGCGGCGGCCGCCTTCACGGCGGACGTCCCCTTCGGGATGGACCATGCGCGGCACTCGTCCTCGCCCGCCGTCAGGAACGACATGAGGCCGAGAAGGTCGTAGGCGGCGCGGAGAAGCCGGTCGAGCGCACGGTCCGGAAGGCCCAGGCCTTTCAGGAACTCGGTCTGGTCCTCGGGCGACATCGCGGCGATCTCCTGCTCGATCGGAGCCGAGACCTCGCTGAAGGCGACTTTCGGCTGGCCTTTCCACTTGTCGAGCTTCGCGCGCGCGAGCGCTCCGGCGAGATCCGAGGCTTCGTCTTCACTCGCGTTCAGGATCACGAGCATCGGCTTTCGTGTCAACAGGCCGAAGCCGCGAACGACCTTTTCCTCGTCCGGCGTCGTCTCGAAACCGCGCAGCGCCTCGCCCCTGTCGAGCGCGGCCCGGAACCTGTCGAGGAGCGCCTTCTCGAGCTCGAGCTCGGGCGTCTTCTTTTTCGCGATGTCCTTCGCGACGCGCTCGAGCCGGTTCGTGACGACCGAAAGATCCGCGAGGAGCATTTCCGTCTCGAGGAGCTCGAGGTCGCGCGCGGGATCGACCGAGCCCTCGGGATGCGGCACCGCTTCGGACTTGAAGCCCCGCACGACCACCGCGAGACCGTCCATCTGCCGCAACTCGGGGAGGTTCAAGCTTTGCGAGCCGCCTTTCGTCACGCCCGGGACGTCGACGAACTTCACCGTGGCCGGCGTGTGCTTTTTCGGTTTGAACATCGCCGTCAACCTGTCGAGGCGAACGTCGGGAACGAGCGCGACGCCCACGTGCGCCTCGCGTTTGTGCGGTGCGGCGGCCGTCGTGTGGCCGGTCAGGAGAGAGAAAAGAGTCGTCTTGCCCGAAAGCTCGAGGCCGAGGATGCCGAATTCCATGCGGGGATTGTGCCCCCGAACGGCCGCATGCTAGATTTCGCCTCCCCGCGGGCCGAAAGGCCCCCGAAATCTGGATGTGCCGCGTTCGTCTAGCGGTTAGGACGCCGCCCTCTCAAGGCGGAGATCACGGGTTCAAATCCCGTACGCGGTACCAACTTCCCTCTCGACGGTGGAAGCATGCCGCGAGTCTCCCGTCGCCGTTAATGTAAACCCTGTCTCGACTATGTGATACATCGGCATCATTCCGAGGATTCGCCTCTGAATTCAATGATGGCTTCCCGGCCGGCCGGGTCGAAAAAGGGAGGCTCTCATGTCGCGCCGACTTCTCACGCTGGATGGCAATGAGGCCGTAGCCTCGGTCGCGCACCGCACCAACGACGTCATCGCGATCTACCCCATCACGCCCTCTTCCAACATGGGCGAGTGGGCCGACGAGTGGTCCTCGAAGGGCCAGAAAAACGTCTGGGGCAACGTTCCCGAAGTCGTAGAGATGCAGTCCGAGGGCGGCGCCGCGGGCGCGGTTCACGGGGCGATCCAAGCGGGCGCCCTCTCCACGACGTTCACGGCGTCGCAGGGCCTCCTCCTCATGATTCCGAACATGTACAAGATCGCGGGCGAGCTGACGCCGTTCGTGATGCACGTGGCGGCGCGGACGCTCGCGACGCACGCGCTCTCCATCTTCGGCGACCACTCCGACGCCATGGCCTGCCGCCAGACGGGGTTCGCGCTTCTCGCGTCCAACTCGGTTCAGGAAGCCCACGATTTCGCGATCATCGCGCAAGCTGCGAGCCTGAAATCGCGGATCCCCTTTCTCCACTTCTTCGATGGTTTTCGCACCTCGCACGAGGTCGCGAAGATCGAAGAGCTGGCGAACGAGGACCTCCTGGCGATGCTCGACGAGGAAGCGATCGCCCAGCACCGGCGCCGCGGCCTCACGCCGGACCGCCCGGTCCTTCGCGGCAGTGCGCAGAACCCCGACGCGTTCTTTCAAGCGCGCGAGGCGGGAAACGCCTATCACCTCGCATGCGCGGGCCACGTCCAGACGGAGATGGACCGCTTCGCGAAGCTCACGGAGCGCTCGTACCACCTCTTCGATTACGTCGGCCACCCCGAGGCGACGCGCGTCGTCGTCCTCATGGGCTCGGGCGCCGAAACGGTCCACGAGACCGTCGAGAATCTCGCCGCGAAGGGCGAGAAAGTCGGCGTCCTGAAGGTGCGGCTCTTCCGGCCGTTCGACGTTCCCGCGTTCCTCGCAGCGCTCCCGAAGACCGTCCAGGCGCTCGGCGTTCTCGACCGGACGAAGGAGCCGGGCGCGATCGGCGATCCGCTCTATCTCGACGTCGTGACCGCGCTCGTCGAAGCGCGCCGCGGCGACGCGCTTCCCTTCGCTTTCGAACCGGTCGTCCTGGGGGGCCGCTACGGCCTTTCGTCCAAGGAGTTCACGCCGGGCATGGTGAAAGCCGTCTTCGACGAGCTCGCGAAGCCGAAGCCGAAAAACCACTTCACGATCGGTATCGTGGACGACGTGACGCACACCTCGCTCCCGTGGGATGCGGAGTTCGACATCGAGCCTCCCGACACTGTGCGCGCCCTCTTCTACGGCCTGGGCGCCGACGGCACCGTGGGCGCGAACAAGAACTCGATCAAGATCATCGGCGAGGAGACGGACAACTTCGCGCAGGGCTACTTCGTGTACGACTCGAAGAAGTCGGGCGCCGTCACCGTCTCGCACCTGCGCTTCGGGCCGAAGCCGATCCGCTCGACGTACCTCGTGAGGCGCGCGAATTTCATCGCGTGCCACCAGGAGCAGTTCCTCGACCGCTACGACATGCTCGAGGCGGCCGTCGAGGGCGCCGTTTTCCTCCTGAACACGCAGCACGGGCCCGCCGAGGCGTGGGACGAGCTCCCCCTCGAAATGCAGGAACAGATCCTCGAGAAGCGCCTCAAGGTCTTTGTCATCGACGCCTACAAAGTTGCCAAGGCCCTTGGGATGGGCGGCCGCATCAACACGATCATGCAGACCTGCTTCTTCGCGATCTCGGGCGTCCTGCCCCGCGAAGAGGCGATCGCCCAGATCAAGAAGGCGATCGAAAAGACGTACGGCAAGAAGGGCGAGGAGACCGTGCGCCGCAACTTCGCGGCCGTGGACGGAACCCTCGCGAACCTCGCCGAGATGGTCGTCCCCGTGAAGATCACGTCGACGCGCCGCCGCCCGCCCATCGTGTCCGACGCCGCGCCGGACTTCGTGAAACGCGTCTCGGGCGTCATGCTCGAGGGAAAGGGCGATCTTCTGCCCGTGAGCGCGTTCCCGCCCGACGGCACGTGGCCCCTCTCCACGGCCCAATGGGAGAAGCGGAACATCGCGCTCGAGATCCCCGTGTGGGACGAGAAGATCTGCATCCAGTGCAACAAGTGCGCAATGGTGTGCCCGCACGCCGCGATCCGCGCGAAGGTCTTCGACCCGGTGGTGCTCAAAGGCGCGCCCGCCACGTACAAGTCCGTCCCGTACAAGGGCACCGAGTACGCCGGCAAGGCCTATACGATCCAGATCGCGCCGGAGGACTGCACGGGCTGCACGCTCTGCGTCGCCGTGTGCCCCGCGAAGGACAAGGCGAACCCGAAGCACAAGTCGCTCGACATGGCGCCCCAGAAGCCCCTGCGCGACGCCGAGCGCGACAACTTCGCCTTCTTCCTCGACCTGCCCGAAGCGGACCGCACGACGGTTCGCCTCGACGTGAAGGGCGCCCAGTTCCTCCAGCCGCTCTTCGAGTTCTCGGGCGCCTGCGCCGGCTGCGGCGAGACCCCGTACGTGAAGCTCCTCACGCAGCTCTTCGGCGACCGCGCGCTCATCGCGAACGCCACCGGGTGCTCCTCGATCTACGGCGGCAACCTCCCGACGACCCCCTACCGGACGAACGCGGACGGCCGCGGCCCGGCGTGGTCGAATTCGCTCTTCGAGGACAACGCGGAGTTCGGTTTCGGGTTCCGCCTCGCGCTGGACTCGCTCCAAGACCAGGCGCGGACGCTCGTGAAGGCGCTCGCCTCGCGCGTCGGCGAGGCGCTCGCCGGCGCGCTCCTGACGGCTTCGCAGGACACGGAGGCCGATATCGCCGCTCAGCGCGAACGGGTCCTCGCGCTGAAGACCGCGCTCAAGGGCGCGGACACGCCCGAAGCGCGGCGCCTTCTCCTCATGGCCGATTCGCTCGTGAAGAAGAGCGTCTGGATCGTAGGCGGCGACGGGTGGGCCTACGACATCGGGTACGGCGGCCTCGACCACGTCCTCGCGTCGGGGCGCAAGGTCAACATCCTCGTCCTCGACACCGAGGTCTACTCGAACACCGGCGGCCAGCAGTCCAAGGCGACGCCTCTCGGCGCGGCCGCGAAGTTCGCGGCCAAGGGCAAGTCGACGCCGAAGAAGGACCTCGGCATGCTCGCGATGACGTACGGAAACGTCTACGTCGCGCACGTCGCGTTCGGCGCGAAGGACGCCCAGACGGTGAAAGCCCTCCTCGAGGCCGAGAGCTATCCGGGCACGTCGATCGTCATCGCCTACAGCCCGTGCATCGCGCACGGTTACGACCTCTCGTTCGGCCTCGAACAGCAGAAGCTCGCTTCCGAGTCGGGCTACTGGCCGTTGTACCGGTTCGACCCCCGCCGCATCGCGACGGGCGAGACGCCGCTGCTCATGGACACGGCGCAGATCAAGAGCTCGATCGCGCAGTTCATGCGAAACGAGGCGCGCTTCCGCATGGTCGAGCAGCAGGATGCGCCGCGCTTTTTGGACCTGCTCGCGAAGGCCGAGCGCGAGGTGAAGAACCGCTTCCAGGTGTACGAAAACCTCGCGAAGCTGACGATCGGCCGCGCGGGCGTTCCGCCGCCGCCCGCGAAGAGTCCCGCAGCGCCCGCGCCGGCGCCGGCCGGGAAGGCCTGAGGAGACGACGATGGACCTCACCACCCGCTATCTCGGCCTGACGCTTCCCCACCCGTTCATGCCGGGCGCCTCGCCGATGGTCGACGACCTGGATCTCGTCCGCCGCCTCGAGGATGCCGGCGCCGCCGCGATCGTCATGCACTCGCTGTTCGAGGAGCAGATCACGCGCGAAGAGGTCGGAACGATCCGGCAGATGGAGATCATCTCCGGCTCGTATCCGGAAGCCCTCACGTATTTCCCGGAGCCGGAGGCGTTCCTGCTCGGCCCCGAGAAGTACCTCGACCAGGTGCGCCAACTCAAGCAGGCAGTGCGCATCCCCGTGATCGCGTCGCTGAACGGCGCGACGCCGGGCGGATGGGTCACGTTCGCGACCCGCATCGCCGAGGCCGGAGCCGACGCTCTCGAGCTGAACCTCTACGACCTCGGCGCGCACGACGGCGAGCCGGGGTTCTCCCTCGAGCGGCGGTTTCTGGAGATCGTACGGTCCGTCAAAGCCGCCGTCAGGATCCCCGTCGCCGTGAAGCTGTCGCCGTTCTTCTCGTCCCTCGGTTCCTTCGCGTCCGAGCTCGACGGGTTGTCCGTGGACGGGCTCGTCCTTTTCAATCGCTTCTACCAGCCCGACATCGATCCCGAGACGCTGGACGTGACGCCCGTGTTGCGGCTCTCGACGCACGACGAGCTGCTCCTCCGCCTGAGGTGGCTCGCGATGCTTTCCGGGCGCGTGAAGGCATCCCTCGCGGTGACGGGCGGCGTCCACGACGCGCGCGACGCGATCAAGGCGATCATGGCCGGCGCCGATGCCGTACAGATGGTCTCGGCGCTCCTCCTGCGCGGCCCGAAGGCGCTTGCAGAAGTGCGCGCCGACGTTACGCGGTTTCTGGAGGAGCACGAGTACAAATCGCTGGCCCAGATGAAGGGCAGCATGAGCCTCCTCTCGTGCCCGGACCCCGCCGCCTACGAGCGCGCGAACTACGCGCGCGTCCTCCAGAGCTACAAGCTGACGGAGCCCGCCGCGATCTGAGCCCGATTTCTCTTGGCGGACGCGCGGTGAGATACGCTCTCCGCCAGATGACCCGCGCTCTTTCCCGGGCTCTCCTTCTGGTCGTCGTCTTCGCGGGGCCGACCTCGCCCGCTCTCGCGCAGTTTCTGCCTCTCCCGGGCCCGACGCCCGCAGCGGGAGTCGAGCCCGTCGGCGATCCCTACCGCCGCGAGACGCCGTACGGCGCGTTCTTCGGGTACATCCGGGCCGCCCAGAAGGAGAACTGGGCCGTCGCGAGCGAATACCTCCAGTGGCCGAAGGGCGGGAAGATTCCCCGGGAGGAGCTCGCTCGCCAGCTCAAGGCGCTCCTCGACGAGCGCTTCGTCGGCGATCTCGAAAGGCTGAGCCGCTCGTCGGCCGGAGACTTCAACGACGCCTTCGCGTCCGGCCTCGATCTGGTCGGACACATCGAGGCGGGAGACGATTCCTTCGACCTCGTGCTCGCGCGGACGACTCCCGGCGAAGGCCCCGCGATCTGGCTCGTCGGCTCGCAATCCCTCCGTGAGGTTCCGGCCGCCTTCAAGGGCCTCACGTCGCCTGCGATCGAACGCCATATCCCCTCCTTCCTGAAAACGCCGGTGGGAAAGCTCCGTCTCTGGCAGCTCCTCGGCTTCCTCCTTCTCATTCCTCTTCTCTACGCGGCGAGCCGCCTTCTCGTGATCGGGGTCTTCGCGCTCCTGACGCGGCTTTTCGCGTCGCACGCGTGGGGAACCGAGCTCCTTCGGGGCGCCGCCGGATTTCGCGATCCCGTGGCTCTCCTCCTCACGGTGCCGCTTCATCGCGCCTGCGTCTCGCGCCTCGCCCTTCCTCTTCTCAGCCGCTATTACTACACACAGTTCGCGTGGCTCGTCGCCATCTTCGGCATCGCGTGGCTCTTTTTCCGTCTCATCGACTTCTTGAACGGGCGGGCGACGCTGAGGCTCCTCGCCAAGGGCGGAAGCGCGACGTCATCGCTCACGATCGCGCGCATGCTGCTGCGCGGAGCGGTCGCCACCGCAGCCGTGCTCGGCGCGCTCGCGAGCTTCGGCGTCAACCTCACGGCCACCCTCGCCGGCCTCGGCATCGGCGGCGTGGCTCTCGCCTTTGCGGCGCAAAAAAGCCTCGAAAACCTCTTCGGCGGCTTCGTCGTGGTCGGCGACAAGATCATGCGTGTCGGCGACACCGTCCGCATCGGGACAGCCGTGGGCACGATCGAGGACGTCACGCTCTACGCCACGCGCATGCGCCTTTTCGACCGCTCGGTCGTCACGATTCCGAACGGCACGCTCATCACCGCCCAGATCGAGAACCGGAGCCGGCGCGACAAGTTCCTCGTCAACCCCACGCTCGGGCTCCGCGCCGAGACGACGGCGCCGCAGATGCGGGCGGTGCTCGACGGAATCCGCCAGCGGCTCGCCGCCGACCCGCGCGTGGAGAAGGAGACACTTCGCGTGCGCTTCCTGAGGTTCGGGGAGTACACCCTCGACGCCGAGGTGTTCGCGTACGTTCTCGTCGCGGACTACGCCGCGTACCTCGAAGTGCAGGAAGAGCTCCTTTTCCTGATCCTGGCGGCGATCGAGGCGGCGGGGACGGGTCTCGCAATTCCCTCGCAAATGACATACGTGGCCGGCGAGGGCGTTCGCCCGCGAGAGGCGCGATGAAGACGACCCGGCCGTTCCGGATCTCCGGCCTCGTCGTCCTCGGCGGCGCCCTGCTCGCCACCGTGCCGTTGGCGGGCGTTCGGGCGCTCGGCGTCGTCCTCCTCGTCTTCGGCATCCCCGTCTTCGCCTTCAGCGCGACGCGCCTCCTCCTGCGCGGCCTCCTCTGGCGCGTCGGGAGCCGCCTCGCCGTGTCGTACCTCTTGCTTCTCTCAGCGGTCGTCTTCGCGGCGGTCTTCTTCTGCGCGGGCCTCCTCGTCGTCGCGGGCCAGCTCGGGACGCGCCGCGTCGAGGGCGCTCTCGAGAAGCGGCGCGCCGCGCTCGTCGAGCTCGCGCACGACCTCGCGCCGCGGCTCGAGACGGCGCGCGACCCGGCCGCGCGGACGCGCGCATTCGCGGAGGCCGCCGCCGCGCCGCCAGTGTCGCCCGAGCTCGGAATGGTCTGGCAGCCGAACGGCGGGCCCGTCGAGAAAGCCGGGGCCGAGGCCGCCCCCAACCTCGTGCCGCAGCCATGGATGACCTCGCACGCGTCCGTCATCGCAAAGTCCGGTGCGCAGGTATTCGCGGCCGCGGTCGAGCCGCGCCCCGCCGGCACGCTCGTCCTCACGCTGCCTCTTCACTCCGGCCTTCGCCGCGAGCTCGAGAGAGAGACTGGCAACGTCATCCGCTTCCATGGCGCCGTCAAGGTGAAGGAGGAGCCCGTCATGGCGCCCAAGGGCCGCGGCGTGCACTTCACCGTCGACACGGGAGAGAAAGGCAAGACGACGAGCATCGCGGGTGCGCCCGACTCCGGCGGCGAGCAGGCGTCGTCCGGCGAGACCGCGGCGCCGCCCGCGGGCTCGGGCCCGTGGTCCGCGCGCTGGACCGCGTTCCCGCTGTTCCTGTCCGAGCCCGTTCTCGACTGGGAGACTGGGCGGCCCCTCGAGGGAAGGCCCGTCCTCATCCTCGTCAGGACGTCGCTCCAGCGCGAGTCGCGGGCGCTCTTCGGAGACCTCAGAATCGCCGGGTCCCGGCGCCTCCAGCTGGGCCGTGTCGTCCTCGCCGTCATGGGCGCGCTCGGATTCGCGACCGTCGTCGTCTTCGCGGGGGCCTCGCTCCTCGCCGGCATTCTCGTCTACCGGATCGCGCGCGCGACGCGGCGCCTCTCGACGGGATTCGCCGAGATCGAGAAGGGCAACTTCGCGCACCGCGCCGTTCTCAAGGGTCACGACCAGCTCGCGGCCCTCGTCGGGAGCTTCAACGCGATGGCCGCGCATCTCGGCGCGAGCGTCGCGGAAAAGGCCGAGAAGGAGGCTCTCGAGCACGAGCTGTCCGTCGCGCGCGACCTCCAGCGGCGCCTCCTTCCCCCCGCGGACTTCGCGTGCCCGGGCGTCGGGATCGCCGTGGACTTCGCGCCCGCGGCCGCCATCGGAGGCGACTTCTACGACCTTTCGTACTCGGAGCGCGTCCTCACGGTCTGTGTGGCCGACGTGTCGGGCCACGGGCTGCCGGCGGGGCTCGTGATGGCCGCCGCGAAGGCGTCCCTCGGCATGCTGGCCCGGACGGGCGCAGGCGGCGTGCGGCTCATGGAGCTGCTCCACGAGGAAATCGTCCGGACGACCGAACGGCGGACGTTCGTCACGCTCGCGCATCTCGTCTTCGACCTCGCGAACGGCACGGTGGCCTTCACGAACGCCGGGCACCCGTATCCGTATCGCGTGGGCGGGGACGGAACGGTCGAGGCGCTCGCGAATCCGGCCCGCCCGCTCGGCCTGGCCCTTTCCGGCGGGTGGCACACCGTAACGGCCCCGCTCGTGCCCGGCGACTGCTGGGTCCTCTTCTCCGACGGCCTCGTGGAGGCCACGCGCGCGGGGTCGGACGAATCGTGGGGATTCGCGCGCCTCGAGGAGGTGCTGCGCGCGGGGCAGGCGGAGAGCGCGGCCGCCCTGAAGGACCGGATCCTCCGCGCGCAGCGCGCCTTCACGGACCGCGCCGACACCGAGGACGACCGGACGCTCCTCGTCCTGAGAATCGAGGGCTAGCACGGCGCTAAGTCAGCGCCGGAGCGTGAAGGTGCGCGTGAACCCGTCCGACGTGTCCGTGACCGTCATCGAGACGGCTCCTTCGCTTCCGAGCAGGTAGGTCTCGACGACCTCGGGTCCCTCGGCGCGGCGCTTCACGTCCGCCGTTGTAAGCGAGCGAACCCTGAGAGAGCGCTCGAACGGAAACAGCACTTCGTCCCAAGGCGTGACGTCTCCGTCCGGCCGGTCGCCCGTGAGGCGGGTGCACTCGAGAAACCGGAAGTGGCCCACGTTGTGCGCGGCGCGATAGCGGCGCGTGACCGACACAGGGGCCGCGCCGGGCGCCGGCACGATCGTCCCCTTCGGGAAGATCGCGTCGAACGCGACGTCGGTCCCCGCTTCGCTCTCGCGGAAGACGCCGAAGTGCCGGGACAGCCTTTCTTCGAGCGCCCAGCCGGCCTCGCGGTCGAGGAAGATCGCGAGCCCCATCCCCGTCGCGGCGAAGGGATGCGGCGAGCGGCGGACGCGCTTCTCGCCAAAGCGCTCCTTGAGGACCCGCGTCACGAGCGGGAAGAGGCCGCCGCCGCCGACGACGTAGAGCCCCGCGACCTCGCTCCACGCGATCGCGCTTCCACGATCGGAGTCTGCGAGGAGCGGCTCGACGGCCTCCACCGAGCGCTGAACGAGCGGGGCGCACGCGGCGTAGATCTCGTCGGCGGACAGGACGAGCGGCTCCTTCCCGATCGCCGCGAGGTCCACGAGGATTCGCCGCGTGTTCGGAGAGAGGTTCTCCTTCTGGCGCGCGCACTCTTCGAGGAGGACGGCACGGGCCGCGCCGTCGAGCGTGCCAACCGCGGCCCGGTCCAGAACGAGCGCGAGGATCGCGTCGTCAAAATCGTCGCCGCCGAGCCGGCGGACACCGTTCGTGGCGACGACCTCGTTCGTCTTCCCCGTCATCCTCAGGAGCGAGGCATCGAACGTGCCTCCCCCGAGGTCATAGACGACGAGGTACTCTCGCTTCGGATCCGCGCGCCGGTAACGGTGCGCGTACTCGAAGCCCGCGGCGGAGGGCTCGTTGAGGAGCGCCTCCACCGCGAAGCCGCCGGCCTTGAACGCCTCGAGCGTCAGGAAGCGCTGGGCCGTCGTCGCGTTCGCGGGCACGGACACGGCGGCGTGGAGCGCTTCGTCGGCCGTCAGCCCGGCGTTCGATCGCTCGACGAGCTCACGGTGGAGCGCGGAGAAAAAGCCCGAAGTGAGGTCGAGAAGAGACAGACGCCAGGAGCCGATCGCGATCTCCGTCTGGGGACCGGCGTCGTCGAGCGCGCGCTTGAGCGACCGGACGACCGTCCAGCCGGGCTCGTGCCGCACGGCGAACGCGCCCCACCCGTAGCGGCGTTCGCCCGTCCTCTCCTGAAGCGCCACGAGCGAGGGCACGAAATCGCCGCCGTCGAAAGAGACGACGGGATAGTTCCCGCGGTCCACGAGCGTGACGACCGTGTGCGTCGTGCCGAAGTCGATGCCGAGTCTCACGCCGGTAGTTTAGTTAAGATGACTCTCATGACGATTCCACGCGCTTTTTCCACCGCTGCGTGGTGCGCCCTCGCCATCCCCGCTGCGCTTCTCGCTCAGGTACCGGTCAACGCCGGCACGAACGCGACGATGGTCGTCTCGGCGACGAAGGCCGCAGAGGACGCGCTCGATGTGGCGGCACCGGTCGCCGTCGTTTCAGGCGACGAGCTGCGGCGGCACGGGGCCAAGACCGTGGCCGAGGCGCTCCAGGACGTCGTAGGCCTCGACGCCGGCGGCGGGTCCGACAACGGCAGCCGGCTCGCGAACATCGGGGTGTGGGGTCTGAAGGAGTTCGACGCCCTCCTCGTGACGGTGGACGGTGTTCCCGTGGGCGGCCCCTTCAACCCGTCGCTCGCCCAGATCTCCATCGAGGACATCGACCGGATCGAGATCGTGAAGGGCCCGCAGGGGACTCTCTACGGCGTGTCGGCGTTCGCCGGGATGATCCAGGTCTTCACGCGGCATCCGAAGGAGGCCGGAGGAGCGCTGACTCTCGGCGGCGGCTCCTTTTCGGACAAGCACGGCAACCTCTCGTACACGGCTTCACAGGGCGACCAGACGATCCGCCTCTTCGGCTCGATGGCGCGGAACAAGGGCTGGCAGGATGGGACGGACGTCTCCTCCGACCGGCTTTCCCTCGGCTACACGCAGCGCACGAAGGAAGGATCGGTGGACGTGACCGCCTCCATCCTTCGCGACACGAATTATTTCGGGTCGCCGCTTCCCGTCGACGCCGGGCAGCCGGTGCCCGGTTTCGAGATCGACCGGAACTACGCGGTGGGCGGCGCACGGATGGATCACCGCGTGTATGCCCTTTCCTCGACCATCTCGCAGCGCCTGTCGGAAGGCGTGAAGATCGACAACACGCTCGGCCTCGCCCGCGACGAGCAGATCGCCGTGCGCTCCTTCATCAACGGCATCGACGGGAACACGGCCACGGCCGACGGCACGTCGCTCCGTCCGATCGAGACGAGCGTGTTCGACGACCTCCGGCTCGTCGTGACGTCCGCCTCCAACCGCCTCGTCGCGGGCGCGGCGCTCACGTGGGGCAGGACCACCGTTTCCGGCACGGGTTTCGACCTCACGCTCACGACCGGCCCGAATCCCGTCATCCCCTCCGTCGACGACCTCCCCATCGGCGATAACCGCTCGGCCGAGGACCGCCGGACGTTCCTGGGCTTCTACGCGAACGACGAGTGGACGCCGTGGCGTTTCCTCACGCTCACCTTGGGCGCCCGCTACGACCGAACTTCCGAGTCGCTGTCGGCCGTCGGGCAGGAGGTCGGTGCCCCCGCGCCCGACGTCGCCTCGGACAGCCGGACGGACGGGAAGTGGTCGGGCGGCGTCGCGGCCCTGTTCCGGATCGTCGACAGGCCGCAGGCCTCCGTCCTGAACGCGCTGAACCTCTACGTGTCGGCCAAGAGCAACTTCAAGCCCGCGGCGCCGAACCTCCTCGAGGCCGAAGCCGCGCGGATCCTCGAGCCAGAGCGCACGCGGTCCGGTGAGATCGGGCTGAAAACGCGCTGGGCGGGCGGGGCCATCTCGCTCGAGGCGGGCTTCTTCCACATGGCGTTCGAGAATCTCGTCGTGTCGGTCGCCGGTCCCGACGGCCTCCCGACCCTCACGAACGCGGGCGAGGAGCGGTTCCAAGGCTTCGAGACGTCGCTCACGTGGTCGCCCCGGAGCGTCCCCTCCCTGTCGCTCGTGGCCGGCTACGCGCACCACGATGCGACGTACGCACGCTTCTCCTTCGCGGATCCGGACGGCAACCTCGTCATTGCGGACGGCAACCGGCTTGAGCTCGTCCCGCGCGACGCCTGGAACGTCCGCTTCGGCTACGCGCCCAAGACGGGCCTCGGAGTCTGGGCCGCGGTGCGGCACCAGGGGGTACGCCCGCTCGATCCCGAGAACACCGCCTCGGTTCCCGCGTTCTTCGAGTGGGACGCGGGAATCTCGTGGGAGAACCGCCGGCTGCGGCTCTCGTTCGTCGGCCGGAACCTCGGGGACGACCGCCGCTTCGTGACGGAGAGCGAGATCGGCGACAGCCAGTTTTACGTCGCGCCCCCGCGGCGGTTCGTCGGAGAGATCGCGTTCCGCTTCTAGCGTTGCGGACGTACGTGCCGAACGTCCAGAGGTGACCCTCCAGGTCACGGACGTGGTACTCGCGCGCTGCAACGAGGGGTCAGGCGCCCACTGAGATCGGCTGCTATGCGGCGTGAGTGGCTGCCGGCATCGCTGTTGCCTCGCAGTCCGGGCACATTCCGTGTGAAGTGGCAGTGTCGAGGCGAGCCAGGAGAAACTCCTCCACCGGCACCCATCTACCATCGAGTTCGACCTTCCGACACCACGCGCACAGCCGTAAGAACCCCTCCAGCCGGTACAGGCGTCGTGTGAGACGTGAGGATAGAAGTAGAGTGGGTATCGCGACCAACAGCGTAATGCCGCTCTCAAGCATGCTTTCTTTCCAATTGGGGACGGATGCCCCGCCGAAGAGGAGCTGCGGCAAGCCAATGAGCTCGTCCAGCCATGAGATGGCGATGATCGTTCCAAACCCCATGGCTTCGTACCAGATGAGCTTGGATGCGCCGCGTGATGTTTGCATCGAATTTCACTCCCGTCGAGGCGTGATGCGCTTCATAGGGAATGAATCTTAGCGCCGGCGCGTTAGGATGCCTGTTCGAGAGGAGATCCCTTATGCCCACCGAGCTTCCGCCACGACCGTTCGATTCCCCCCAGCCGATCAGCCCGTCGGCGGCGGTCGCGATTCCCGCCTTCCTCGCGCGCGTCTACGCGTGGATGGCCGCGGGCCTCATGACGACGGCCCTCGCCGCTTTCCTCACCGTCTCGAACCCGGCGGTCTTCAACGCCGTCTTTGGAAACCGCCTCGTGTTCTATGGTCTCCTCTTCGCCGAGATTGGGCTCGTCGTCTGGCTGTCCGGCATGGTCGGGAAGCTCTCGTCCGCCGCGGCCTCCGCCGTGTTCCTCTTTTACTCCGCCCTGAACGGCCTGACGATGGCGAGCATCTTCGCCATCTACACGGGCTCCTCCATCGCGTCGACGTTCGCGGTCGCAGGCGGCACGTTCGCGGCTATGAGCGTCTATGGCCTCGTCACGAAGCGCTCTCTCGACGGCGTCGGCTCGTTCGCCTTCATGGGCCTGATCGGCGTGATCATCGCTTCCGTCGTGAACCTCTTCATGAGGTCCGACATGCTCGGCTTCGTGGTGAGCTGCGTGGGTGTCATCGTCTTCGTCGCCCTCACGGCCTACGACACGCGCAAGCTCAAGATGATGGCGTCCACGATGGACGGCGCCTCCGAGGAGGGCAAGCGCGGCGCGATCTCCGGCGCGCTCAGGCTCTACCTCGACTTCATCAACCTCTTCCTGATGATGCTCAGATTCTTCGGAAACCGCAGGTAGAGCCATCGAGAGCCCGGGGGCTTTCGACTCCTTCCTCGCGTGGGCCGTGTCCGTGGTGGGGATCGCCACTGGCGCGGCCTACGTGCCGCAGGCGGCCCGCATCTGGCGGCGGAAGAGCTCCGAAGACGTCTCCGTGCTCACGTACGCGATGTTTCTCGGCGGGCAGGTGATCTATCTCCTCTACGGGATCCGCTTCCACCAGACGCCCATCGCAATCGGCATGGCCGCGAACATCGCGGGCAGCCTCGCCGTCATCCTCTCGGCGCTGCGTTTCCGCAAGGCCGCGTGACGATCCTCCCGTCCCCGCCCGGGGCCGACGCGTATCTCGCCATCGACAAGCGGCCCGGAATCGCGGTACACGGCCCCGGCGGCCTCCTCGGCGCGCTACGAGGGCGCTTCGGCGCGGAGCTCGCGCTCGTCCATCGGCTCGACAAGGAGACGTCAGGCGTCCTCCTCCTCGCGAGGAACGCGGACGCGCTCCGGGCCGCGCACGCGGCCTGGCCGACGAGCGTCGTGAAGGCCTACCTCGCCGTCACGAGAGGCGTTCCCGATCCTCCCGAGGGGCGCGTGGACGCTCCGTTGCTCGAGCACCGCACGTCGCGGCCGGATCTCCTGAAGCGTGCCGTAAAGGCGGCCTACGGCCCCTCGCGGGCGGGACATCTCCTCTCGGGTCGCCGCGTGCTCGCGATCCAGCCCCTGCCTCCGCCCGGCCGGACCGCCGTTCATCCGGCGGGCCGCCCGGCCGCCACTCGCTATCGGGTGCTCGAGGACCGTGGCGCGACGGCTCTCGTCGAGCTGGTCCCTGAGTCGGGTCGCATGCACCAGCTCCGAATTCACCTGCTTCACCTCGGCACACCGCTCCTGGGAGACACTGCTTACGATCCCGGGCGTGCAGACGGCGATCCTCCCCCGCTGCTGCACGCGGCGCGACTCGTCTGGACGGATCCTCCCGGAATGCCCCGAGGCACGACATGGGCCTGGGAGGCGCCGCCGCCCCCCGCGCTTTCCGTTCCTGGGCCATGATCCAGGGCGTGACCGATCCCGCTCTTCCGCCCGAGACGCTCGCGGCGCTCGCCTCTCTGTCCGGAGAACGGCCGCTCGTCATCTTCGACCTCGAGACGACCGGCGCCGACCGCCTGACGGACCGGATCGTGGAGATCGCGGCTCTCCGGTTCGGCCCGGCCGGCGCGGTCACCGCTTTCGAGTCACGCGTGAACCCGGGCGTGAAGATCCCGCGCGAGTCCACGCGCATCCACGGGATCGGCGACGCCGACGTGGCCGGAGCGCCGGCGTTTTCCGAGATCGCGGGCCGGATTCTCGAGTTCTTCGGCGACGCGGACCTCGCGGGTTACAACGTGCGCGCATTCGACGTGCCCGTGCTTCTGCGCGAGTTCGAGCTCACGAACATGGCATTCCCGCTCGAGAACCGGCGCATCGTGGACATGCAGACGATCTTCTTCCGGAAGGAGCCGCGCGACCTCGCTGCGGCGGTGCGTTTTTTCGCCGGGCGCGAGCACACCGGCGCGCACTCGGCGCTCGCCGACGTCATCGCGTCGGCGGAAGTCCTCGCCGGCCAGTTCCGGCGCTATGCGGACCTTCCGCGCGACGTCGCCGCGCTGCACGAGCTTTCCCGGCCGCCGGAGGGCCGGTTCGCGGATCCCGACAAACGCTTTCTCTGGCGGGACGGAGAGATCGTCTTCGCGTTCAGCGAGCACCGGGGCAAGACGCTCGAGGAGGTCGCCGAAAAGCACCCGGGATTCCTCGACTGGATGATCTCGAAGAGCTTCTCGGAGGAAGCCAAGCGGATCGTCCGCGACGCGCGCCGGGGCATCTTTCCGAAGAAAGCATGAGCAGACGGCAGGCCCCGCCGCGCGGC
>CALAQS010000337.1 GCA_937888435.1 uncultured Acidobacteriota bacterium
CTCATCATCCGTCCTCAGCGGCTTGTGGCCGCCGAGTTGTACGCTGTCGCGATAGACCGGTTTGCAGTCCGGCGTCTTGCGGCAGGCCTCGGCAGCGGCGTCCCACTCGTTGCGAGCGTCCTGCTTAATGTCGTCGTTGTAGTGGATGTTCCGGTCGACCCATGCCCCGTTTGTGATCGCCTTCGCGAGCCGAGCGTCGGCCGCGCGCGCGTCTTTGTCGATCTCCCCGGTCGTCGGCTTCGCGGCGACCCCGCTGGTCTGAGAAACGGGTGCCCCTGCTACAGAGAGAGTCCCGCCCTGAACGCCCTTCTTTCCGAGTTTCCGTTCCCGCGCCACATCGGAGAGTGTGCGCGTGCCGGCCGCCTGCTCGCGACGGGGCGCTTCGGCGAGCGGAACCGGGGTGGACGAGAGGACCTGAGCGAGGAGAAGAGTGGCGATCATGGCGTACTCCCTAATCCGAGTGGGCCGGAGGCGGTGCCGAATGGGTCAGCGAGCGCCGCGGCTTCATTCCTGGTGACGGCGGGCTTCGCGGTGTAGCCGAGCTTCTGCGCCGCGAGGCGGTCGACGCGGTCAAAGTGCTCGCGGATTTTGTGGACGTCGCGACGGATGGCCCAAACGGAAAAGACGACGGAGAGAAATAGGCCAAGGGCGATGAACGCTTCGAGGGCGACGGCGATCGTCATGTCGCGCCCCTTATGCCGCCGTGTGCGGCGTACTTGCCGGAAGGGACAGCCGCTACGCTCGCAGCGATGGCCAGAGCGGTGAGGGTATGCATCGACCTGAAACGAAAGACGCTGCAACTAGCCTGCCGTTCGCGACCTCCTGAGCGATGTGTGATTCACCTGCATCAGGTGGGTGAAGGCTTCCTTTGAAATGCGCTTCGATCTTCGCGTTTTCGTCGTCTTCGACGACCTCGCTCAGCGATCGCTGAACTGAAGCCGGCAATTTACGTCGCCTCGCGCAGGCCCCGCTGCGTCAAACATTGCTCCAGCGGCACAGGAGGAATGTGTCCAGATACACTGCCGTAGGAGGCGGCGCCGGGGCGGCGCGGGAGCGAGGGAATCCGCATTTGGCCGAGGGATCAGTTTGGCCGTCGCCCGCCGAAGTTAGTTCGTCAGGGTGGGCCTGCCGTGATTGACCAGTCACCGTCTGCGGTTACATCAAGCAGATACCGGCCTTTCGCGGCTATCTGAACCGCCTTCGAGCCTGAGAACGGCCCGATGGTATTCACGAGTAGTTCGACTTTGTTGCCGGCCGGATCCATGACCCACACGGCGAAGTTTCTTTCCCCCGAATGGTTGAGTTTGAAAACGTACAGCGCCTTCTCGAAGTCGGCCGGGGAAGTGGCTTGCTGTCCAGTCCCAGAGAAATTGAGGGTCTGGATCTGTGGAGGGGACGCCGGGGCCAGCGCCGCCTGTTGTACCGAGTGAACCGAAGCGCTCGTCACCGGCTGGAATTCCCGCGTTCTCGAAGTGGCCGCTGACGACAGACTGTCGACGGCTGGACGTAAGGGTGTCTGTACGCTCGCGCGACCAATCAGGAATGCCACAATCGCGATAGCACCGCCGACCGCCATAGATAAGGCTGTCCCCGGAGTGGTGGCGCGGGGGCTTGGGGGGTGATCTACGGTCCCCATCATCTCACTCCCGCGAGTTCGTTCAGGTACCAGCGCTTATGCACTTCCATCACTTCCTCCATCTGCTTTCCGGTGACACCGAGGAGCCCCCCCTCCCACTTCGGAAACGCCCGCGAACCGTCGGGATTCGTGAGCTTCTCGGGAAAGGTCCGAATCGTGTAAACCGGATTTTGCGTCGTGTATTCAGCGCCCATGACCGCGAAGGCCGTTCCCGGAAGGAGAAAGCGGGGAGCGTTCCTGAAGCGAAGCTCTACGACGTCGTATCGCTTCTCCTTCAGGGCCCGTGCTGTCTGGAGAAGCACTCTCATCACATCCAATGGCGCCTTGTCCGTCGAGACGCCCTGAAGATCGAATGTGAGTCGGTCGCCGTTCCTGAGGAGCCGGAAGTCGACGCCTTTGTTTCGTGGGTCGCCAGCCAAGACCGCAGCCGCAGCGCGCCGAAGTTCCACGTTTCTGGGATCGGCGATCGAGAGAACAGGTACCGGCCCCGAGCCCCATTCGTGCGTGACGACGACGGCGAAGAGGAGGGCCAAGCCCGCACCAAGGACCGCGGCCCGAATGGGACCACTCTTCTTTCTGGCTGGGGGCGCCGGACCAATCGATCCCATCGCCTTTCCCCTTTGTGACACGCTTTCGCAGCCCAGCGCCGTCGTGTTTCAGAAGACTTTAAGGAAGAACACGAGGAGGATCATCAGCAGCAACGCTCCGATGATGACGATTGGCGAATGGCTCGACCACTCGCGCGGAAAGCGGTGGCCACACTTCGGGCAAGCGACGGCCTCAGTCGAGACGGGACCTTTGCAGGACGGGCAGGTTCTAAGACCCATTGGAGATCCCCTTTCTGTCGCTCCTCAGAACGACGGTATAGCCCGCGCGGCGAAGTGCCGGCCCTTTATTGCGAACGAAGCCGCTACAAGGATCAGGCTAATCGCGTCTCGTGAAACCCGATGCAGGTGCATCAACCCCCACGTCTGAGGAGCGGGGTCGAGGTGGGCAATCAGCTCGCGGGCGACCGCGCCTGAGTGAACTTCTACTTCGGCTGCGGCTCCGGGGCTTTCTGCCGCTCGACGTGGCCGGTCGTCTTTTCATCCACGGGCTGCCCGAAAGGAATTCTCACGATGACCTTGTCGCCCGCGGCGAGACCGTCGTACACCTCAGCTTTCGCGGCGATCTTCACGGTGCGTTCGTGCCCGTCGGCCTCGACGACCGTGATCGAGACACCCTTCTCGTACGCCTTCACCGTGCCGCGCACGGATCGACAGGAGCTGTCGGGCCTTGAGGCCGCCGGGATCGAATCCCCTGCCATCTGGCGCGCGCTGGACTCCTCTTCTCTATCGCGGCGCGACTGAGCGAGCCACTGCTCGCTCCTCTCGGGCCACGATTCGACCCCAGTTCTCGCAGCCTTCTCCTCTGCCTCTCTCGCGGCTTCCGCCGCCTTTGTCTTCGGGTCAAAAATCACCTTGGCATAGCGACCGAGCGCCTCCCGCGCCTCGCGTTGAATGTTCTCCGCTCCCCCTTGCTGGGCGGGAGCGCTACCGGGGCTTGGAAGGCCATTTCGGATCCGCCATTCCGTCAGTATTTTTGCGTTCTCCGCATCCGTCTTCCCAGAGCCCTGTCCACAGTCCTCCCTACCGGCTTTGCGGCAGCGTTCCACGACGAGCGCCCATTGCTCAGCGGCCGTGGCGGGGGTGACGTTCTCCTGCGCCTCTCGTGCGGCATCCTCAGCCTCCGTCGTTCTCGCGGGAGTCGCGCTCCCGAAGTCTTCGCTTTCGACGGCGATGATCGCGGCGTCGAGCCGTGACCGTGCTTCCGCAATTTCCTGCGTGTACGTGATCCATGTGCCTCTCGGGTTCCTGACAAGCCTGTCGTATTGCTTCACCGCGATGCTCAGCGCGAGGACTCGACTCCTTCCGAAGAACATCGGAGTGGACGCCGCTCTCTCAGCAGTCGAGTTCGAGACCTGCGCCCATCCTGCAAACTCAAGCCCGCCTTTCGCAGCGGTGGCACCATCCCAGCCTCCGCCATCGCTAAATCCAGAGGCGAGAGCCGAGAAGCAGCGCCCCCCGGCCTCGCGGACTATGTAGGCCGCCCGGAGGTGAGCTGCTGCACGTGCGCCATCCACCCCGTGAATGAGGCCGACGCCGCCCAGACCTACGATCCCGGCTAGGACGACCAGTGCCACGATGAAAAGCGCTTTGGGAGGGCTGGTCATGGTGTCGCTCCTTCGCGATTCAGAACGCTGGACCCGCCTGTGTTGCCTGTCTAGATCACGCCGGTACTACTCTTCTTCCCCGGCCACAAGCCCACCGCCTTGTAGCGTTACCATCGCGCCCCATGTCCCCCGGCACCGTCACGCAGCCTGCCGCGATCCGTGGCGCGTTCGATTCAAAGCGGACGAACTTCTTCTGCGACACGTGCCGCGCGCTCGTCCAGTCGCCGCCGGGCACGTCCTCCATGCGCGCGTGCCCGACGCCGGGCTGCACACGGCCGGCAGGGTTCGGGGTGTACGCGACGATGCCGATCCCGCTCGTCCGGGTTGAGCGGCGGACGAAGAGCGACCGGACAGACTGATGAAAGGGGAATTCGTCGTCAACTGCCCCTACTGCGGAGAGGACGTGGACGTGCACCTCAAGCGGGACGTCCAGGGCAGCCTCGTGCAGGACTGCGAGGTGTGGCGATGCGTCGCCTGACAGCTATGTCGACCTCCTCCTCCTCGTGGACCTCGAGGCCGGGCGAGCCGCACGCAGGATTTCGAGTCGTTTTGCGTTGAGAAGCTGCTCGATTTCCATTATCGCCACTCGGGAGACTCTAGTCGCTTCGCTGCGACGCGCGATCCATGTAGCGTTGCGCTGTGGCGAAAGTCCGGTGGCTGGGAAGGTTACTCGGGGTTCAGCCGCGAATCCGGCTGATGCGGTCGTTCGATGCACGGTCGCACACGT
>CALAQS010000338.1 GCA_937888435.1 uncultured Acidobacteriota bacterium
GGTGACGACGAGGATGTGGCCCGCCCGCGCGTACACGAACCGTTCGACCGCCGAGAGGAGACGCAGCACCCAACGCCGGCGCACGAGACCCGACGCCTCGACGCTCTCGGGCCAGATGTCCTGCACGTCGTAGACGAACGGAATGCGCCGCCAGCGCGCGATGAGCCACGCTGCGATGCCCACCGTGAGCGGCGGGTGCCAGACATAGACGACGTCCGCCTCGGGTGCGAACAGGGCCGCGAACGGCGCCGACAGCATGAACGACCCGTAATTGAGCGCCCTTCCGAGGACGCTCTTTCCGTGGTACGGCCACACGAAGCTTCGAAAAAGGTCGAGGCCGTCGCGCGATTCGCGCCGCAGGGGTGCGAGCGCATGACCCGGATAGAGACGGTTCCCCGGGTAGTGCGGAAAACCCGTCACGACCGAGACATGGTGCCCGCGCGCGCGAAGGTCGGCCGCGAGAACGCCAGGCTTCGGAATCGGCTCCGGGTCGAAGTACTGAGAAAGGACCAGCAGGCGGAAGGGTTCCGCCGGCCGCGGAACGCTCACCGATGAGATCTCAGGCTCAGCCGGCCGACGACGAGTTTCGCGACCGTGTCCGAAACTCCGGCCACGAGGTATTCGGGCGGCGGCGCCCAGCGGCGCGGCGAGAGAAGAGCCGCGCGCAGAGCGCGCCTGATGTCCTCCGTGGCGGCTCCCGCGAGCACGTTGCTTCCGCACTCGAGAGTCTCGGGCCGCTCCGTAGCGTCGCGCACCGTGACGGCCGGCCGCCCCAGGATCGCGCATTCCTCCTGAACGGTCCCGCTGTCGGAGAGCATGGCCCGTGCCGTCTTCTCGAGCTTCACGAAGTCGAAGAAGCCGAGCGGCTCGAGGAGCCGAAGCCGCGCGGCGCGGTCGGCTAGCCCGTGCGCAGCCAGGCGGTCGCGCGTCCGCGGGTGGACGCTCGCGACGACGGGGATCGAGAGCGACTCTCCCGCCGCGACGAGGGCTTCGAGGAGGGACGCGAGGCGGTCCATGTCGTCCACGTTCTCGGCACGGTGGAACGTCGCGAGCAGAAACTCTCCGGGCGCGAGAGAGAGCCGCGCGAGGACGTCCGACCGGTCGATCTGCGGGGCGTAGTGCTCGAGGACCTCGAAGATCGGGTTGCCGATCACGAAGATCCTCTCGCGCTCGATCCCTTCCCGCACGAGGTTCTCCATCGACCGCTGCGTGTACGGAAGGAGCAGCGTGCTCGCGTGGTCGATGAGCCGGCGGTTCAGCTCCTCGGGAACCCGGTCGTCGTAGCAACGGTTCCCCGCCTCGAGGTGGAAGACCGGAATGCGGCGCCGCGCCGCGGGGATCGCCGCGAGGCCGCTGTTCGTGTCGCCGAGGATCACGACGCGGTCCGGGCGGAAGTCCGCGAGGATGGCGTCGACGCCGGAGACGACGCGCCCGACCTGCTCCGCGAAGCTCGCAGACGAGATGCCGAGGTTTTGATCCGGCGCACGCACGCCGAGCTCGCGAAAGAAGACGTCGCTCAGGCCGGGATCGGCGTTTTGTCCCGTGTGGACGAGACGGTGCTCGCAGAGAGCGTCGATCGCCGGGATGATCCGGCTCAGCCGAATGATCTCGGGCCGCGTCCCGAAGACCGTCAGAACCCTCATCGCAGCAGCTCTCCGTCGCCCGTGAAGACCTGTCCGGGCATGAGGCCATTCTCCTCGAGGAGCGCGCGCGTTTCGTCGAGCCTCATCGGCGAGGTCTCCGAGCTGTACTCCGACCGGAAGGCCGCGGGCCCGACGGACTCCGACTCGAGCTCGGGAAGCATCGCGCGGATCGCTACCCAGCGCCCGCGCTCCTCTGTGCGCGGCGCCTCTTCTTCGCTGACGAGAATCTCGTGGAGCTTCTCCCCCGGCCGGATCCCCGTGATCGAGAGCGGGATCTTCCGCTCGCCCACGAGGGCGCGCGCGATGTCCACGATTCGCGCCGAAGGGGCCCGGGGAATCCACGTCTCTCCGGGCCGCGCTTGGCGGATTGCATCGAAGACCGTGTCGACCGCGTCGTCGAGGGTGAGGAGGAACCGGGTCATCTCCTCGCACGTGATCGTCACCGGGCCGCCCGCCCGAATCTGCTCGTGGAAGAGCGGGATCACGGAGCCGCGCGAGGCGAGGACGTTGCCGTACCGGACGCAGACGAAGCGCGTCGCCGGCGCCCGCAGGTTGCCCTGGATGAAGATCCGCTCCTGGATCGCCTTCGTGAGTCCCATCGTGTTCACGGGCTTGCAGGCTTTGTCCGTCGAGACGCCCACGACGACTTCCACCGGCGTCTTGACGCGCTCGAGAATCGAGACGATGTTCTCGGCGCCGCCGACGTTCGTCCGGACGGCCTCGTAGGGGAAGTACTCGCACGTCGGCACCTGCTTGAGCGCCGCCGCGTTGATCACGATGTCCGCGGAGAGGAGCGCTCCCGTGAGCGAGCCGGGGTCGCGCACGTCGCCGATGCGGAACTCGAGGCGCTGCTGGAAGTTCCGGAAGATGACCTCGTCGGTGGGCGCGCGGCGGTTCTGTGCCGCGACGCGCATCTCGTGCTGCTTCGCCTCGTCGCGCGAGAAGACGATGATCTTCGCCGGCATCCCCTCGGCGCCCCGGAGGAGCCGGGCGACGAGGCACTTGCCGAGGGATCCCGTCCCGCCGGTCACGAGGATCCTCTTGCCTTCGAAGAGACTCACGATGCTCTCCCGCGATCGTACGCCACGCCGTCCGCCGCGAGCTCGGCGACCATCTCCCGCCAGGCCGGTGCCTTCCAGCCCGTCGCGGCTTCGAACCGCGCGCCATCGAGGCTCCGGTCGATCGCGAGCCGCGCGTCCGGTCGGATCTCGACGGGGCGCGCGTATGCGTCCCGGAACAGCGACACGAGCTCCATCTTCGAGATCCTCGGGCCCGCGACGTGGTAGAGGCCGCGCAGCGGGGACCACCGGTCCGCGAGCAACGCGAGCACCCGGGCGAGCTCGAGCGTCGAGACCCCGGAGAAGAACGCGCGCGTGAAACCGGACACGGCGGGGCCCGGTTGCGCGAGGAACCACTCGAGGAGCGAGGAGGCGCCCGCGAGCTGGCGCCCCACGATCGACGTGCGGACGGTCAGGACGTCGCCGCCCGTGAGCTCGCCGAGGGCCTTCGAGCGCCCGTAGAGGTCCCGCGCGTCGCACGGGTCGTCCTCGCGGTAGCCGCCCCTCTCACCGGAGAACACGCAGTCCGTGCTGACGTGTAGGACCCGTCCTCCGAAGCCCCGCGCGATCCGGGCCAGGGCGTGCGGGAAGAGCGCGTTGACGGCGACGGACATTTCCGCGTCGGACGCCTCCTCGCGCTGCTTGACGACGCCCGCGCAGTTCACGACGACGCGCGGCCGCGACGACGTCAGGAGCCGTTCGACGGATGCGAGGTCGCGCGCATCGAACCCGAAGGCCACGGACCCCGGCGGGAGGAGCTCCGCGACAGCGGCTCCCGGCCCCTCGCGCTCGCCCCGCACCGCCGTCAGGACCGCCGCGCCGCCGCGGGCAAACTCGAGGGCGACGCGGTGGCCGAGCATCCCGGTTCCGCCGAGGACGAGGATCTCCGGGCGGCGGGTCGAATCGGAAGGCACGACACGCGATTCTCACACGCGCGCGAGGGCGTCGCGGAAGAGCGCCCGGTGCCGCTCGACCGCTTCCGGCCGGTCGGTGGCCGCGTCTCCCCAGGCGCGCGCGCTCTCCACGCGTCGCTCCCACTCCGAGGCGTCGGCGTC
>CALAQS010000339.1 GCA_937888435.1 uncultured Acidobacteriota bacterium
ACGAGATGCTCTCGGGGCAGAGGGCGTTCCACCGCGAGACGGCGGCCGAGACGATATCGGCGATCCTCCGGGAAGAACCGCCGGAACTTTCGGTCACGAACCAGAGCGTCTCGCCGGAGCTCGAGCGCATCGTGCGGTATTGCATCGAGAAGAACCCCGAGCAGCGGTTTCACTCGGCCCACGACCTCGCCCTCACCCTGGACCAACTGAACAGCGCCACGTCCTCCGCCTCCGGCACGCAGCGGGGACTCCCGCGGGCGAGACGCTGGCGGAAGGGGGTCATGGCCGCCACCGCGGTCGTGGCTCTCGCGGCCGCGTTCTACGCGTGGAAGCGGCTGTCTCCTCCGCGCCTCTTACACGTCGAGCGCCTCACGCCCTCGTCGAGGATCATCTCCAGCGCCCGCTTCCTGCCGGACGGAAAGTCCATCGTCTACACCGCGGCGCCGGACGGCTCGGATGCCGCGATGCTGGGCGAGCTGTTCCGGCTCAGCCCCGGCGAGCCCCCAGTTTCCCTCGGGGTCCGGGACTGCAGGGTGCTGGATGTCTCGGCGTCGGGGGAGCTCATTCTCGTCTGGAAGAGGGAGACCGCCGTCGACGGCCGGAAGGAGTCCACGCCCGTCCTAGCCAGGATTCCCGCCGCCGGGGGCACCGCGCCCCGTGTGGTGGAGGACGAGGGCGTCAATATTTGGGACTACGCCCGATGGACCCGGGACGGGCGGGACCTCATCGTGAAGCACAACCAGTACAAGGGGAAGTCCACCCAGGTCGTCGTTTTCCAGGGGCGGCCGCTGTACGAGGTGCCCTGGGGGTTTGGTTTCGCCGACTTCATCCTTAACGACAAGGGAGACGCCATCAGATTCATCGAGTGGCGCGCAACGGGCAGGTCCTTCGTCACAGTGAGTCTCGACGGGCGGGTGATCACCCGCACGCCCATCAAGGGACTGTCAGGGTGGTCGTTCTTTCCGTTCAGGAAGCACCTCATTTTCTTGAGTGCCCGGGACGAACACGAGAACCCTGTCCAGCTCGTCCAGCTGTCCCCTTCCGGAGCCTTCCAGAACGTCCGTCAAAACCTGCCGACCGATGCTGACCTGTGGGACGTCAGCCCAGCAGGGGACATGCTGATGACCACGGGCGGCGAGTCCAATGTCCAGGAGGTGCGGTGGCTCGAACCCGGCGCCGACCGGGAGCGCCTGCTGGACGTTGGAATTGCATTTTTTCCCGCCCTGAACGCCTCCGGAACTCAACTGAGCTGCACCGTCATCAACAAGGGCGTGTTCCTGCTCCAGGCGGGGCAATCCACGGCGACCAGTCTGGGCGAGGGTTGGGTGCTCGACCAGACGGCAGATGGGAAGACCCTCCTGAATAAGGTTCCGGATCCGGACGGGTATTTCCGTCTGCGTCTCCTGCCCACAGGGGCGGGCGCTCCGCGGGACCTGCCGGGAAAGTGGATCATTCGCTGGGACTCGTTCCTGCTGGGCGGAGAGAAGGCCTTCGTCTTCGGTCGTCTGAATGACGACAGCGAAAATCATCCCTACCTCCTGAATGCACAGGCGGCCTCCCCCCAGCGGCTGAACTGGCCCGCGGACACAGTGGCCGTCGTGTCGGGCCCCGCGTCACCTGACGGCCGTACGGCCTTTGCCGCCGCGACGATCCAGGGCGACCCCATCCCGTGGAGCCGGGTGGATCTGGCCAGCGGCGCCCTGACACCGCTGCCGCCCAGCTGTGCCGGCATGGAGCCGGAGGGTTGGACCGCGAGCGGCGAGAGCATCTGGCTGACGAAGCCCTTCGCGAAGGATCGTTCCTTCCCGATGGAGCTCTGGCGGTGCGACCTCAAGACGGGAAAGGCGGAGAACGTCCGGAAGATTACCGGGCCGGACTATCCCCTGGCCAAGCTCTCGGGTTTCACGATCACTCCGGACGGACGCTCCTACGCATATGTATTCCGTTACGGCCTCCCCGTTCGGAAGGATCTCTTCCGTGTCTCGGGCGCGCTGTAGGGACGAGCTCCGAACTGGACCGCCGATTCGAATTCGAGCCCGCTGTAGTGGTGCAATGGGAATTGCCGGGGGCTGTGGCGCGTAGAGACCAGAGTCACGCCCTCGGTTTCTTTCTCAATCCCTGCCCGTAAACGGGCATTCTGTCCGGACGGCGATTTAGGTTCGAGAAATCGGCCTTTTTCCTGAAGGATCCCCGGGCTGACGTCTCAGAGCGCGGTGGTCCGGGACTACCGGGTGTTAGAGGCCCGGAAGAGACGGGCGAACCGGTCCGAGCTCAGGCTCGTCGGTAAGTGAAATAGGGTCAGACGTGCTGCGGTTTCGCCCGCATCAGTTAAAAGATCCGGTGCGGTGGGTTTTCTACGTTTTCCGGCGAAGGCTCGGTCTCCAGACACCCGTCCTCGAAGTGATCCGGCGTGGTGGGCGTGGGGCGTTTCCCGCCGAAGCAGAGCCTATCGGCCATAATCGCAGTCCGTAACCGATGACGCTTTCAACCGGAACCCGGCTCGGCCCGTACGAGGTGCTTGCTCCGCTCGGTGCCGGGGGGATGGGGGAGGTCTACAAGGCGAAGGACACGCGCGTCGACCGGACGGTCGCGCTGAAGGTGCTCCCGGAAGAATTCTTCGAAGACAAGGAGAGCATCGCGCGCTTCGAGCGCGAGGCCCGCCTGCTCGCGAGCCTGAACCACCCGAACATCGCCCATCTCTACTCGTTCGAGGGAATCCCCGGTTCTCCCGGCTCTCCGGAGCGGCATCTGCTCAGCATGGAGCTGGCCGATGGGCAGACGCTCGTGGAGCGGCTGCTGAGCGGCCCGCTCCCGCCCGAGCAGCTCCTGAAGGTGTCGATCGAGATCGCCGCGGCCCTCGGCTCGGCGCACGCCGCCGGCATCATCCACCGCGATCTGAAGCCGGGGAACGTCATGTTGACGAAGTCCGGCGTCAAGCTTCTCGACTTCGGCCTCGCCAAGACGGCGCTCCCGGCCGTGAAGTCGTCCTCGGCGACTTCGCTCCCCACCGAAATGCCGAGAGCGATCACGCAGCAGGGGACGATCCTCGGGACGTTCCAGTACATGGCGCCCGAGCAGCTCGAGGGCCGCGAGGCCGACGCGCGAAGCGACATCTTCTCGTTCGGAGCGGTGATCTACGAGATGGCCACGGGCCGCAAGGCATTCGAAGGGAAGAGCCATGCCGCCCTGATCTCGGCGATCCTCAAGGACGAGCCGGCTCCGGTCTCGGCAATAGCGCCGATGACTCCTCCGGCGCTGGACCGCGTCGTGAAAACCTGTCTCGCGAAGGATCCCGAGGACCGGTTCCAGACGGCTCACGACATCAAGCTGCAACTCCAGTGGATCGCCGAAGGCGGCTCGCAGGTCGGGCTGCCCGCCCCCGTCGCCCATCGCCGGAAGAGCCGCGAGCGTCTCGCGTGGGGCCTCGCGGCGGCGGCGACGGCGATCGCTGCGATTTTCGCGGTCGGCTTCGTACGTCGCGCGCCGGCCCGCCCGCACGCGGTCCGGTTCGAGATCGCAAACCCGGAGGGGATCACGACGATCGATGCGCCCCGCATTTCCCCGGATGGGCGTCATCTCGCGTTCAACGCGACCGACTCTTCGGGGAAAAGCCGCATCTGGGTGCGGCCGCTCAACGCGCTCGTCGCGCAGCCTCTGGCCGGCACAGAGGGCACGACGCGGCCCTTCTGGTCGCCCGACAGCCGGTCCCTCGCGTTCTTCGCGGAGGGCAAGCTGAAGAAGATCGAGGTCTCCGGCGGGCCGGCGCAGAAGATCTGCGACGCCCCGAGGGGCGCCGACGGCTCCTGGGGCTCCGAAGGCTTCATCCTGTTCGACGGCACCCCCATCGATCCCATCTACCGCGTCTCGGCCGCCGGGGGAACGCCCGTCGCCGCCGTGAAAGCAGAAGCCTCGCGAAAGGAGACGGAGGTCGGCTGGCCGGAATTCCTTCCCGACGGCCGGCACTTCCTCTACATGGTTTCTGGCCAGAAACCAGAGGACAGCGCGTACCGGATCGGCTCGCTCGACTCGACCGAGTCGAAGGCGCTCGCGCCGGCGCAGACGCTCGTGTCCTACGCGCCGCCGGGGTATCTCCTCTTCGTGCGCGACAAGACGCTCGTCGCCCAGCCCTTCGACGCGAAGGCCCTGAAGACGACCGGGGAGCCGATCCCGCTGGCCGAGCACATCGGGACGGACAGCGTCGGGCTCGCGCGCTTCTCGGTCTCGCGCAACGGGACCCTTGCCTACCGGACCGGAGAGACGGGGGACCGGTTTCTCTGGGTGGACCGCTCCGGCAAGGAGGGCGATGTCGTCGGCGACCCGGGCGACAGCCGCAACCCGGCGTTCTCTCCGGGCGGCGACCGGCTCGCCTTCGACCTCGTCGATCCGCGCCGGGGGAAAACGGACGTCTGGATCCGGGACCTGAAACGCGGAGTCAGCTCCCGTTTCACCTTCGGCGCCGACGGCTCGTCCGCTCCTCTCTGGTCCCCCGACGGCAAGCGGATGGTCTACACGGTCGTCAACGACCTCTTCGAGAAGGCCGCCGAGGGCCTGAGCGACGAGAAGCTTCTTCTCAAGACGGAAGAGCTGAAGGTCGCCTGCGACTGGTCCCGCGACGGGCGATACATTGCCATCTCGAGCCAGGGAAAGGAAACGGGCTGGGACATCTGGGTGCTGCCCATGATCGGCGACCGCAAGCCCGTCCCGTTCCTCAAGACGTCGTTCGCGGAGCTGAAGCCCGTCTTCTCGCCCGACGGCCATTTCCTGGCGTACCAATCGAACGAGTCCGGTCGCGTCGAGATCTACGTCCAGAGCTTCCCCGGCCCGGGGGGCAAGTGGCAGATCTCCACTTCGGGCGGCAACGAGCCGCGGTGGCGCGCAGACGGCAAGGAGCTGTACTACCGCGCTCCCGACCAGAAGCTGATGGCGGTCGACGTCCAGACCGGAAACAGCGTGACGGCCGGCGCCCCGCGGCCGCTCTTCCCGGGGCGCTTCGACACCTCGATCGCCCGAAACCACTTCCTCCCGACCGCCGACGGGCGGCGCTTCCTCACCGTCGCCCCGCTCGGGCGCGAGGCGATGACCCCGACGACGGTCGTGCTGAACTGGTACGCGGAGCTGGGACGGTGACGTGACGCTCGCGCCCGAAACGAAGCGCAGCTCTTACGAAATCCTCGCTCCCATCGGCGCGGGGGGAATGGGGGAGATGTAGGGGTGCGATGGGAATTGCCGAGGGTCAGTAGCGCTCAGAGACCCGAGTCGCGCCCTCGGTTTCCTTCTCAATCCCGGTCCGTAGACCGGCATTCTGTCCGGACTGTGGCTTAGGTTCGAGTAATCAACCCTTTTCCTGAAGGATCCCCGAGTGGATCGCTCAAAGCGTGGTAGTCCGGGACTACCGGGTTGCCGGCCGTAGTGCCCCATCGCGCGTGCCGTCAGCCAACCGCATTAACGCAGGCAGCAAGCCGAGACCGTCGGCTTGAAGCGTCTGCATCATGCCTGTCGAACTCTCACGGGAGCGGTCGGTAAGAAGGGCTCCATCGCGCTGATCGAACGCCTGTGGAGGACGCTCAAGGACACGCTCGGCCTGCGCCTTCTGAGGCCGCTCGTCGCGGAGGATCTCCGCGACGGTCGAGCGAGGTCTCGTTCACTACGCGCACTTCCGCCCGCATCAGGGAATCGGTGGCGCGACACCGGCAGAGGTCTACTTCGGACGGACGCCAGCGCATCTCGCCGCGATCCCGCCCCCACGCGGAAGGCCGGGTGAAGGCCCGATGGACTCGCCGTTTCGCGTCGACTACCTCGATGCGGAGCGGTTGTTGCCGCTACTGCTTCGAAAAGCAGCCTAAGAGGGCCGTCACCCGGGGGAAACGTCGGTCGACGTGTGCGCGCACGGAGGCATCGTAGTGACCGACGCTCTGGTCTGTGCGCGCCAACGCCCGCCGCAATTCCCA
>CALAQS010000340.1 GCA_937888435.1 uncultured Acidobacteriota bacterium
ATCTCGAGGAACGCGTGGGCGGAGTTCCCGAAGTTTCCGGCGGCCCGGTAGACGAGCCTGAGGTCGCGCGGGCGGCGCAGCTCGGGAAGGAGCGTCGCCGCGAGGCGGCCGGCCTCGATCTCCGAAAGCGCGGTGCGCCGGGGAAGCAGGGCGACGCCCATGCCGCGTTCGACGGCGCGTTTGACTCCGTCGAGACTGGGCAGGGACACCTTGATGTTCAGGGCGACGCCGCGCTCGGCGAACTTGCGGAGCACGCGCTCGCGGGCGGGCGAAGGGTCGCTGTGCGCGATGACCGTCGCCCGGCCGAACTCCTCGAGCGTCACGCGGCTCTTTTTCGCGAACGGGTGCTTCGGGTGCGAGAGGACGACGAGCTCGTCCGAGCCGAGGACGACGGTCTTCAGACCCTTCTCCGACGGCGAGAAAGTGACGACGCCGAAGTCGAGGCTCGCGGCGAGGACCTCGGCTCCGAGGAGGCGCGAGGCGAAGCGCCTCACGTCGAACTCGACGCCGGGGTGCGCCTCGCGAAAGCGCGCGATGAGCGGAATGAGGACCTCGACGCCGGCCTCGTTCGCGCCGATCACGACCCGGCCGCGCTTCATGTCTTTCAAGTCCTTGACGGCCCGCTCGGCTTCCTCTGCCACGTTCAGGACGCGCTCGGCATAGTCCTTCAGCGTGCGCCCCGCTTCCGTGAGACGCGCCTCGCGCGTCGTGCGATCGAAAAGGGCCTCGTGGAGATCCGTCTCGAGACGCCGCACGGCCTGGCTCACCGCGGACTGCGTGCGGAAGAGGCGCACGGCCGCGCGGGAGAAGCTGCGCTCCTCGGCGACCGTGAGGAAAACGCGGAGGGAGAAGATGTCCATAAGAATTTCTAATATTAGCAGCAAAAAAATTAGTTTGACCGAAAGCCCCGGGGCGCCGAGACTCCAGGTCGTGAATAGCCGCGTGCTCGGTCTGCTCGTCATTGACGTCCTCGTCCTCGAGACGAGCGGGGTGCAGGCCGGCTAGGCGAAAGAAAACATCGAACAGCCGCCCCGCACCCCGAAAGGGGGCGGGGCTTTTTTTTTGCCGGCGGAAAGGAGACGCATCAGGCCATGAGGAGCGACGCCATGAAGAAGGGGCCGGCGCGGGCGCCCGCGCGCGCGATGCTGCGCGCCACGGGCCTCACGCCCGAGGAGATCGCCCGCCCGCTCGTGGCCGTCGTCCACTCCTGGACGGACCTCGGTCCCTGCAACGCGTCCCTCCGCACCCTCGCCGAAGAGGTCAAGGCCGGCGTCCGCGAGGCCGGCGGGACGCCTTTCGAGTTCGGCACGATCGCGATCTCCGACGGCATCTCGATGGGGACGGACGGGATGCGGGCGTCCCTCGTCTCGCGCGAGGTCATCGCCGACTCCATCGAGCTGGCCGTCATGGGACACGCCCTGGACGCCGTCGTCGCCCTTTCGGGCTGCGACAAGACGATCCCCGGCACGGTGATGGCGCTCGCGCGCCTCGACCTCCCCTCCGTCGCGCTCTACGGCGGGTCGATCGAGCCAGGTCACGTGAACGGGAAAGACGTCACGATCCAGGACGTCTTCGAGGCCGTGGGCGCGCACTCGGCGGGAAAGCTCTCCGAGGCGGGGCTGTGCGACGTCGAGGCGGGGGCCTGCCCGGGCGCGGGCGCGTGCGGCGGCCAGTTCACCGCGAACACGATGGCGACGGCGCTCACGTTCCTCGGGATCTCGCCGATGGGCGCGAACGACGTTCCCGCGACGGATCCCTCGAAGGCCGCGGTCGCGCGCGCCGCCGGCCGGCTCGTCATGCAGCGCCTCGCGGACGGTCTCACGCCTTCGAAGATCCTCACGCGCGCGGCCTTCGAGAACGCGATCACGTCCGTCGCCGCCACGGGCGGCTCGACGAACGCGGTCCTGCATCTCCTCGCGATCGCGCGCGAGGCCGGCGTGCCGCTCGTCCTCGACGACTTCGACGCGATTTCGGCGCGGACGCCGATCTTCGTCGACCTGAAGCCGGGCGGGCGCTTCACCGCGCCCGACCTCTCCCGCGCGGGCGGTTCGCGCCTGATCGCGAAACGGCTCTCGGACGCGGGCCTCCTGAAGCGCGCGACGACGGTCACGGGTCGGTCGATCCAGGAAGAGGCCGCCGAGGCCGAGGAGACTCCCGGGCAGGAAGTCGTGCGCGACATCGCCCGGCCGCTCAAGAAGACCGGCGGGCTCGCGATCCTGCGCGGCTCGCTCGCGCCCGAGGGCTGCGTCGTGAAGCTCGCGGGACACGAGCGCCTGAAGCACACCGGAGAAGCGCGCGTGTTCGACGGCGAGATCGCCGCGTTCGCGGCCGTCGAGCGCCGCCAGATCCGCGCGGGCGACGTCGTCGTGATCCGCTACGAAGGCCCGAAGGGCGCGCCCGGCATGCCGGAGATGCTGGCCGTGACGGCGGCGCTCGTGGGCCAGGGCCTCGGCGAGACGGTCGCCCTCGTCACGGACGGACGCTTCTCCGGCGCGACGCACGGCCTCATGGTCGGACACGTCTCCCCCGAGGCGGCGGGCGGCGGCCCGATCGCGTTCCTCAAGGACGGGGACCGCGTGACGCTCGACGTCACCGCCCGCCGCCTCGATTTCGAGGTAGGCGACGAAGACTTGGCCGCGCGGAAGCGCTCGTACCGCGCCCCGGCGCCGCGGGCGACGACGGGCGTTCTCGCGAAGTACGCGCGCCTCGTCTCCTCGGCTTCCGAGGGAGCGGTGACGAGTCCTGTCGCGCCTGCCGCTTCCCAAACGAGCGCGACGGCGCGCGAGCGGGCGGGGGTGAGCGCGTGAGCGCCCAGTTCCAGCCCAGCGCACAGTTCCAGCCCCGCGAGAAAACGCGCGTGAGGGCCGCGAACGCGATGGCCGCCGAGCTCGTCGCGCAGGGCGTGTCCCACATCTTCGGCCACCCCGGCGGCGCCTCTCTGCCGCTGTACGACGCGCTTCTCTCGGCGCCCATCACGCACCTCCTCATGCGGCACGAGCAGTGCGCGGCGCACGCCGCGCAGGGCTACGCGCGGGCCACGGGCCGGCCGGGCGTGTGCCTCGCGACATCGGGCCCCGGCGCGACGAACCTCATCACGGGCCTCGCCGACGCGATGCTCGACTCCACGCCCATCGTGGCGATCACGGCGCAGGTCGCGACGCCGCTCCTCGGCCGCGACGGCTTCCAGGAAGCCGACATCCTCGGCATGACGGCGCCCGTCACGAAGCACAACTGGCTCGTTCTCGAGCCGCAGGAGCTTCCCGGCACCATCCGCGAGGCCTTCCGGCTCGCGTCGTCGGGCCGGCCGGGCCCCGTCCTCGTGGACGTGCCGCGCGACGTGCTGCAGGCCGAGATCGCGTGGGAGGAAGGCTCCGTCACGGCGCCGCTTCCTCCGCGGCGCGCGGACCCCGTGGGCCTCCGCCGCGCGGCGTTCGCGATCTCGAACGCGAAGCGCCCGATCCTCTACGTGGGCGGCGGCGTCATCTCGTCCGGAGCTTCCGCGGAATTGCGGCGCCTCGCGAAGAAGACGCGCATCCCCGTCACGACGACGCTCATGGGAAAGGGCGCCTACCCCGAGACGGATGCGCTGTCCGTCGGCATGCTCGGCATGCACGGCACGGCCTACGCGAACTGGGCGATGAACGGCAGCGACCTCATCATCGCCGTGGGCGCGCGCTTCGACGACCGCATCACGGGCAAGCTCGCCACGTTCGCGCCGCACGCGAAAGTCGTCCACATCGACATCGACGAGGTCGAGATCGGCAAGAACCGCAAGGCCGACTACCCGCTCCACGGCGACGCGCGGGCGGTCCTCCAGCAGCTTCTGCCCCTCGTCGGCGCTCCCGACACGGCGGACTGGTGGAAGGAGATCGAGGCGTGGAAGGCGAAGGCGCCCCTCGGCTACCGGGAGGAAGGCGACGTCATCCTCCCGCAGTTCGCGATCGACCGGCTCTGGCGCCTCACGCGCGACCTGCGCCCGATCGTCACGACGGACGTCGGCCAGCACCAGATGTGGGCCGCGCAGTTCTGGAAGTGCGACGAGCCCGGCATGTTCATCACGTCCGGCGGCCTCGGCACGATGGGCTACGGCCTCCCGGCCGCGCTCGGCGCACAGTGCGGGCGGCCGGACCGGCTCGTCATCAACCTCAACGGCGACGGCAGCTTCCAGCAGACCATGCAGACGCTCGCGACGGCGGTGGAAGCCCGCCTGCCCCTCAAGATCATCGTCCTCGACAACCAGGGCCTCGGCATGGTGCGGCAGTGGCAGGACCTGTTCTACGACCGGCGTTTCTTCTCGGTAGCGCTGAAGAATCCCGACTTCGCGAAGCTCGCGGAGGCCTTCGGCGCCGTGGGCTTCACCGTGCGGCGACCGGACGAGCTGGACGCCGTGTACGAGAAGGCCCTCGCCGTGACGGGCGGGCCCGCGCTCGTCCACGTCGTCACGGAGCCCACCGAGAACTGCTTCCCCATGTGGCCCGCCGGCCAGTCCATCGACACGATGGTCGTCGAGGACCCGAAGTACGCGGCGAAGAGCACGAAGAAGAGCTGAGAGAGAAAGGGCGGAGAGGAAGAAGGCAAATGGAACAGGTTTTCGAGATCACCGCAAATCACGTTCCCGGAATGTTGGCGCGGGTGGAATCGATCTTCCGGCGGCAGCGCACAGCCATTCGTGGATTTTTCCTAGAAGGGGGAGAAGGGTCGGCGGCGCATCTCACGATCACAGCCGAAGCAAGCAGCGACGTCGCCAATCTTCTGAGAAAGCAATTGATGCGCCTCGTCGACGTGCACGCCGTCGCCGATTCCAGCCAGACGCGGGCCTTTGCACCGCCCGAATCCTCTTTCACCTTCAAAGAAAAAACAGCGTGACGTCGAGCGAGAAGCAAGCAGGAATCGAGCGGAGTAAAGGGAGATAGTGATGGCCACGATCTGGTACGACAAGGACGCAGACATCTCCCGCCTCAAGGGGCGGACGGTGGCGATCATCGGGTACGGCAGCCAGGGGCACGCGCACGCGCTGAACCTGCGGGACAGCGGCGTCAACGTGGTGGTCGGCCTGCACGCGACGTCGAAGTCCGCCGCGAAGGCGAAGGCGGACGGACTGACCGTGCTGAGCGCCGACGAGGCCGCCAGGCGCGCCGACATCGTCATGATCCTGACGCCCGACACGGGCCAGAAGAAGCTCTACGACTCATCCATCGCGCCGCACCTGAAGGCCGGGAAAACGCTCATGTTCGCGCACGGTTTCAACATCCGCTTCGGACAGATCGTGCCGGCCGCCGACGTGGACGTTTCGATGGTCGCCCCGAAGGCGCCGGGCCACCGCGTGCGCGAGCTGTTCGTGGAAGGCGAGGGCACGCCCGCGCTCCTCGCGGTCGAGCAGAACGCGAGCGGCCACGCCCGCGAAGACGCGCTGGCCTATGCGAAGGCGCTCGGCGCCACGCGCGCGGGAGTGCTGGAGACGACCTTCGCCGAGGAGACCGAGACGGATCTCTTCGGCGAGCAGGCGGTCCTCTGCGGCGGCACGTCCGCGCTCGTGAAGGCCGGCTTTCAGACGCTCGTCGACGCGGGCTACCAGCCGGAAGTCGCGTACTTCGAATGCCTGCACGAGCTGAAGCTCATCGTGGACCTCATGTACCGCGGCGGCCTGAATTACATGCGCTATTCGATCAGCGACACGGCCGAGCACGGCGACTACACGGCCGGCCCGCGCATCGTGACCGAGGCGACGCGCGGCGAGATGAGGAAGATCCTCCAGGAGATCCAGGACGGCGTCTACGCCGAAAAGTGGATCGACGAGAACCGGAACGGACGCCCCGAGTTCGAGGCGACTCGCGAAAGTGAAAAGAACCAGCTCATCGAGAAGGTCGGTGTAGAGCTGCGAGCGAAGATGCCGTTCCTGAATCCGGTCGTCGTGGACAAGGTGGCCTGACATGAGCGACCAGGAGCCTCCCGTTCCGGCCCGAATCACGATCTTCGACACGACGCTGCGCGACGGCGAACAGGCGCCGGGCTTCTCGATGCGCGAGGCCGAGAAAGTGCGCCTCGCCCGGAAGCTCGACGCCCTCGGCGTGGACGTGATGGAGGCGGGCTTCCCGATCGCCTCCGAGGACGACTTCAACTCCGTCCGCGCCGTCGCGCGCGAGGTACGGCGCCCCGTCGTCGCGGCGCTCGCGCGCTCCGTCGACGCCGACATCGACCGCGCCGCGGCGGCCCTGGAGGGCGCCGCGCGCCCGCGCATCCACACGTTCATCGCAACCTCCGACCTGCACCTCGAGCACAAGCTCCGGATGTCGCGCGCCGAGTGCCTCGACCACGCCGCGGCCGCCGTGCGCCGGGCGCGCCGCCACGTGAGCGACGTGGAGTTTTCGGCCGAGGACGCGACGCGCAGCGATCTCGACTTTCTCGTCGCCGTCGTCGAGGCGGTCGTCGAGGCCGGCGCGACGACCGTGAACCTCCCCGACACGGTCGGCTACGCGACGCCGGACGAGATCGTCCGCTTCTTTCAGACCGTGCGCGGGCGGGTGAAGTTCGCGGACCGCGTCGTGTTCTCGGCGCACTGCCACAACGACCTCGGCCTCGCCGTGGCCAACTCGCTCGCCGCGCTGGAGGGCGGAGTGCGGCAGCTCGAATGCACCGTGAACGGCATCGGCGAGCGCGCGGGAAACGCGTCCCTCGAGGAAATCGTCATGGCGCTCCGCGTGCGGCCCGACAAGCTGCCGTTCACGACCGGCATCGCCACGCCGGAGCTCTTCTCGTCGAGCCAGCTCCTCGCGGAGATCACGGGCGAAGCCGTCCAGTCGAACAAGGCCATCGTGGGCAGGAACGCCTTCGCGCACGAAGCCGGCATCCACCAGGACGGCATCCTCAAGGACCGCCGGACGTACGAGATCATGCGTCCGGAGGACGTCGGCGTCCCCCAGACGACGCTCGTCCTGGGCAAGCACTCCGGGCGTCACGCGCTGAAGAATCGCTGCGCCGCCCTCCGAATCGAGCCCACGCGCCTCGAGCTGGACGAGCTCTACAAGCGGATGATCGCGCTCGCGGACCAGAAAAAACTCGTGCGCGACGACGACCTCTTCGACCTCTGGAGCACAATGAAGCGCGCCGCGCCGCGCGCCAAGGCGCCCGCGTCGCGCATCTTTCGCGAGGAGGCCGCGCTCGCCGACGAAGCGGGCTACGGGCACGGGGTCTGACCTTGGGGCGACGCGCGCGCCTCGCGGTCCTCCCCGGGGACGGAATCGGCCCCGAGGTGACGGCTGCGGCCATGACGGTGCTCAAGGCCGTCGCCGCGCGCTTCTCTCACGACTTCATCGTGTCGGAGTGGCCGATCGGCGCGATCGCGATGCGCACGAAGGGCGTTCCGCTTCCCGAGGAGACGCTCGCGGCCTGCCGCGACGCCGACGCGGTGCTCCTGGGCGCCGTCGGCGATCCCGCGTACGACCTCGCTCCGCGTGACAAGCGGCCGGAAGCCGGGCTTCTCGAGCTCCGCAAGGCCCTCGGCCTCTACGCGAACATCCGGCCGGCCCGGGTATACCGGGGCCTCGAAGGCGCGGGCCCGCTGAAGCCGGAGATCGCCCGCGGCGTCGACCTCGTCGTCGTGCGCGAGCTGACGGGCGGGCTCTATTTCGGGACGCCGCGCGCGCTGGATCTGGCAGAGGGGACGGCCGTGAACACGCTGCCGTACACGCGGCCAGAGGTGGAGCGCATCGCCGAGGTGGCCTTCCGTCTCGCGGTGGGCCGAAGGAAGAAGGTCACGTCCGTCGACAAGTCGAACGTCCTCGAGACCTCGCAGCTCTGGCGCGCGGTTACGACCGACGTTGGCGCGCGGCATCCGGACGTCGTCCTCGAGCACCAGCTCGTCGACTCCTGTGCGATGAACCTCGTCCTTTACCCATCGGCCTTCGACGTCGTCGTCACGGAGAATCTCTTCGGCGACATCCTGTCGGACGAGGTGGGCGCGCTCGTGGGCTCGCTCGGGCTTCTGCCCTCGGCGAGCCTCGGCGACGGCCCGGGCCTCTTCGAGCCGGTGCACGGCTCGGCGCCGGCGCTCGCGGGGCGGGACGTCGCGAATCCGATCGGGGCGATCGCGACGGCCGCAATGCTCCTCGAGGACGGACTCGGGCTCACCGAGGAAGCCGCGGCGGTACACCGCGCGATCGAGGCGGTTCTCGAAAAGGGCGCGCGCACGGCGGATCTCGCGCCGCGCGGCACCCGTGCGCTCGGCACGCGCGAGATGGCGCGAGCGGTGGCCGACGCGATCCCGGCTCACGTGGCGGTCTGAACGGAGGAAGTCATGGGAATGGAATCGAAGACGATCTGGCTGAACGGGGAGTTCGTCGACTACGAAAAGGCGACTCTCCACTTCCTCACGCCCGGCCTGCATTACGGCATCGGCGTCTTCGAGGGGATCCGCTGCTACGGGACGGCCGACGGGCCGGCGATCTTCCGCCTGAAAGAGCACATCGCGCGCTTTTTCCACTCGGCTTTTTGTCTCGGCTTCAGGGAGCTTCCGTTCGGTGAGGAGCAGATCGCCGAGGCCTGCGCCGAGCTCGTCGCCCGCAACGCGTTCGACGACTGCTACATCCGCCCGCTCCTCTATCTCGCGAGCGGCGGCTCCGGCGGCGGCTGGAATCTGAACCTCGACGGCGGCTCGCCGGCCATCGGCATCGCCGCGTGGCAGTGGAAGAACTACCTCGGGGCCGAGGCTCTCGAGAAAGGCGTGCGCGCGAACGTCTCGTCCTTCACGCGTCACCACCCGAACGTCACGATGACGAAGGCCAAGATCAGCGGCAGCTACGCGAACAGCTTTCTCGCGAAGACCGAGTCGGTGCGGCTGGGCTTCGACGAGGCCATCATGCTCGACCCGCAGGGCTACGTGGCCGAATGTACGGGTGAGAACCTCTTCCTCGTGAAGAACGGCACGATCGTCACCTCGCCTTCGGCGCCCATCCTCGAGGGCATCACGCGCGACGCGCTCGTGGCGCTCGCGGGCGACCTCGGCATTCCCGTGGTCGAAAAGCCCGTCTCGCGCGACCAGCTCTACATCGCGGACGAGGTCTTCGTGTGCGGCACGGCGGCGGAGTGCATCGCGCTCCGCGAGATCGACTTCCGCAAGATCGGCCGGGGCACGGCGGGCCCCGTCACGCGCAAGCTCCAGAAAGTCTTCCACGCCGCCGTGCGGGGCGAGCATCCGCGCTCGAACGAATGGTGCACGTGGGTCCGCGAGGAAGCGGCGCTGCCGTCCCCTGCGCGCTTCGCCCGCGGACGGCACCGCTGAGCCCGGCGGCCGCGCCGGTGCGACGGGCCGCCGCGAGGACGGGCGAGGAGTACCTCGAGCGGATTCTCTCGGCGCGCGTCTACGACGTCGCGGTGGAAACGCCGCTCGAGGCCGCTCCTCTCCTGAGCCGGCGGACGGGCAACACGGTGCTGCTCAAACGCGAGGACCTGCAGCCGGTCTTCTCCTTCAAGCTGCGCGGCGCGTATAACAAGATGTGTCGCCTGCCGCGCGCCGCGCTGAAGCGCGGCGTGATCACGGCTTCGGCGGGGAACCACGCGCAGGGGGTGGCGCTCGCGGCGGCGAAGCTGGGGTGCTCGGCCACGATCGTCATGCCGATCACGACGCCGCGCATCAAGGTCGACGCCGTGGCCGCGCGGGGCGCGCGGGTCATCCTGACGGGCGACTCGTACGACGAGGCGTACGCCGAGGCGCGACGCCTCGCCCGAAAGGAGCGGAAGACGTTCGTCCACCCCTACGACGACCCCGACGTCATCGCCGGGCAGGGGACCGTCGGAATGGAGATTCTCAGGCAGCGGCCCGCCGGGATCGACGCCGTCTTCGTGGCCGTGGGCGGCGGTGGGCTCATCGCTGGCGTCGCGGCATGGGTGAAAAGACTCAGCCCGCGAACCCGGGTGATCGGCGTCGAGCCCGTCGACGCGGACGCCATGAGCCGCTCTCTGCAGGCGGGCCGGAGGGTACGTCTGGAGAAGGTCGGCCTCTTCGCGGACGGTGTCGCCGTCCGGCAGGTGGGGCGCGAGACGTTCCGCCTTTGCCGCGACCTCGTGGACGAGATCGTGCTCGTGGACACGGACGCCATCTGCGCGGCCATCAAGGACGTCTTCGAGGACACGCGCTCCATCCTCGAGCCGGCCGGGGCGCTTTCCGTGGCGGGACTGAAAGCCTGGACGGAGCGCCACCGCGTGAAGGGCCGGACGCTCGTCGCGATTGCCTGCGGCGCGAACATGAATTTCGACCGGCTTCGCCACGTGGCCGAGCGGGCCGAGCTGGGCGAACGGCGCGAGGCGATTCTGGCCGTGACGATCCCGGAGCGGCCGGGCAGCTTTCGCGAGTTCTGCGCCGTCGTCGGGCCGCGCAACATCACCGAGTTCAACTACCGGTATGCCGACCCCGAGCGCGCGCACGTCTTCGTGGGGGTCGAGGTCGAGAACCAGGGCCAGACCCGGTCGCTCCTGGCGGCGCTGCGGCGTCACCGCCTGCCGGCGAGCGATCTCTCCGACAACGAGATGGCCAAACTTCACGTCCGCCACCTCGTCGGAGGGCGCGCGCCGCTGGCCCACGACGAGCGCCTCTTCCGGTTCGAGTTCCCCGAGCGCCCCGGCGCCCTGCTCAAATTCCTGAACCGCATGCGGGGCGGCTGGAACATCAGCCTTTTCCACTATCGCAACCATGGGGCCGACTACGGCCGGGTTCTCGTGGGGATTCAGGTCCCCCGGAAGGACGACGCGAAGTTCCGGCGATTCCTGAAAGAGCTGGGATACCGGCACTGGGACGAAAGTGCCAATCCCGCGTACCGGCTCTTTCTGGCGTGACGGCGATCTTGGCGGCGCGGCTCGAGTTTCAGAGCATGAGCTGCCGAATGGAGCCACATACGGACAGCAGTTGAGGCCCATCCATGCGCCCGATGATGTTGCGGATGACGGACCCCATCACCTGCTGCGCGCCTGCCAAGCCCAGGTTCGCCGACTGCTGCACGATGAAACCCGCTTTGGCGAGCTTGAGCGGTTTCATGAAGTAGAAGTCCATGCCGCTGTTCGTCAGCTCCACGACGACGTCCGCCAGGGCGCCACGGTGAGCGGTGACATCCTGAGCCTGCTCGAGAGTGCCGAGCACCGAAAGCGTCTTCTTGCAAAGGCCGTCGGAGTAATAGAAACGAAGGGAGGGCTTTGACGACGGCCCAGGCAGTTCCGAGGACGATCTGGCGATCCGTCTGCCCTGCGAGGCTGAAATGCGCTTCGAGGAGGTAGCCATGTTCGTGATGATACGCGGAGATCCGCCACGCGCTGAGCTTCCAACGCGCCGGAGCGCGCATCAACGCGTCCGGCGCGGTTAGGAGAAGGCGAAAAGGGCGTTACGGCTTTGCCACTTTGTCGGTAGTGTCCTTTCGGCGTAGCACGAATAGCGACAACGCTATCGCCACGAGCAACGCCGAGAGAACTGCCAGCTCAGGCACGAGCTGTGTGGGAGCCGCTTGTCCGGTTGCCTGGCCGAACTCTGCCGTGAGGATCAGTACGCGCCTTATTGCCGCGATGAGCCCAACGAGGAGGAACGGCTCGGGCGTGACCGCATGCTGCCGAAATGAGACCTGGACCGTGTAGAGGAGCTCGACGACGAGAAGGATCAGGAGAATGCGGTCGAGAAGAGGGATGATTTGTGCGG
>CALAQS010000341.1 GCA_937888435.1 uncultured Acidobacteriota bacterium
GATTTCAACCCGGAGTCTCCAAACCCACTCAGGCCAGAGTAGGGGGCAAGGTCAGTTCCGGGGGTTCCAACCGTTCCACCAACCTCTTCGAGATACGTAGCGAAGAGCCCGCGAGAGCCTAAGGCCACGCCATCGTCGGAACGGCCGGCCGTTCCGGAGGTTCCGGTCGTTCCGTTCTCGAATTCCGCAGGGGGCTCCTCGGTATTCTCCGCAGTCAGAGACGCGCCGGCGGATTCGCGGGTGCCTAAAGCCACACCATCGTCGGGAGGGGTGATCGTTCCGGAGGTTCCGATCGTTCCATCTCCAGCTTCTTCCCCGGCGGGCTCCTCCCTACCATCCGTGAGATCGACACGTACGAGATGAAGGCGGTGAGCGGCAAGGGCCGCGGGGGACCCAACAGCCCGCTTACTCACGATTGGCTCGGGAGACCCCGGCACACACCAGCGCTTTCCACCCCGCTGAACGAGCGCATCCGCTTTCCTCAGGTCGTAGACGCGCTGCTTGATATTGTCGTAGTTCACACCCTGCATCTCGGGGTTCGCCTCCTTGATCTCGTTGACGATGGCACTGATCGTCAGGCCGTCAGGCGCTCGGCGGACGACGTCGAGGATCTCCTGGCGAAGGGGGTTGTTTTGAACCTCTGCGCTGCTACCCAACAGCTTCCACCGGCCCGAGTCGAACTTCATGGCCCACTCTTGCTCTTCGACGTCGCGGCCGGTCACGAAGAGCTTGCCCTCGTGCTCCTGCCTGGGGCGCGTCAAGAGCATGGTCGCGTCGGCCGTGCCCGTAATTCCGGTCGTTCCGCTGACCATCTCGAGGGGGTCATCCGAATGCGCCTTGCGGCTGTGGTGAAGAAGTAGAACGCAGAGGCCGTAGTCGAGGCCAATCTTCTGAAGCGGGCTTAGGGCCTTGACGTCGGCGTCATAGGAATTTTCATTTCGCTTCCCTGCTGGCCTGACGCGACCGAAGGTGTCGATGATCACGAGTTTCGTGTCGATGTATTCGTCGAGACACCGCCGAAGATTCTCAAGCCCGCCGCGATCCAGAGACGGCATCGTCGTCGCCAGCTGAAGACGTTCAGGCCATACACCGAAAAGTGCGAGGCGGCGCTTTAGACGCTCGTTCGAATCCTCTAGGGCGAAACAGAGTACGGTTCCTGGAGTTACTGGAAGTCTGCCAAGTGCATGTGCCCCCGTCGCGACGGCAATCCCGATATCCAGTGACAGAAAGCTCTTCCCGGCCTTCGGCAGTCCGACAAGGAGGGTCAGACCTGGTGTCAAGAAAGGCTCCACGATGTACGTCACTGGTTTGATCTCCAGCGTCCGGAGGCTCGCCGCCGAGATGAACTGAATCCCCGTATTCTCGGTGGGTGCGGAGGGTGCGGGGTTTGCCGAAGGATCCCAGACGGGTGCCGCGGCAGCAAGTGATACGAGCTGCTCTGCGGTACCACCAGCCCTGAGCCAGTCGGAGACGTCGCCCTTCTCCAGCAGGCCTGGAAATGCGAGTACTCGCACGGTGGCGGCCTTGCCGTCGAGGGCCTTCGCAACGACGTGGGCGTGCCGCCGTCCCAATACGTCGTTATCCCCAAGAACCACGACGTCCGCGCCAGCCAGGGTCTCGGAGTAGTGGTCGCTCCACTTGCCGGCGCCGCCCGGGTTCGTCGTCGCGATGAGGCCGAGCGCGCTGACGGCGTCGGCATCCTTCTCCCCTTCCACGACGAAGACCTTCTTCCCGGCGGCGATTCCAGCCGTAAGTTCGGGGAGCCCATAAAGAATCTTGTCGGTGTTCCTGACGCTGTTGATGTAGCCGCCTCGGCCGTCGGGAGTGCGTTGGAAGAAGCCCTTCGGCTCGGTCCGCACGACTTGAAAGAGCTCGGCGCCAAGTAGGTCCCGGTAGCTGTACGCGTGCGCGACCCTCCGCACTCCGCCGGAATCGTTGCCACTCTCGCGGAGGTCGGAACCTTCGGAACCCCCGGAACCGTCGGAATTGGCGAAGAATGCTGACGCCGGGAGACCTAGGGCGTTCCTGATCTCGTCGAACGAACAACCCCCGTGACAGTGGATGAGGACGTTTCCGCCCGGGGTGACTTCCTTGAGCGATCCGCTCGGACTGTGATCGTCGTGGGCGGGACACTGAATGGCGAAGCTGCCGTTCCCGCCCACGCAGCTCTTTCCAAGTGCCTGGAGGCGCGCCTGAATCCTCTTGAGCGGAGAGGGAAGGGGTGTTGGCGTTTCGGAGTAGGTTGACATGTTCGTTCCTCGTCGCCGCGGCCTGGCGACCATCAGGGTCTGCCCTTCGCGTGAGGGCACTAGCCGCGGGAGAGATTCCGAGGCCCTCGTACCCGACGAGGATCACTTAGAAGAGGGCCGTGTCTAAGTTAGTCACTGCTTGGACCGCACTGGTCGAATGTTGGCCATGGGAAACACATCGCATCCCCCAACGCCCATCACCAACGGCTCCATCCACACCGAAATGACACTAATCGACTCCGCGCCGGAGGCAGACGCCCTTCGCAGAGTCGTCGCGGAACATCAAGCGGCCATCGGCATCGACACCGAGACGACCGGCCTAAATCCCCGCACTGATCGGCTTCGCGTTCTCTCGGTCGCGCTGGGTGCGAAGACGTTCGTCGTCGACGCCGACAGGTTTCAGCTGGAAGGCCTTCTAGCCGTTCTTCACGGAAAGGTCCTCGTTTTCCATAACGGCCTCTTCGACCTCTCATTCCTCCGGCAGTACGACCCGACGTTCGGGAAATCGGTCTTCGACACGATGCTCGCGTCCCAGGTCCTTGACGCAGGCCATCCTCCGGGGAGGGGCCTTCACTCGCTTGCCCGCGTCTGCGAACGTCACCTTGGCGCCGGTCTCGACAAGGCCCTACAGACCTCCGACTGGTCCGGTGCGCTCTCCAGCGAACAGCTGCGCTACGCCGCTCTCGACGCCGCAGTGCTTTTCCCTTTGCGCGAGCGTCTGACAGAGGAGCTCCTAGAAGCGGACCTTCTGGAGACGATGGAACTCGAGAGCCGCTGCCTCTTCGGCATCGTCGCAATGTCCGTCGCGGGCGTGCCCTTCGACGAGTGGCGTTGGCTTCGCCGGGTCTCCGAGGACGACCGCAACAGCGGGCGGGCCCTGGAACGCCTCGAGACGCTCGCTCTCGAGTGTGGCGGGCACGGGATCAACTGGAACTCCGGGCCCCAAATCAAGGAGCTCTTCCTACGTCGGGGGCACGCTCTCGCCAACACGCAGCGGGACACGCTGGCGCGCCTCACCGATCCGGTCGCCAAGGCACTCGTCGGCTACAAAGAGGCGGCGTCAGCGGTCAGTCGCTACGGGGCCGACTTTGCGCGAGTGGTGGACGGGCGGATCTTCCCGTCATGGCACCAAATCGGTGCTGCTTCCGGCCGAATGTCTTGCTCGTCACCAAACCTACAGGCTCTGCCCCGCGACAAGCGCTACCGATCCTGCATCCGCCCGAAAGCCGGCCATGCGCTGGTGTCGACGGACCTCTCCCAGATTGAACTTCGCATCGCGGCGAAGATCAGCGGTGACCAGCGTCTCCGTGAGGCGTTTATCCGCGGTCAAGACCTCCACACCCTCACGGCGCAGTCGATCCTCGGGCTCAAGGAGGTCACGAAGGTGCAGCGACAGCTCGCTAAGGCCCTGAACTTCGGCCTTCTCTACGGGATGGGAGCGGCGTCGCTTCAAACCTACGCGCGGGTCGACTACAGGATCGACCTGACGGAGCGCCAAGCCGCGGCCTACCGCGAGAGATTCTTTCGCACCTACCCGGGACTTCGTCGCTGGCATCGGGAAGTCGGCTCTAGCAGGAGCACGGAAACGCGGACGCTGGGCGGCCGTCGGCGGCTCCTGAGCGACGAGACCAGCTACACCCAGACCCTCAACACGCCAATCCAGGGGACGGGGGCCGACGGCATCAAAGAGGCTATCGCGCTCCTGTGGGAGCGGCGCGAGGCGTGCCCCGAGGCCTCGCTTGTCCTCGCCATCCACGACGAGCTCGTCGCCGAAGTGCCCACAGAGAAGGCCGAGGCCGCGAAGGCGTGGCTTGAGGCCGCGATGAGGGATGGAATAGCCCCGCTCGTTGCCCCCGTCCCCG
>CALAQS010000342.1 GCA_937888435.1 uncultured Acidobacteriota bacterium
GCCGTCCATCCGAAGGCCGAGGCGGCGTCCGTGAAGAGGTCGCGGGCGTGCGCGGCCGACTTTTCGAGAAGCCCGGCGTCTTTCGCCGCTCGCGCGAGCGCGCCGCGCGCCCACTGCGTCCAGCGCGTTCGATCGTTCGGCGTGATCGGGTTGAGCCAGCCTGAGCGCTCGTCGAACCACTCGAGGCGGTCGTCGACCGCGATGATCTGCGGCGCCGGAAGCCGCACGGCGACGAGGCGCCGGGTCGCGTCGGCCTCGACGTCGAAACCGCGCGAGAGGTCGAATCCTCCCAGCACCTTCCCGCGCAGGCGCAAGGTGGCGTTCTTCGGGATGTCGAAGACGAGGACCGTCTTCACCTCTTCGTAGCGCACCACGTCGGCGATCTCCATCTCGATCGTCGCGAGGCGCGCGATGCGCCGCACGGCCTGGACCACGGGAGCGGAGGAAACGGCCTCACGGCGGGTGCGCCAGCGCCCCAGGAAAAATCCCGCCGAAAAGACGGCAAGAACGGCCGCGGCCGCGGCGAAAACACCGAGGATCAATCGCCGGCGCATCGTTCCTCCAGCCTATCCGAACTGCCCGTTTTCGTTCGGTCAGCGCCTCGAATGATGCATTCTCATCGGAGACCAGGCTCCCTTGCGAGCGCTAAAATCGGCATTCTTCCTGCACGGAATCCGTCGGGAACGACTTTGGAGGTTTCGATGCACTCTTTCCGCACCGCCCGCGCGCTCTCGGGCGCGGTTCTCGCGTTTTTCCTTCTCCCCGCGACGCTGAACGGCCAACAGCAGGGACGCATCACGGGCAAGGTCACGGATGGCAAAGGCGAATCCCAGGCCGACGTGAAGATCACGATCACGACGAAGTTCATCGGGAACTTCAAGCTCGAGCTCAAGACCGGCAAAGACGGCAAGTGGGGGACGATCCTGAATGACGCGACGATGCTCTACCACTATCGCTTCGAGAAGGAGGGCTTCATCCCTTGGGAGCAGGACAAGAAAGTCCCCATCGGAGGCTCGGAGGTCCTCGACGTACAGCTTCTGACGCAGACTCAGGCCATCGAGAAGGGTGTCGTCAAGCAGGTCGAAGATCCCTTCACGACGACCTACAACGCGGCGGTCGAGGCCTACCAGGCCGGCGACTTCGAGGCCGCGTTCGCGAAGGCCCAGGAAGCAATCAAGCTGGGGCCCGACAAGGCGATCGCCTATAACCTGGGAGCGACGATCGCCCTCAAGAAGAAGGACTGGAACAACACGATCGCGCTCGGCGAGAAATCCCTCGCCCTGGAGCCCGACAACACGTCCCTCGTCGGCATGCTCATGGATGCCTACCGCGCGAAGGGCGACAAGGCGAAGGCCGCGGAGTACGAGAAGAAGTACATCGCCGCGAACCCCGACCAGCCGGAAGTCCTCTACAACCAGGCCGTCGAGCTCTACAACAAGAACGACTTCAAGGGCGCCGAGCCGCTGCTCAGGAAGGTCATCGAGGGAAAACCCGATTTCGCGAAGGCGCACTACCTGCTCGGCATGTCGTGCGTGAACCTGAACAAGATTCCGGACATGAAAAAGCACCTTTCCGAGTACCTCAAGCTCGATCCGAAAGGCGCGGACGCGGGTACGGCGAAGGAGATGCTGGACGCCTTCAAGTGACGCCGTTTCTCATCGGCATCGCGGGCGGGACGGGCTCGGGCAAGACGACGGTCGCGAACGCGATCGTCAAGCGCGTGGGGGAGGAGCGCATCGCGATCCTCTCCCACGACTCGTATTACCGCGACTTCGTCGACCTGCCGAAGGACATCTTCGAGCGCCAGAACTTCGACCACCCGGACTCGCTCGAGAGCGAGCTTTTCGTGCGCCACCTCAAGGCGCTCAAGCAGGGAATGGTCGTCGAGACGCCGATCTACGACTTCAAGGTCCACCGTCGCGCGGCCGAGACCCGACGCGTCGAGCCGCGCAAGGTCATCCTCGTGGACGGCATCCTCATCTACGCCGAGCCCGAGCTGAGGAAGCTCTTCGACGTGAAGATCTACGTCGACACGGACGCCGACATCCGGCTCATCCGGCGCCTCAAGCGCGACATCGCCGAGCGCGGCCGGTCCGTGGAGAGCGTCGTCACGCAATACGAGTCCACCGTGCGCCCGATGCACATGGAATTCGTGGAGCCCTCGAAGCGCTACGCCGACCTCATCATTCCAGAGGGCGGCGAGAACACCGTGGCTCTCGACTTCCTCTTCGCGCGCCTCCGCGAGCTGCTGGGCGACTGACCGCGCCGGCCGAGCGCTGTTCGTCCCCTACAATCGCCCGTGTGAGCACAAGCACGTTTCCGCCCGTCCCCGAGCAGCTCGACCTCCTCCTGAAGGGCGTCGAGGCTTGCGAGAAGCGCGACGAGCTGGAGAAAAAGCTCGTTCGCTCCGCGAAGACCGGCAAGCCCCTGCTCGTGAAGGTGGGCTTCGACCCGTCCACGCCGGACCTACACCTCGGACACACGGTCGTGTTCCGGAAGATGCGGCACTTCCAGCGTCTCGGGCACACGGTCGTCTTCTTGATCGGGGACTTCACGGGAATGATCGGCGACCCCACCGGCAAGAAAGTGACGCGTCCGCAGCTCACGAAGGACGAGGTCCTCGTGAACGCGGAGACGTACAAGGCGCAGGTCTTCAAGATCCTCGACCCTCAAAAGACGCGCGTCGCCTTCAACTCCGAATGGCTTTCGGCTCTCGGCGCCGAAGGCCTCGTCCGCCTCTCGGCGAAATACACGGTCGCGCGCCTGCTCGAGCGCGACGACTTCGCGAAGCGCTTTCGCGAGGGAAAGCCCATCGCCGTGCACGAGCTGCTCTACCCGCTCTGCCAGGGCTACGACTCCGTCGCGCTGGCGGCCGACGTCGAGCTGGGCGGTACGGACCAGCTCTTCAACCTCCTCGTCGGCCGCGACCTGATGCGCGAATCGGGGCAGGAGCCGCAGGTCGTCATGACGCTTCCGCTCCTCGTCGGCACGGACGGCGTGGAGAAGATGTCGAAGTCGCTCGGCAACGCGATCGGCGTCGCGGAGAGCCCGGACGAGATCTTCGGGAAGGCCATGTCGATCTCGGATACGGCGATGTGGACGTACTACACACTCCTGACGGACCTGACGCCGGCTGAGATCGAGAAGATGAAAGGCGACGTCGCGTCGGGCAAAGTCCATCCCAAGGCTCAGAAAATGGAGCTTGCCGGACGGCTGGCTGAAGATTTTCATGGAAAGGAAAAGGCGCTGGCGGCGCGTGCCGAGTTCGACAGGCGGTTCTCGGGGTCGGGTGGAGCGGTGCAGGCAGAAGTCGTGCGGCTTTCTCCTGTCCCCGGAGGCGCGGCGGGAAAGGGCGCCGAAGGTTTCTTTGAAAGGAACATGGCGGACGTCCTCGTGGAAGCGGGACTCGCGGCGAGCAAGAACATCGCGCGCCAGAAGATCCGCGA
>CALAQS010000343.1 GCA_937888435.1 uncultured Acidobacteriota bacterium
GGCGGTGACGGTGTCTCTCCACGAGGGAAGCCTCGCGCTCCTCTCGTTCGGCGCTGCCGAGTACCTCGCGACGGGGCGCGTGTCGAGCGACGGCGCCCTCGTGTCGGAGGGCCTCCACCCCTGCTACGGCCTCTACCCGACGAAAGACGGACGCCTCCTCGCGGTCGCCTGCATCGAGTCCAAGTTCTGGGCCGGCTTCTGCGCGGCCATCGGCCTGCCGGATCTCGTCCCGCTCCAGTACGCGTCGGGCGCGGCGGGGCGAAGGGCTCGACGACGCCTCGCGGCGGCGACGCGGCGCCGGACGTTCGCGGAATGGACGCGGCGGCTCGAGTCGCTCGACGTGTGCGTGACGCCCGTCGCGACGCTCGCCGAGGCCGTGCGGGCGGAGCTCCGGCTGGAGAAGGGCCGCGGCGTCTTCCGACGTGGCCGCGACGGGCGGTACGAGATCGTCCCGAGGATCCGCTGAATGAAGTCGCTCTTCGAGGATCTCCGGACGGAAGAGCAGCGGGCGCTGGCCGAGACGGTCCGCCGCTTCGTGAGCGCCGAGCTCAGGCCGTATCTGGCCGTCTCGCCGCCGGACGAGTTTCCGCGCCGGCTCTTCTCGCGGCTCTGCGCGATGGGGCTGGGCGGCATCCCGTTCCCGGCCGAATATGGTGGGGGAGGCGCCGACTACGCGACGTACGCTCTCGTTCTCGAGGAGCTGGCCGTCGCCGGCGGCGCGCTCGCCGGAACTCTTTCGGTCCACGGCCTGCCTCAGCTCATCCTGAGCCGGTACGGAACCGAGGAGCAGAGGCGCCGGTACCTGCCGCGCCTCGCCAGCGGCGAGCTGCTCGGGGCTTTCGCCCTGACCGAGCCCGAGACGGGCTCCGACGCCGCGGCGATCGCGACGCGCGCGGCTGCCGACGGAGACGGCTTCCTGATCAGCGGGAACAAAGCCTGGATCACGCACTCGACCGTGGCGGACCTCTTCGTCGTTTTCGCCCGGACGGGCGAGAGGGAGATCTCCGCGTTTCTCGTCGAGAAGACCGCCCCGGGCCTCACGCCTCTTCCGCCGGAGAGGAAGATGGGACTCCGGCGATCGCCCACCGGCGGACTCTCCCTCGCCGGCGTACGCGTGCCGGCCGGGGCGCTCGTGGGCCGGCCGGGAGACGGTCTTGGAATCGCGCTTGCCGCCCTCGACTCGGGACGCATCACGATCGGAGCTCTCGCGGTGGGCCTCTGCCGGGGGGCGCTCGACGCCGCGCTCGGCTACGTGAGGACGCGAAAAGCCTTCGGCCGCCCTCTGGAGAAAAACGACGTCGTGAGGGCGCGCCTCGCGGAGATGGCCGCGCGAACGGAGGCGGCGGCCGCCCTCGTGCGCGAGGCCGCGCGCCTCCGCGACTCGGACCGGCCGTTCTCGGCCGCGGCCGCGGCGGCGAAGCTCGTCGCCACCGACACGGCTCTCTTCGTGACCGCCGAGGCGGTCCAGCTCTGCGGTGCGACCGGCGTTTCCGAGGAGTTCCCCGCCATCCACCTTTTCAACGACGCCAAGATCGCGCAGATCGTCGAGGGCGCCAACGACGTGCAACGGATGGTCCTTGCGCGGGCGCTCCTGAGCTGAGGAGACGCTGGAAAGGCGTCGCGATGCGCGGGCTCATGCAGCACGATCCGCTCATCGTCAACCGGATCCTCGAACGCGGAGTGACGCTCTTCCCGCGGCAGGAGCTCGTCACCTGGACCAAGGACGGCGTCCACCGGGAGACGTTTGCGGCATTCGGCGAGCGCCGCGATCGCGCCGCAGCTCGCGTTGGTGAAGCACGTCGTCGTCATGGGCGAAGGGGACCTGCGCCCGTTCCCAAAGAGCGAGCGCGTGACGGTGACGGCCGGCGTCCCGACGGTGTGGACTGGCCTTCTCCACCACCTCGAAATGACGCGCTGCGATTTGTCGTCTCTTCGGCTCGTCACCGTCGGCGGCTCCGCGACGTCCGTTTCGATGATCGAACGGTTCAAGACCCTCGCGGGCGTCGACGCGGTGCAGGGATGGGGATGACCGAGACCGGGCCGGTCGCGTCGCTCCGGATGCGGGCCCGGCAGGGCCGGGTCGTCCCGGGCGTCAGGTTCCGCGTCGTCTCCCCGGAGGGTCGCGTCGCGCCGTGGGACGACCGGACGAAGGGAGAGCTCGAGGTGAAGGGCAACTGGGTCGCCGAGTCGTACTACAACGGCGAGAAGTCGGCGGAGCGATTCGACGACGGCTGGCTTCGGACCGGAGACATCGCCGTCGTCGGCGCCCAGGGGTCGATCCGGATCATCGATCGCGCGAAGGACCTCGTGAAGTCCGGGGGCGAGTGGATCTCGAGCGTCGACCTCGAGCTGGAGCTGGCCGGACACCCTTCGGTTCTCGAGGCGGCGGTGATCGGCGTTCCCGACGAGAGGTGGGACGAGCGCCCTCTCGCCTGCGTCGTCGTGAAGCCGGGGACGCACGCGACGCCGGACGAATTACGGACGTTCCTCTCCTCGAGGGTGCCGAAGTGGTGGCTCCCCGACGAGATCGTTTTCGTGGCCGAGCTGCCGAAGACGAGCGTCGGCAAGCTCGACAAGAAGTTGCTGCGGCAGCGATTTCGGGAGCGTCGGTCACCGGGGCCATGATTGTCGCCTCCGCGCTCGTTCTGATTCCGGCACGCATTTTGCGGATAATGGCTGTCCGGGCGCGAGCGCCCGGGGGTCTTGAAAATAATGCCGTCGCCTCGTGTCTCGGCAGGAAAGGTCGTCATGAAAAATCTGGCTGCTCT
>CALAQS010000344.1 GCA_937888435.1 uncultured Acidobacteriota bacterium
GCGTCGTTCGGGCCCGTCCTCGGCGAAACGGAGTAAATCGTCGGCGTGAGAGCCGCCGCCGTGTACGTAAAGCCGCTCACGACGCGCGCGCAGCGCTGGGTTGGACTGCCGAGATCCGTCACGGTGACGTCGACCGTCTCCGGGTTGTTCGGGTTTGCGAGCGTGCGGATGGGCGTCGAAACCACGATGGTCGTGTTCGAGATGGCGGTTATCGTCGCCGGCGTGCCGCCGAAGTCGACGCGCATGAGCGAGGCGGTCGGGCCGAAGCCGCTGCCCGTCAGGGTGACGGTCGTGCCGCCGTCGGGCGGGCCGGTGTTCGGCGTGAGGCTCGAGATGAAGAAGGTCGGGTCCGTGTTGCAGGTCGTGCCGGACCCGTTGCCGCGATACGTGAAAGCCTGCAGGAGCGTCGCGGAATTCTCGGAAACGAGGCCGATGTCGCGCCGGACCGAGACGTCGCACGTCTCGGAGATGGCCGGGTTCGCCAGCACGTGCCGGGGCGTCGTCACGGTGATCTGCTGGTCCGTCTGCGCGGTGATCTGCGCCGACGCGCCGCAGAACGTGACCTGCGTCGTGGCGATGTTCGTGCCGAAGTGGCCGCCGAAGATCTGGACGACGTCCCCGCCCGCCGGAGAGCCGGCAGTCGGGCTGATCGACGAAAGGAAGACCTGCAGGCCGGGGGGGATGCACGCGAAGGTGAACTGGAATGGCGGGGACGTCAATCCGTTCACGACCACGACGACGTTTACGGTTTCCGGCACGGCTGAATTCTTCAGCGGGTGAGCCGGCGTCGTCACGGTGATCTGCGTGTTCGTGACGGCGCCCTTGATCGAGCCCCTCACGCCGCCGAAGAAGACGTCGGCGGTCCCGGTTCCGAAGCGGCCGCCCAGGATCGTGACCGTGTCGCCGCCCGCACACGAACCGGTCGTCGGCGTGAGCGACGAGATGTACGGGCCCGTGTCCGGAACGCCGCCGAATTGCAGATTGATCTGCGCGTTCGCGCAATCGAAGACCGCCTTGACGTGCGCCGTACCGCCGTTCGAGGAGAATACGGTCACGTCGGCTACGCCGCCGACGGTCGTCTTCGAGATCGTGTTCAGGCCGTTCTCCTCGAACAAGCCGAGATCGGTCGTGTATTGCACGGAGCCGCCGTCCGGAACCGGAACGCCTGCCCGCGTGACCGTGGCCCTCACGATGGAAGCCGTCCCGACGATGGGACTCTGCGTCGTGGCCGACATCGAGACGAGCACCGTGCACGAGCCGCCGCTGCCGCTGCCGTTGCCGGTTCCGCCGTTCGAAGACGGTGCCGTCGGCGTCTCGCCGGAGCAGCCGCTGAGAAGCACGGCAAGGCCCGCGACCAACGCGGCGTGCGGAATCTGGAAACGTCGCATGGAAGTCACCTCGTCACTGGGCACGCTTCGCCTCGATGCGCCCGGCGGACCCGCAATACGTGAAGATCATGCCGAAAGTCGCCACGTCGGAGGTGACGGGCTGCCCCGAAAGCGTGTGGCCGTACCACGTCACGTTTCCGGCCTGGCGGATTTCCGCTTTTCCCGTCTCCTTGTCGATGCCGCCGTTGAACGGAAAGAGCTGGTCGAGCGGCGGCCGGATGAGGTCGTCCGAGGACATGTAAATGTAATTCGTCAGAGTGGACTGCCCGTTCGGAGGGACGAGGAAGTTGCCGGGGAAGGTCTGCGAGGGCGAGGCTGTCGTCCCGCCGTCGACGCGCGTCCAGACGACGATGTACTGGTCGACCTGCACGTCGAGGAACTGCGTCGAGGTCACGGCCGGGTTCTTGAGGCGATTCCGGAGCACGGTATTCGAAAACTGAAGGGGCGTGGTGTCGTTCACGCACTTCCCGGCGGGCAGGAGCTCGAAATCGCCCGCAAGGAACACCGGTGAGGCGCTGTCGCCCTGCGTGTTCGTCGAGCAGCCGGGAAGCGCGGCGACCGTGACGGCGGCGAGAACGGCGGCGAGAATGAAAAAGCGCTTCTTCATCAGTTCGCTCCTCACCGAATGATCCGCGGCGTGATGAAAATCATGAGCTCGTCCGTGCTCTCGGTCTGGTCCCGGCTCCGGAACAGGTTGCCCAGGATCGGAATCTTCCAGAGGCCAGGGATCATCGACTGCCCGTCGTTCGTGGTGATCTTGAAGATGCCGCCGATCACGGCCGTGCCGCCGTCGCGCACCATGAGCCGCGTCTTGGCATCGCGTGTCGTGAGCGGGATGTTCTGGCCTCCCGCGATGTTGATGCCGACCGCCGGCTCACGCTTCTGGATCGTAATGTTCATGATGACGGTGCCTTCGTTCGTGATCTGCGGCGTGACGTCCAGCCGGAGCGTCGCGTTGATGTAGAGGACCGACGTCGTGTTGTTCACGGTGGTCTGGACCGGGATCTGGAAACCCGACTGGATCGAGGCCTCCTCGCCGGTCTGCGTCTGAACCTTCGGAGTGGAGATGACCTTGACGAGGCCGCGCGACTCGGCCGCGTGAAGCGCCGCGTCGAGATTGAACGTGTTGAGGACGTTCGCGAGCGAGAGCGAGAGAACCTGGGGCGCGCCGCTCGGGAGCGAGATGTTGCCTGCGACGGAGCCCGAGTTCGGGAAGACGAGGCCCGTCGTATTGCCCGTCGCGGCGCCCGCGACGCCGTTGAAGTCCCACACGACGCCGATTGAGTTCGAGAACGTGCGGTTCGCCTCGACGATCCGCGCCTCGATCATGACCTGTGGGCTCGCGACGTCCAGGTTCTTGATGAGATCGAGGACGGTCGGGAGGTAGTCCGGCAGCTCCTTGATGACGAGCGTATTCGAGCGCGTGTCGATGAAGATGTCGCCGCGTGCCGACATGACCTTGCGCGCGGTGGCCGCCATCTCGTTGGCATTCGCGTAGGAGATCTTCTGGAGCACCGTGCGGAGCGGGCGGTTCTTGTCCTGCGCCTGGAGGAACTGCAGCCGCGAGTTCTCCTCCTGCGTGAGCTTGGTCGTGGACGCGATCCGCATGATGTTCCCCTCGAGCACGTACCCGAGCTGGTTGATCTTGAGGATCAGCTCGAGCGCCTGGTCCCAGGGGATGTCCTGCAGGCTCACGGTGACCGTTCCGCGCACGTCCGGGTCGAGGACGATGTTCAGCTGCGTCAGCTCGCTGAACCGTTGGAGCGTGTCCTTGATGTCCGCGTCCTTGAGATTGAGCGTGATCGGCTCGCCGGTGTACTGCTTGTCGCCGGCACCGAGCGTACGCGTCTCGTAGGGATTCGCGATCTCGTGCGGGCGCGAGGAGCTGTCCTGCTGGACGAGAAGCGCCTCGGCCGCCTCGATCAGGGCCTTGTCCTCGGCCGTCACGACTTTCTTCCGGCGAGGCTCGGCGGAGACCGACTTGGCGGGAGCGGCGGGTGCCGCGGGCGGAGCCTTGACCTCATGGACCTCGGGCGACGCTTGCACGAGATGCGTCGTCTCGGACTTCGGGGCCGGAACCGTTGCCACGGCGACCGGGGCCGCCGGAGGAGCCAGAGGAGCCGGAGCCGCCGAAGCCGGCGGCGGCGCCGCTGCCTTCGATTCCCCGGCGGGAGCCGCCGTTCGGACCGCAGCGCTGGCCTGGGCCGAAGACCCTGCCGAAGATGAAGATGTCGTCACGTCGAGCGCGCGGCCCTCGCTCACGACCGGCTCTTTCGGGTCGTCGATCTCGTGCTTCTCGTACGACGCGGCGGCCGGCACCGGCGGCGTGGCCGCGACCTTCTCGGGCGCGGCGCGCACGAGCGCGGGCTGCGGTTCGGAGGCATTGGAGGCGCTCATGGCCGCCGCCGCCGAAGCGCCAGCGGAGGCGTTCATGGAAGACGCAGCGGAGGCGCTCATGAACACGAGAGCCAGCGCCGAGGGCGAGGCTTTCGCGGCAGGCTCGGAAAGAGACGCGAGGTCGAAAACGACGCGCGTCACGGGCTCGGCCCCGGTCTTGAACTGTGAGACGCGCACGCGGCTCACGGTGGAGTGCTTGACGTCCTGTGCCCGTTTCGACATCGCGAGCAGGACGCCCGGAAGGTCCACGACGTAGCGCGGCGGGTTCTCGAGAGCGAACGTCTCGTACGTGAAGCTTCCGTTGCCGGCGAGCGTCGCGACGAGCTTTCCGTTCGAAACCTGTACGCTCACGCCCGACAGGCGCGTCGCGGCGCGACCGGCGGCGGCGTGACGGACGGGCACCGGCGGGGCGTCTCTTCCGGCGGCCACGGCAGCGGGAGCCGCCGCCGGAACTCCAGCGGAGGCGCTCACGCCCGCCGGAGCGCCAGCGGAGGCGCTCACGGTGGCCGGAACGTCTTCGACTCTCACCACGGGCTCGGCCGGGACTGGCTCCGGAGCGTTCGTCGTCTCCGCGGCGGGCGGGGCCGACGCCGGAAGAGCCGGAAGAGTCGCGGAGGCCATCGTCGTCGCTGTCGCGGCCTTTCCGAGCGCGATCGCCATGGCCGGCGAGCCGGATTCCGAGGTGATGGCGGGCTCGAGCGGCGACCGCCCCGTGAGCTCGAACTGGATGTGGGGCTTGCCCATCTCCGTGAACGACTTCATGTCGAGGCGCGACAGAATCACGCCGTCCGCGCGCGGGGGCTCGAGGCCGGGGGACACGACCGCGTTCGCGATGTCCACGACGACCTTCGTCGAGCCTTCGCGGTTGTAAAGCGTTGGGGAGAGAGGACCGTTGCCGCTGAGGAGCAGCCGCGGCATCTCTCCGTCGGTCAGGAGGGTGGCTCCCGTGAGCGTGGCAGGCGCAACGCCGTTTGCAGACATGCCGGTTGCAGACGGGTTTCCCGCGGCGACCCGGTCGTTGCGCGAGGCGCAGCCGCCGAGCACGGGGCCGACCAGCGCGAGCGCCGCGAAACGGGACATGAATCCCCTTCGGTTCCGCCGCATGCTTCCTCCCCCGGACGGCACGAGATCTCCCGTGCCCTTCGAGTTCCTAGAGCCCATCAGCTTCGTCGTCATGGACATCCCTTCGGTCACGACTTCTTCTGGAGTGCGAGCGCCTTGACCACTTCCCGGAACGGCTTCGGGTTCGTCGGATCGTTCACGTTCTGCCGGAACGTCACTTCCGTCGCCGACACATCGATGACCTCGCCGTCGAAGAGCGTCGTCCCCTTGCGGACGAGGTGCGACTTGTTGTCCGGACTGCGCATCATCGCGACCCAAGCCTGCTTGACCTTGATCGTGCCCTGCAGCTCGAGCTCGTCCACCATGATCCCCGCGAGGCCCGGCGGGCGCACGCGATCCTTCTCGGACGGGTTGCGCACGAGCAGCGAGCGGAAGGGGTCGCGCCGGCCTCCGACCTCGTAGGTGTAGACGGACGGGGTGAAGTCCTGCTCGGTGACCTTGCCCGGGGCCCCCGGAGCGGGCGTCTCGGCTGGAGCGGCCGCGGTCGCGGGCGGAGCCTGAGCGAGCGAGGGCGTGGGCGCGCTCAAGACCAGGAGGACGGCCGGCAGGGTCGTAGCGGCGAAGCGGCGGCGCACGCTCATTCCTCTCCCTCGAGCCCTTTCTTCTTCGCACTCGCGGGGGGTGGGCCGGCCTTCTTCGGCGCGGGCGCGGCGGCCCCGGCAGCTTCCGTGTCGCCGAGGTAGATGAACGTCTTCATCGAGAAGGTCGCCCCGAGCGTGCGGCCTCCGGCCGCGTCGGGATAGCCGGTCATGACGAGATCCTCGATGTTGATGATCCGGGAGAACCGCGCCACCTTCTCGAAGAAAAGCGCGAGGTTGTGGTACGTCCCGTCGATCTGCAGGTCGATCGGCCACTCCGCGTAAAAGTCCTTGTTGATGTATTCCTTCGGCGTCCACTTCTTGAGGAAGAACTCGCCCTGCCCTGCGAGCGCCTGGATCTTCTTGATGAGCTCCTCGGCGTTACGGGCCGTCGGCAGGATCTGAAGGAGCCGCTGCAGGTCGAGCTCGGTCCGGCGGACTTCTTCGCGCAGCTGGGGCAGGCGGCGCTCGGCGGCCCGTCCCTGCGTGATCTTCTGGTTGAGCTGGTCGAGCTCGTTCTTCTTGTTCTCCAGCGTCTGCTTCATCTCGCTGAAGTTGGGCAGCTGGTAGTAGGCGGCCGCGTAGAGCACGACGGCGACGAAAACACCGATGCCGAGCCCGTAATACCAGGGCTTGTCTTCGAGCTGCTTGAGGTCGAGCGTCGCCATGGCTCTCCCTAGGCCTTCTTCGGCTGTCCGGCCGGCTTCGACGGCTCAGCCGGTTGTGGCGGCTCGGCCGGCTTCGCGGCGGCGCCGCCGTCGGGCTGCGTGCGATCGATGTTCGAGAACCCGAAGCTCGTCTTGAAGCAGTAGAGCGACGAGCCGGCGGGCCCGCTGCACGCCGTGAATTCCACCTTCGGCTCCTGGAAAGAGGGAACGAGCTTGAGATTCGCGACGAAGTTCGCGACCGCGGGCGGGTTGAAGGCCTTGCCGTCGATTGCGATCGCGTGCCCGTGGTATTCCATGCGCTCGAGCCAGACGAGGTCGGGCAGCGCCTTCGAGACCTCGTCCATGAGGCGCACCGGGCCGCGCTGGTTCTGCTTGAGCTGGTTGATGAGGTCGACCTTGCGCTGGAGGCGGGCTTTTTTCGCCTCGAAATCCTTCACTTCCTTGAGGACGGCCTCGAGGCGCGCGACTTCGACCTGGGCGATCCGGATCTTCTCTTCCTGGGCCTTGATCTGGGAACGGAGGACCCAGTAATGCACGATGCCGATGAGAATCGCGAGCCCGATCACGCCCCCCATGAGAAGCGTGTTGAGCCGCCCGGCGCCCCCCAGGGCGGAGACGCCCTTCTTCTTGCGCTGCGGCCGGGCTTCGGCGAGGAGGTTGATGCGAATCATGCCGCTACTCCCCGATCTTCCTCACGCCGAGACCCACGGCGATCGCGAGCGCTGGCGACGCCTCCGAGAGCCACGCGGCGTCGACGGCGCGGTCGTCCGTGAAGATCGAGCGGAAGGGGTTGAGGACCTCGACGGGGAGGCCGAACTTGTCCTTCAGGACGTCTTCGAGGTGTGCGGCCTTGGCGCCGCCGCCGGAAATCATGATCGAGTCCACGCGATCCGCGCCCGAGGTGGCCTGGAAGAAATCCAGCGTCTTCTGGAGCTCGGCGGCGGCGTCCTCGGAGACGCCCGTGAGGACGGGCTGGATCGTCTGGGCGGTCTGGCCGGCGACCGGCTCGCCCCGCTTCAGGGACTCGGCCTGCTCGAAGTTGAGGGAGTAGGCCTTCTGAAGCGCGTCCGTGAACTGGTTTCCGCCGAACGTGATGTCGCGCCAGAAGACCGTCTGCCCCTGCGCGAGGATGTTCACGTTCATGACGGAGGCCCCGACGTTCACGAGCGCCACCACGCGGCCGGGGTCGGCTCCGTAGTTCACCTCGTAGCAGTTCTGGAGCGCGAAGGCGTCCACGTCGACGAGGGCGGGCAAGCGCCCGGCCTGCGTGACGACGTTCTTGAAGTCGTCCACCTTCTCTTTTTTGGCGGCCACGAGGAGGACGCCCATGGTTTCGCCCACGGCGCCCGGGTCCAGGACGACGTAGTCGAGATAGACGTCGTTGATGTCGAACGGGACGTACTGCTCGGCTTCCCACCGGATGGATTCGGAGAGCTCCTCCTCCGGCATCGTGGGAAGCATGATCTTCTTGACGATGACCGAATGGCCGGACACCGACACGGCCACGTTCGGGTTCTTCACGCCGGTCGACGCCAGGAGCCGCGAGATCGTCTCGACGACGAGGGAGGAGTCCATGATCGCGCCGTCGACGATCGCCTCGGGAGAAAGAACCTCGAGGCCCGCCTTGACGAGCTGGAACGTCCCCTCCTTGCCTTCCTTCAGCTCGACGAGCTTGATAGCAGACGAGCCGATGTCGAGGCCGACCAGGTTTTTCGCCTTTCGGAACAGCACGATAGGGTTGCCCTCCCTCGACCCGGTCCTCCGGGGGCGAGACTCGAAAAGGGATTGACTCGGCCTATTTTGTCGTTCCCCCG
>CALAQS010000345.1 GCA_937888435.1 uncultured Acidobacteriota bacterium
CGGCTGATCCCGTGCGTGACCGAGCTGGGCGGCAAGTCGCCGTTCGTCGTCCTCCCCGGCGCGGATCTCGAGAGGGCGGCCGAGGCCGCGGCTTGGTCGAGCTTCATCCATTCGGGCCAGGTGTGCATCCGCACGGAGCGCATTTACGTGCACGCCTCCGTCGCGGACCGCTTCGAGCAGCTTCTCGTGTCGCGCGTAGCGGCGCTCCGCCAGACGACGCCGGATCCGTCGGGAGGCGCGCACGACCTCGGTGCCGTGACGTTCGCGCGCCAGATCGAGGTCGTTGAGCGGCAAATCGCCGACGCGAAAGCGAAAGGCGCGCGCGTCCTCATCGGCGGCGCGCGTCGCGGGAACGGACCCGGTCTCTTTTTCGAGCCCACGGTCCTGTCGGGCGCGACGCACGACATGGAAGTCATGCGCGAGGAGACGTTCGGCCCGCTCGTCCCCGTCATGCGCTTCTGGGAGGATGCCGAGGCGCTGCGCCTCGCGAACGACACACACCTCGGCCTCAACGCGACGGTGTTCGGGCCGCCAGAAAAGGCCGAAGCCTTCGCGCGCCGGCTGCGGTCGGGCCAGGCGATCGTGAACGACGTCCTCGTGAACTACTTCGTCGTCGAGTCGCCTCTTGGCGGGTGGCTCTCGAGCGGCCTCGGCGTGCGGCACGGCGTCGAGGGCCTGAGACAGTGGACGCGCATCGAGGCGATCACGACGCGGAGGCCCGTCCTGGCGCCCGTCGACCGCTTTCTCGCGAAGAAGCTCGCGTTCCCGTATGACCCGCGCGTCCTTTCGGTCCTGCGCCACGCGATGCGCATCCTCTATCGGCGCGGACTTGCCGCGAAGCTGCGCCGCCCGTCCTGACGCGGCTCCCCGTACAATCGATCGGATGAAGGCTCTTTTCGCCGCGTTCGCGGCCTCCGTCCTCGTTTCTCTCGCCGCGGGCGCGCAGACGGGCAAGCCCGCGGGAAAGCCCTCGCCGGCCACGACCGCCGGGCTCCAGGTCTCGACGGGCAGCGCTGCGCCGAAGGGGGGCACCGAGGCGAAAGTCGAGGACATGCGCGTTCTCGAAGGCGCGTCGACCGACCCCTTCGAGCTCGAGCGCCTCGGCCTCGCCGCGGTGAACGCGAACCAGCTCGACCGCGCGCGCGTCTTCTTCGAGCGCGCGTGGAAGCTCGGCGAGCTGCCGACGGCCGCCTACAACCTCTCCTGCCTCGACGCGCGCGCCGGACGCGTCGACCAGGCCTTCGCCCGGCTCGACAAGGCCATTGCCGCGGGGTTCGACGACGGCGTTTCGCTCGAGAAGGATCCCGATCTCGCGGCCCTTCGTGGCAGGCCGAAGTTTTCCGCGATCGTCTCGGGAGCGGCGAAAAACCGCGCCTCCGGCGACGCAGCGGCGGTGAAGGAAGGCGTTTTCCTTCTGCCGAAGGACGGCGCCCTTGCGATTCTTCTCCTCCTCCACGATAAGGAGTCCGATCCCTTCACCGTGAGCGGGCCTTTCACGGACCTCGCGCTTTCGCACCATCTCTGCGTCGCGGCTCCGCGCGGGCCCGGCCGGTCGGCGAAGAAGCGGTTCGGCTGGGGCTCGGCGGACCGTGCCGCGAAGGCGATCGACGCGGCCGTGGACGCCGCGCGCCGGAAGGCCGGAAACCAGAAGCTTCCTGTGCTCCTCGTGGGCGTGGGGCGCGGCGGCACGGAGGCCTTCACGGCCGCCGCGCACAGCGCGCCGGGCACGTTTGCGGGCGTCGGCTCGATCGGGGGACCGTTCGATCCCGGTGCGGCGGCGCACCCCGCCGGGCTTCGCGGCGCGCGCCTCTTCCTCGGGTTCTCGCGCGACGCGGCGCCGGCCGAGGTCGCCGCGACCCGGCGCGGCATCGAGCTTCTTCGCCAGCAGGGGTTTCAACCCATGGTCGTCGAGTGGCCCGGAGCGGGCTCCGGGTTTCCGAAGGATGTTCCGCGCGCGGTGAAGGAGACGCTCGACGCGTTCGCGGGCCAGGCGCCTGTCACGCCGCGCTGAGGCTCGTATGGCCGTCGACTTCTATCGCCATTCCCTCGAGGAAGAGGAAAAAGCCGCCGTCCGCGACGTTCTCGATTCCCTCTTCCTCACGACGGGGCAGAGGGTCTATGCCTTCGAGAAGGCCTTCGAGGAGTATCTCGGTGTGCCCGCCGTCGTGTGCACGGCACACGCCACGGCCGCCCTGCATCTTTCCATGCTCGCGGCGGGCGTCGGCCCTCTGGACGAGGTCATCACGACGCCGATGACGTTTCTGTCCTCGGCGAATGCGATCGTATACGCGGGCGGGACGCCGGTTTTCGTAGACGTCGATCCCGCGACCGCGAACATCGATCCCGCCGCCGTCGCGGCGGCGATCACGCCGCGTGCGAAGGCGATCATCGCCGTCGACCTCTACGGCCTCATGGCCGACATGGTCGCGCTCCGGAGTCTCGCCGACCGCCACGGCCTTGTGCTCGTCGAAGACGCCGCGCACTGCGTCGAGGGGCGTCGCGACGGCTTCGGGCCCGGGCGGCTCGCCGACTACGGCTGCTTCAGCTTCTACGCGACGAAGAACCTCACGTGCGGCGAGGGCGGCGCGATCACGGCGCGCGAGGGGGCGAAGAAGAGCCTGATGCGGCAGCTCGGCTCGCACGGCATGTCGAAGAACGCGGCCGACCGGTACGCCGGCAAATACCAGCACTGGGACATGGAGCGCCTCGGCTACAAGTACAACCTCTCGGACGTGAACGCGGCGCTCCTTCTGCCGCAGCTTCCGAAGCTCGCGAAACGCCTCGAGCGCCGCGAGGAGATCTGCCGCCGCTACGAGGCTGCGTTCCGCGAGACGCCGGGCGTTTCCTTCCCGATCGTGCCTCAGGGCATGACGTCCGGGCGCCACCTCTTCACGATCTGGGTGGATCCGGGGAAGCGCGACGCCGTTCTCGCCGGCATCCAGGCGCGGGGCGTTGGCGTCGCGGTGAACTACCGGGCCGTCCACCTCACGAGGTTCTATCAGGAGCGTTTCGGTTTCCGCCGCGGCATGTTCCCGGAGGCCGAGCGCATCGGCGACTCCACGATCACGATCCCGCTCTGGCCCGCGATGACCGACGCGCAGGTCGACGAGGTCATCGCGGCGGTGAAGGCGGCCGTGGCGGAGGCCTAGCGCTCAGCGGTGGCCGCGAGGGGTCACGCCCGCGTGCGGATTCTAGAGCGTCCTGCCGAGCGTCTCGCCGCTCGCAATACGCTCACCGAGGGCGATGCCGTCGCAAAAGCCGCCCGTCACGTGTAGCGCCCCGGGCGCCACCGCGTCGAGAGCGGAGAGGTCCTGCTCGAGCGCCGCGAGCGTGCGGTGATGGCCGAGCGGAAGCTGCGGGATCGCCTCCGGCCACCGCGCGATCCACGAGCGCGTGGCCGGGCCGAGGCGCGGGAAGAACCGCGCAACCTCCGCCGAGGCGACCGCGAGGAGCTCCGCATCGGGCGCGCTCGCGAGCGCCCGGTCGAGAGCTCCGCCGAGAAACGACGTCGTGAGAACGAAGCCTTCGGGCGCCCGCCCGGTGAAGAGCGAGGCCGGATAGAGGATGCCGAGGGAGCGGAATCCCTCCACCTGCGGGATGAGCCCGCCGAACCCGTGCGGAGCGTCGCGCGGCGAAGCCGGCGCGCGATAGGCCTGCATGACAACGGTGACGGGCGAGGACGGTAAGAGAGCGAGGGCGGCGGCCGAGCGCGTCAGGACGCCGTCGAGGAGCTGGGCGTCCGCAGGAGCCGAGAGCGTTGACACGAGGACGTCGGCGTCGAAAGCCCGCCCGTCGGCGGTGCGCACGGTCCAACGGCGGCCTGGCGGGCCGGGTGTGCGCGGCCCTTCGATCGCGACGACGGCCGCGTTCAACTCCAGACGGAAGCCGGGTCGCTCGCTCAAGCGGCTCTGAAGGGTTTCGATGAGCGCGAAGAGGCCGCCGTTGAAGGTGAGAGTTCTCGCTCGATGACGCGCGGGAGCCGCCGCGGCGCCTTTCTTTTCTTTCTTTCTGAGAAGTCCTCTTATGACGCTTCCAGCTGCGCCCTCCGCCTCCCAGAGGCGGGGGAACGCCGAGCGCATCGAAAGGGAGCGGGGATCGCCCGCGTAGACGCCGGACACCATCGGCCCTGCGCCGTACACCGCCGCCTCCTCGCCGAAGCGCCGCGCGAAAAAGGAGTGGACGCTCTCGTCCTCGAGAGACGCGGGCCGCGGCGCGACGAAGGGCTCCTTGAGGAGGCGCAGCTTCCCTTTCGTCGTGAAGACCTTGTTGAAGAGAGCCGCGGGACCGGGCACGACCGCGCGAGGCGAGCCGCCGCGCACGATCCAGCGCGGAGCCTTGCTGTCGGCCTTGACGGTTTCGGGCTCGAGGCCGAGATCGGCGAGGAGGCGCTCGGCGGCCGCGGTTGTACGTAAAGTGTTCGGCCCGCACTCGAGCGTGAACCCGTCCTCCCGAATCGTCCGGATCGAGCCGCCCGCCAGTGGTCCCGCCTCGAGGACGATCGTCTCGCCCGCGCTCGCGCGCCGGAACGCGGCCGTGAGGCCCGCGATCCCGCCTCCGAGGATGACGATGCGCGTCACGCAGCGGCCTTTTCCACGATGTCGGCGAGGCCGCGAATGAAGGCCGGGTGGTCGTTGAGGCCCTCGGCGACGGCATAATGTGGGATGCCGAGGCGCGCCGCCTCGTCGCCGAAGAGCAGTCGGATCTCGTAGAGCGTTTCGACGTGGTCCGACACGAAGGCGACCGGCACGACGAGCACCTGTCTCTCGCCGGCCTTCGCGAGGTCTTTGAGGACGTCGGGGGTCGAAGGGCCGAGCCATTTGACGGGACCGACCTTCGACTGGTAACCGAGGCGCGACCGGTAGCGGTTCCCGAGCGCCGCGTCGATCAACCGGACGGTCTCCTCGATGTGGTGCGGATAAGGGTCCTTCTCTTTCGTCAAGGTCTTGACGGGCAGCGAATGCGCCGAATAGAGGACCACGGTCCTTTTGGGATCTGGGTCCGGCAGAAGGGCGGACGCGGCGAGGATGCGGTCCACGTGAGCCGCGATGAAACCCGGCTCGTCGTACCACGCGTCGGGAGCGTGCCGGCATTCCGGCGCCCAGCCCATCGCGGCGAGCGCACGCGAGACGCGGGTGTAAGAGCCGCGCGTCGTCGTCACGGAGTACTGGGGATAGAGCGGCAGGACGAGGAGCCGCGTGGCCCCCGCGGCGCGCAGCTCCCCGAGAGCGGTCTCCACGGTGGGCGCCGAGCACGTCATGCCGACGCGCACGGCGTGCGTGCGGGTGCCGGCCTCCGTCCGGAGGGCGAGCGCCTCCTCGAGAAGCCGGGCCTGTGTTTGGGACCAGCGGCGGATCGGCGACCATCCGATGCGCTCGTAGATCTCGGCGGATTTCGGTTTGCGAAGCGTCGCGATCGTCCAGGCCGCCAGCTTCCTCAGGGGTGCGAACGGGATGCCGAGGATCTCGGGGTCCACGAAAAGCTCGTAGAGAAAGGGCTTGAGCTCCTCGCGGCTCTCCGGCCCTCCGAGCTGGACGAGAAGGACTCCCAGTTTTTCGCCGCTCACAGGGTCCGGGAAAAGATTTTCGGCGCGTCGGGAGCTTTTTGCTCGAGGTAGGCGTCGAAGAGCATAGCCACGTTCCGGATGAAGATCCGCCCGAGCGTCGTGACGCGGATCTCGTCCGGCGTCAGCTCGACCATTCCGTCCGCGACGAACTCGGGAAGCCGCGCCGCAGCCGAGGCGAAGGTCTCGTCGAACGAACGAAGGGAATACGCGCGTTCGATCGCGCGCTTGTCGATGACACAGTGGCAGAGAAGCCGCGTGATGACGTCGCGCCTGAGGAAGTCGGCTCCCGTGAGCCGGTGCCCCTTGACGGTCGAGAAGCGTCCTTTTTCCGTCGCCTGGTGGTAGGCGGCGTAGTCCTTCGTGTTCTGGACGTACATGTCGTCGATCGAGCCGATCGCCGAGACCCCAATTCCGTAGAGATCGCAGCCGGCGTGCGTCGTGTAGCCCTGGAAGTTGCGGTAGAGGGTGCGGTCCTTCTGCGCCTTGACGATCTCGTCGTGCGGCAGCGCGAAGTGGTCCATGCCGATGTACGTGTAGCCCGCCGCGGTGAAACGCTCGATGCCGGAGACGAAGATCGCGAATTTCTCCGTGCCCTCCGGCAGGTGGGCCGCGAGAACGCGCTGCGGCCGCTTGAGCCACGGCACGTGTGCGTAGGAGTACATCGCGACGCGGTCCGGCTGCAGGGAGATGATGTCCTCGACGCTCTTTTCGAAGCCCGCCCGCTTCTGGCCGGGCAGGCCGTAGATCATGTCGAGGTTCACGGAGGCGTAGCCGAGAGCGCGCGCGGCCTCGACGAGCGCCTTCGTCATCCCGAAGGGCTGGATGCGGTTCACGAGCTCCTGCACCTCGGGGTCGAAGTCCTGCACGCCCATCGACACGCGGTTGAAGCCGCGGTTCTTCAGGACGGCGAGGTGCTCGGGCGTCGTCACGCGCGGATCCACCTCGACGGAGACTTCCGCGTCCACGGCGGGCCGGAACGTCTCGAGTAGGTGCTGCGCGAGCCGGTCCGCCTGCTTCGGCGTCAGGTACGTCGGCGTGCCGCCGCCCCAGTGCACCTGCTTGATCTCTCGCGCGCGGTCGATGTGCGACGCGAGGATGTCGATCTCGCGATGGACGTCCGCCAGGTAGGGCTCGATCTCCTCGCGTGAGTCGCCTCTGCGGTCGGGTTTCGGGACGACCTTCACGAAGCAGCCGCAGAACCAGCACTGCTCGTCGCAGAAGGGCAGATGGACGTAAACGGAGACCGGCGAACCCTTCGCGTTCGTGCGCGCGCATGCGGCCTCGCAGTCGGTGGGGGAGGAGTCAGTCCACTCCGGCGCCGTCGGATACGACGTGTACCGGGGGCCCTGGACGTTGTACTTCTCGAGCAGCTCCGTGGTCATCGGGAGCGTCTCGCCACGGAGCCGGATCGGGATCGCGCTCACGCGCGCGAGGTTAGCACCGGCGCGTCGGTTCCCGTGTCCGGTGCAGGTGCACTAACGACCCAGTCGCTCGATCAGGTCGGCAGCGGTGCGCGCGCGGCCGCGACGAAGGCCGCGACGTTCTCCGGCGGCGTGGGCGGGAGGATGCCGTGGCCGAGATTCACGATGTGGCCGACGCGGCCGGCCGCGCTCCGCGCGGCGAATACGGCCTCCCTCACGCCCTCCGGCGTTCCGAGGAGGACGCCGGGGTCGACGTTCCCCTGCAGCGCCTTGCCTCCTGCGCGCTTGCGCGCCTCGTCGAGCGGGAGCTTCCAGTCGATGGAGAGGACGTCGACCGGCATTTGCCCGAACGAGTCGACGAGATGCGACGAGCCCGAGGCGAAGAGGACGACGGGCACCCGTGAGCGCCGCGACAGGTGCGACAGGAGCCGCTCGGTCGCGGGGCGCGCGAAGCGGTCGTAGTCGGCGCGCGAGAGCTCGCCCGCCCACGAGTCGAAGATCTGGACGACGTCGGCGCCAGCCTCGATCTGCGCGGCGAGGTACTTGCCGCAGGCGTCGGCGAGCTTCGCGAGAAGCTCTTCGAGCAGCTTCGGCTCGCGGTGCATCATCGTCTTGACCGTCGCGAACGATTTCGACGAGCCTCCCTCGATCGCGTACGTCGCGAGCGTCCAGGGCGCCCCGCAGAACCCGATCGTGGCCGCCGTGTCATGGACGATCCTCTTGAGGCCGCGGTGGATCTCCGTCACGAACGCGGTGTCGACGGTCGGATCGAAATCGTGGAGTCTCGCGACGTCCTGCGCCGTGCGGACCGGGCTCGGAAGCTGCGGCCCTCCCTCGTCGAGCCGGACCTCGAGGCCCATGGGCGGAAGAGGGATCAGGATGTCGGAGAAAAAGACGACGCCGTCCATGCCGAAGCGCCGGAATGGCTGGAGGGATACCTCGATGGCGGCCGGGACGTCCGCGCACAGCTCGAGGAACTTGAGGCGCTTGCGGACCTCGCGGTACTCGGGCAGGTAGCGTCCGGCCTGGCGCATCAGCCAGACGGGCGGGAGATCCGTCGGCCGGCCGAAGGCGGCGTCGACGAAGCGCTGTCGGGACGGCCCCGGAACGTTGGCGGGCATGGCGCGGGAGGTTAGCATCGCGATGCGCGGCGAATCGTCAGAAAGGACGCGTCCAGCGTCGCGTTCCGTGTCCGAAGCGGCGAGAGTCCCCTGATGCATCCGTACTGACCCTCGCCCCGCGGGGGTTCCTATAATCGCCGATGTGACCGCGGCCGCGCAGCTCGCTTCGACGCTCGGGTGGCTGGCCCTCGTCGCATACGCCCTTTCGGCGGTTCTTTACACGACGTCGCTCTTCCGGACGGCCGCGTGGATCGGCCGGTCGGCGACCGCCTTCGCGGTCCTCGGCGCCGTCTGTAACTTCGGCACGCTCTACGCGCGCTCTCTTGCGCTCCATACCGTGCCGTACCGCGACCTTCTCGGCTCCATGAAGCTCTTCGGTTTCTTCCTCGCCGTGCTGAACATCGCCCTCGAGTTCCGCCACCGGGACCGCTCCCTCGGGCCCTTCCTGATGCCCGCGGCCCTCGTCTTCCTCCTGCTCGCGGTCGTGCAGACGACGCCCGTCCACAAGGACGCGCCGGAGCTGAAGGGCCCGATCTTCGCCCTCCACGTCACGCTCAACATGCTCGCGTACGCCGCGTTCGCGGTCGCCTGCGCGCTCTCGCTGCTCTACGTGGTCGTGGGGCGTTCGCTCAAGAAACATGCCTTCACAGGCCCCGCCTCGCGGCTCCCGAGCCTCTCGTACCTCGAGCGCGCGAACCGCACGTCGCTTTCCCTGGGCATCCTCTCCCTGACGGTCGGAGTTCTTCTCGGTCTCTTCTGGGCGTCGCGCATGTGGAGAGGAGAGCACCCGCTGTGGGCGCTCGACCCGAAGATCTGGTTCGCGCTCGCGACGCTCGCGTTCTACGTGTTCGTTCTCGTGCGTGCGCATCGGGGGGCCGCACCCGTCTCGACGGCCCGGCTCTCGATCGCCGGGTTCGTGCTCGTCCTGCTCTCCTATACGGCCGTCAACCTCCTCGTCAGCAAGCTGCACGATTTCACGTCATGAACCTGCTCTTCGTCGGATGGGACCATCGCGCCGCGCCTCTCGACCTGAGAGAGAGACTCGCCTTCACGCCGGAGAAGGCGCGCGCAGCGCTCGACGGGCTCTTTCAGGAGCACATCCTGTCCGAGGGCGCGATCGTGTCCACGTGCAATCGCGCCGAGATCTATGGGATGTCCGACCGCGAGGACGGGCTCGACGCGCTCGCCGGGTTCTTCTCGCGGTTTCACCGCGTGGATGACGCGCTGCTGCGCCGGACGGCTCTCTCTGGCCATGGCGACGCGACGGTGAGGCATCTCTTCCGCGTCGCCGCGGGCCTCGACTCGATGGTCCTGGGCGAGGCGCAGATCCTCGGGCAGATCCGCGAGGCTCACCGCCTCGCGACGGCGGCGGGCACGGTGCGCACCGTGACGAACCGGCTGTTCATGAGCGCGCTCGAATGCGGCAAGCGCGTCCGCGCCGAGACGGCGCTCGGCCAGAAACCGACGTCCGTCGCGGGTCTCGCGCTGCTCCTCGCGGGGCGCATCTTCGAGTCGCTGAGGGACAGGAAAGTTCTCCTGATCGGCGCCGGAGAGACGGCCGAGCTCACGGCCCGGCTGCTCGCCGACGACGGCGTCTCGGAGATTCTCGTCGCGAACCGCTCGCACGAGAACGGTGAAGCCCTCGCGGCTGCTGTCCGCGGCCGGGCGGTGCGGTGGGAAGACCGCGCCCGGGCGGCAGCGGCCGTCGACCTCGTCCTCTCCGCCACGAACGCGACCGAGCCTGTTCTCACGGCCGGGGCTCTGCGCACCGCTCTTCATGGCGCGCCGCGTCGCGGCCCGCTCCTCGTTCTCGACCTTGCCGTACCGCGCGACGTCGAGCCCGAGGTGGGTGAGCTCTCCGACGTCTACCGCTACGATCTCGATTCCCTCGAGGAGATGGCCGCGGTGAACTCGCGGGCGCGCGCGGGAGAGGTGCCGCACGCGGAGGCGATCGTCGAGGAGAGCGTCCGGAAATTCCAGGAGTGGTGGGGCGGACTCCTGCAGGGCGACGTCGTGCGCGGCCTGAGGGAAAAGCTCGAAAGCATCCGGCGCGCCGAGCTCGAGAAACACTCCAGCAGGCTCGCCGCGCTGGACCCATCCGCGAGGGCCGCGGTCGAGCGCCTCACGGAAACGCTCGTGGCCCACATCCTCCACGACCCGACGGTAGGTCTGAAGGAAGGGGACGGCTCCGAGCGTCTCGAGCGCGCCGCGGCCGTGCGCGCCCTTTTCCACCTCGACGAGACTCAAAAATGACCACCGCCATCGCGGCGCGCCCGCTTCGGATGGGCACGCGTGCGAGCGCGCTGGCGCGCACCCAGTCGGGCGCTTTTGCGGCCGAGCTGGCGCTCCTCTCGGGCCGGCCCGTCGAAACGATCGTCATCCGCACGCACGGCGACCAGCTCTCGAGCGAGGGCAAGGCCCCGCCCGGCGGTGACGCCGCGGGCGTCTTCGTCCGCGCGCTCGACGAGGCGCTCCAGCGAAACGAGATCGACTTCGCGGTCCATTCCCTGAAAGACGTTCCGACGATCGTCGCCCCCGGCGTCGTTCTCGCCGCCGTGCCGGAGCGCGCGGACCCGCGCGACGCGTTCGTCGTCGCATCGCGTCACACGGGCGTGACGACGGTGAGCGCGCTTCCACCCGGGGCACGCGTCGCCACGTCGTCGCCCCGGCGCGTGTCGCAGCTCCTCAGAGTCCGGCCCGACCTCGTGCCGGTCGCGATGGCCGGCAACGTCGACACGCGCCTCCAGCGTCTCGAGGAGGGCCGCGCCGATGCGCTCATCCTCGCGTGCGCCGGCCTCGACCGCCTCGGCAGGGGAGGCGTCATCACGCGCCGGCTTGAGCGGGATGAGATGCTCGGAGCGCCGGCGCAGGGCGCCCTCGGAATCAGCTGCCGGGCGGACGACTTCGAGACGATCGCGGCGCTGAAGAGAATGGAGGATTTCGAGACGCGCGTCGCGGCCGACGCCGAAAGGGACCTGCTGCATTTCCTGAGGGGCGGCTGCCGGGCGCCTGTCGGCGCCCGGGGATTCTTCGAAGGGGAAGAGGGGAATCGCACGCTAAGACTCGTTGGCCGCGTGCTGTCGCTCGACGGGCGAGAATGCCTCGAAGACGAGCTGAGCGAACCCGCGTCGCAGCCTTCTCCTTCTTACCCTTCTCAGAAATCTTCCCTCGGCCGTGCCCTCGCCGAGCGCCTTCTCGGGCGCGGCGCCGCGCGACTCATCGACGCGGCGCGCGAACGGACACCGGGGTGAGCGGCAGAATCCTCCTCCTGCGCTCCGGCGCGGCCGGCTCCGAAGACGCCCTGCCCTCGGATGTGACCGTCCTTTACACCCACACCGTCGTTCCGCGCCCCGAGGGCGTCGCCGAGGCGCTCGCATTCGACGCGCGCGGCGCGACGCTCGTGATCTCTTCGAAGGAGACGATCAACTACCTGCTCCCTCTCTTTCGGGCCCCCTTCGCGCAGATGGTGGCGGTGGGGGAGGGCACCGGGGATTTGCTTAGAAGGGTGAATGCGGGCGGGCCGCTCGACGGCACTTCCGGCGAAGCGTCAACCTACAGTGGGGCTTCCGAGACGCAGATCGTCGTTCCGTCGGTCCCCGGTGCCGCGGGGGTCGTTCACTTTCTAAGAAAGTCTTCGGCTCCCTCTCTCGTGCGCGTTCTCTGGCCGCACGGCTCCGACGCGGCGCCCGAACCGCTGGAACAGATTCGCGCGCTCGGCATCCAGCTCGTCGCTCCGGTGGTCTACGAGAAGCGTCCTCTGACCTCGTCCGAGCTGAATCCTTCGATCCTCTCCGATTTCCGCGCCGGCCGGTTCGCGGCCGTCGCCGTGGGTTCCACGGCGGGCCTCGACGTGCTGCTCGCCGCTCTGGGTCCGCCGGCTGCGCCAAAACCGAACGTAAGATGGGGCGCGCTCGGGCCCGAGACCGCCAAGGCCGTCACGGCCCGGGGGCTGCCTCCGCCTTCGATTCCGGCGCACGCGCGCATCTCCGAACTCCTCGACGTCCTTCGGAAGGAAACATGATGAGCTTCCCCCTCCACCGCTATCGCCGACTCCGCCGCTCCGAGAGCCTCCGAGCGATCCTGCGCGAGACGTCGCTCGCCCCTTCGGACTTCATCGCGCCGCTCTTCGTCGTGCCCGGCGCCGGCGTGCGACAGCCGGTGTCGTCCATGCCGGGCGTCGACCGTGTGTCGCCCGAGCTGGCCGCGAAGGACGCGAAGTCGCTCGCCTCGCTCGGAGTCCTCTCCGTGATCCTGTTCGGGATTCCCGAGGAGAAGGACGCGGTGGGCACTTCGTCCGCGGATCCCGAGGGTCCGGTCTGCCGCGCCGTGCGCGCGATCAAGGCCGAGAGCCCGAAGACCGTCGTCATGACGGACGTCTGCCTCTGCGAGTACACGGACCACGGCCATTGCGGCGTTATCGAGCAAGACACCGTGGACAACGACGCGACGCTCCCAATCCTCGCGGCCGAGGCGCTCGCACACGCGGTGGCGGGCGCCGACGTCGTCGCGCCCTCCGACATGATGGACGGGCGCGTCGGGGCGATCCGCGCCGCTCTCGACAAGTCCGGCTACCGCGACGTGGCGGTTCTCGCATACGCCGCGAAGTACGCGTCGGGTTTCTACGGCCCGTTTCGCGAGGCCGCCGAGTCGACGCCGTCCTTCGGCGACCGCCGCGCCTACCAGATGGACCCGGCGAACGTGCGCGAGGCGATCAAGGAAGTTCTCTCTGACGTCGAGGAGGGCGCGGACCTCGTCATGGTCAAGCCCGCGCTCGCGTACCTCGACGTCGTGCGCGCCGCCAAGGAGGCCACGAACGTGCCTGTCGCCTGCTACAACGTATCCGGCGAGTACGCGATGGTGAAGGCCGCCGCCGCGAACGGCTGGATCGACGGCAAGCGCGTCACGCTCGAGATCCTGACGTCCATGAAGCGCGCGGGCGCGGATTTGATTCTGACGTACCACGCGAAAGAAGCGGCGGAATGGCTGGCGTGAGGCGAAAGCGTCTTCGCAGAACGTCCCAATCCGAAGCCCTTTTCGCCCGGGCGAAAAAGCGCATGCCCGGCGGGGTGTCGTCGCCCGTGAGGTCGTTCGCGTCCGTCGGCGGGACGCCGTTCTTCGTGAAGAAGGGCCGCGGCGCCACGGTGATCGACGCGGACGGCAACCGATACGTGGACTTCGTCATGTCCTACGGCCCGCTCGTGTTCGGGCACGCGCATGGTCCGATTCTCTCGGCCGTGAGAAGAGCCCTGCCCCGTGGCACGTCGTACGGCGCGCCCACGAGGGGCGAGGTCGAGCTGGCCGAGCGCGTCACGAAAGCTTTCCCGTCGATGGAGAAGGTGCGCTTCGTGTCCTCTGGGACGGAAGCCACGATGAGCGCGGTGCGCCTCGCCCGCGGCGCGACGGGCCGCGACCTCGTGCTGAAGTTCGCGGGCTGCTACCACGGCCACGCGGACTCGTTCCTCGTCTTGGCGGGCTCCGGCGTCGCGACGCTCGGCATTCCCGGCTCGCCCGGCGTGCCCGCGTCTCTCGCCGGCCTCACGCTGACCGCACGGTACAACGACCTGGCCTCCGTCGAGGCCCTCTTCGCCGCGCATCCGAAGCGCATCGCGGTGATCGCGGTCGAGCCGGTCGCCGCCAACATGGGTGTCGTCGCGCCGGCGCCGGGATTTCTCGAAGGCCTCCGCGCAATCGCGAATCGCGAGGGCGCGCTGCTGCTCTTCGACGAGGTCATCACGGGCTTCCGCGTCGCGAAAGGCGGCGCTCAGGAGCTGTACGGCGTGCGGGCGGACCTCACGTGCCTCGGCAAGATCCTCGGGGGTGGGCTGCCCGTCGGCGCGTATGGCGGCCGCTCGGATCTCATGGCGAGGATCGCGCCGGACGGCCCCGTCTACCAGGCCGGGACGCTCTCGGGAAACCCGCTCGCGATGGCGGCCGGGAAGGCGATGCTCGATTCCCTCACGCCCGCGGTTTACGCGAAGCTCGAAAAGGCCGCGGTGGAGCTCGAGCGCGGGATGAACGCCGCCGCGAGGAAGGTCGGCGTCGAGGACCGCGTCGTGATCAACCGCGTGGGGTCGATCCTCACGCCGTTCTTCACGGCGGGCCCGGTCCTGAACTTCGACGACGCGAAGACGTCCGACCTCGAAGCGTTCCGGAAGTGGTTCCACGCGCTTCTCGCTGGCGGCGTTTTCGTCGCCCCGGCGCAGTTCGAAGCGATGTTCGTGTCGACCGCGCACACGCCTCGCGACATCGCGGCCACCGTGAAGGCGCATGAAACCGCGCTTCGGGCGGCCTTCGGCTTGACAGCCGGCGGTTGACGGCCCCGCGGAGCCTTTTTGGGGGAAACCCGGTCTCGCGGCCGGGGAGCCGGGAAGTTCTTAAGCTTGTTCCTCGGAGTAATTTGATGCAACTGAATCAAAGCGTTGCAGGCTGCCGTGCCCCTACCCTCAGGAACGGATGAAAGCAGCCATTTCCCGCGAACCCATGTTCGTTGACGTTTCTTAGGTTTTTCTTTTCCGGCAAGGAGGCTGACGATGTCACTGGTATCACGCACGGCTCTCACGTTCCTCGCTGGTCTCGTCGCGGTGCCAATGACATCGGTGACGCACACCAGCCCCTCCCCGGTGGCGCGCGAGGCGACCCCTGTCGCCTATGACGCGACCGAAAAAGAGGCGTACCTCGCCGCCGAGGCGCTCGATTACATCCGTCCCGGCCTGAACATCAGGATCGCGTCGGTCACGAACGTGGCCTCGGGCCAGAAGCCGGTCGTCGAGTTCTACCTGACCGACAACCTCAACGGGCCTCTCGACCGCTACGGTCTCGTGACGCCCGGCACCGTGACGCCGCGCTTCACGGTCGCGACGTGGAACGCTTCGACCCGCCGGTACACGAACCTCATCGTGTCGGGCGGCAGCCCGAGCCGTGACACGGCGGGCACCTTCCAGGACTTCGAGACCGGCCACTACAAGTACACGTTCTCCGCCGCCCTCCCGACGTTCGACAACACTCAGCCCGTGACGGTGTACATGGGCGCGGTCCGGAACACGACCGACATCGTAGGGAAGAACTACTATGCGACGCCCGCCTACAAGGACTACGTCCCGTCCACGGGCGCGGCCGCGACGACGTTCAACGCGATGACGGTCGCCCGCTGCAACCAGTGCCACGACCCGCTCTCGGAGCACGGCGGCAACTACATCGACATCAAGACCTGCGTGCTCTGCCACAACCCGAACAACATGACGGGGGCGAACACGCACCTCGACGGCGAGATCTTCTTCCATGCCCTGCACCAGGGGAAGGACTCGACCATCGGCCCGATCACCTACCCGCAGGACATCCGCTTCTGCGCGACCTGCCACGACCCGGCGGCCGCCGGCGGCGGCAACTGGTACACGTACCCGTCGATCGCGGCCTGCGGCTCCTGCCACAACGACCTGAACTTCACGACGGGCGCGAACCATCCGGCCGGCCCCGCGGCCGACGGGACG